>DXLM01000023.1 GCA_019414725.1 Bacteroides sp.
GCAAAGGTAGGTTTAGGGAACATGCGTGTCAAGGCGGAAAATAGAATGGTTACCTGATAAGAAGTTCTTTTTATTCCGCATTGCGAAGCTATATGCGTATCCCCACTAAATTTCTACTGACCCTATAGAACTCGTTGCTCGTTTTAATTATACAGATATGAATGATGAACGTTCTGGTATTTTAGGAGGGGAAGAGAAAGATTTATCGTTGGGAATAAATTTTTATTTGAATCGTTATTTAGGAATAAAAATCAATGGAAGCTACGTTTGGGTAGGTAATTTCTGCAATAGTTTTTATCAGAAAAACTTTTTTCTATCACAACTGCGTCTGCAATATGTTTTCTGAATTCTGCTTGAGTCAAATTAGATAGACATAGAAAGTTATTGAATCAGTGAGAAAGACTCTAATTCGGTGGAGATTTTTGCTCCACCTCGAACGGTAATATTTTGCCGTTTTTTGCGTGCCGGGGGAAAACAAAAAATCCCGATTACGCTTGGAAATCAAGATTTTACTGTCTTTTGCTTTTTTTCAAAGTGGTGCCACCAGGAATCGAACCGGGGACACAAGGATTTTCAGTCCTTTGCTCTACCAACTGAGCTATGGCACCAATCTTTCTCGTTTGCGGTTGCAAAGGTAAGCAAAGTTTTGAAGTTTACAAATATTTTTCCATTATAAAATGAATCAAAATATTTTTATCCATTTTTTCACTTATTTATTTGGCTGGTTCCTAAAATATACATATCTTTGCAACCGCAAATAAGAAAAATTGCATTCGGAATGTAGCGCAGTTGGTAGCGCACTACGTTCGGGACGTAGGGGTCGGGCGTTCGAGTCGCCTCATTCCGACATAAGGCGACAAGCAGTGAAAATTGCTTGTCGCTTTTGTTTTATCTTCTTTGTAATTTGCTGATATTCTATGGAAGATCTTGGATCAACGTAAAAACTTGAGGGGTTAATTCAATAAATATTATCTTTGCCTACAAGAATAAAAATAAAATATAATGGAAACAAACGGTTATCATCTCCTTCTCCCGGAAGGAACTCTGGATTATTTCAACATATCAGATGTAAAGGAAAGTAGTACTGAGATAATAATCTATCTTGAAGAGAAGAATGAAATTCCGAAAGAGTACTCTGAGAGTAAAGTTGAGAGTAAGGGCTTTTATGATCCGATAACCGTACAAGACTTTCCAATCCGCGGAAAGAAGGTATTTCTAAACATCCGTCGTCGCCGGTGGGTTTTAAAGGATGAGGACCGCTATGTAAGCCGTAACTGGAAACTGGTTGCCCAAGGCAGCCGCATGACGCAAGAATTTGCGTCTTTTTTAAAAGAGTTATATTGATACGCTTCCTGTCAGCTGTAAGCTTTTGGGAACTCTGTTCGGTATTGACGGTGATCTTTTTGAAAGACAGTATCGCAATCATCTGAGCGGATATTTGAAATGGTCCCAACTCCCACACGCAGAAGAATGGGTCCTGTTTGAGAAAAACATCGGAGCATACGTAGGAATAGACGAAGTGTGTCTTTCGCGCGGTGAATTATATACCATATTGATAAACAAGGAGAAAAGAGGAGCTGCTGGAAGTATTATCGCCATCATAAAAGGCACTGACGTAAAGACTGTTATATCCATCCTTCTGAAGCTTTCCAGACACAAGCGCTTTCAGGTAAGAGAAATAACACTTGATATGGCTCCGAATATGGAGCAAATAGCCCGTATCTGTTTTCCTGCCGCCCGTCGTGTTACGGACCGTTTCCATGTACAGAAGCTTGCTTATGAAGCTGTTCAGGACATGAGAGTTAAAGCCCGTTGGGAAGCACTTGATGAAGAGTCCATACAGATAGCACATGCCAAGGCATGTGGAAAGATATACCATGCTCCGGTATTTGAGAACGGAGATTCAAGGAAACAGCTGTTGGCCAGAAGTATATATCTTCTGTATAAGAAAGAATCATTATGGACCGAATCACAACGTGTCCGTGCCGGCACCCTGATATAGAGAAAGCATACTATCTTTCCATGAGATTAGGATTGATTCATCACCAGTGCAGACATAAGGATGTAGCCTTGACAAGGCTTGTCAGGTGGTATGACGAGGTGGACAAATCAGGGTTCCTTGCCTTTGGAAGAGTAGCAAGGTCAATACAGACACATTATCTTGAAATAATAAACTACTTTGAAAGACGTTCTACAAACGCTGCATCAGAGTCTTTTAATGCCAAAATAAAGAACTTTCGCTCACAATTCAGGAGAGTGAAGGATAGAGCTTTCTTTCTGTTTAGACTGTCTAAAATTTATGCGTAATATAAGAATCCCTCAGGTTTTTACGTTGACCCCTGAAAGATTTCACTGATCCTTTTTTGCACATATAGGAAAATGCAGGAGAATTAAAAAAAGAAAAAGCTAAGTAATGAATTATCAATTACTTAGCCTTTCTTTCCGTACCCAGACCCGGGGTCGAACCGGGATGGATGTTACTCCACTGGTGTTTGAGACCAGCGCGTCTACCGATTCCGCCATCTGGGCAACTACTATCAGGAATATGTTTTTCCTTAATTGCGGTGCAAAGATATGAACATCTTTCTAATCTTCCAAATATTTCTCTCGTTTTTTCTCTCCACACTCAACATTTTGATATTTTTATTTTTATACCCTCCAAGTATACCTTTCACGAACGTTGACATACTGTTTTAAGATTTCTATGCAAAGCATAACGCGTACAGACATATGAGCAGATAGAACCCATAAGAAAGATTATTCCTGTAGAAACCATTATATTACCAAGACCTACCAATGGTGAAACAATTCCTCCAAAAGCAAATCCTAAAGCTCCCAATAATGCCGATGCCATTCCTGCATTATTGTGTTCGCAATCCATGGCCAATGTATTGGAAGCTGTAAAAGTAAGTCCAAGCATTGACAAAAGACCAATCAACAATAATTCATATATCCAAAAATTGCAATCTAAAACTAACGCTACTAAAAGCAATGCAGAAACGACGACCATTCCAGTGCTACCATAATGCAAAGCCTGTTCCAGCCGACGAAACTTGATAGCCGAAGCTGCTGATATAACAATGAATATGGCATTGATACCAAAACATATACTAAACATCAACGGAGAAAATCCGTAATGTTGTTGCATAATAAACGGTGCCGAAGCTATGTTAGCAAACAATACTCCTTGTGCAAAACCAAACTGTAACGTATAGCACACATAACTAGAATTGCGAAGAACATCGATGAAGCTACGAAAAACAGACCTCCAACTTTTCTCTTTTCTATCCTCAACCGGAAGCGACTCTTCAAAGTGTATACTACCCAAAAGCAATATTATCCCTAATACAAAAAGGCACCAGAAAATACCAGTCCAACCCACACTTCCAGCTAGAAATCCTCCTCCCATAGGTGCTGCTACAGGGGCTACCCCATTAATGGCACCAATCAAGGCAAGCATCTTTGCCAACTCACGTCCAGAGTATTTGTCAGCTGCAACTGAACGTGAAATAACAATACCTCCTGCTCCGGCTATACCTTGTATCAAGCGCCAACCAACAAACTGCATTATAGTATAAGAATATATACATCCAATAGTAGCAACAGCAAACAAAGTCATTGATATAATAAGTGGCAACCGACGACCATATTTATCGCTTAATGGTCCGAAAAGCAACTGTCCAGCAGCAAGTCCAATCATACTTGCCGTAAGACCTAACTGTACCATCGAAGAAGTTGTATGGAAATATTCAGACATAGCTGGTAAAGTAGGCAGATACATATCCGTAACAAATGGTCCAAATGCTGTAAGCATACCTAAAAACACTAGTATAAATACTTTTGAATTCTTTTTACCTTTCATTTTACTCTATTTTTTACCGCTGCAAAAATAAAGAACTTTTCAACATACATATCAGCGTTTTACAGCACAAAACCTATCAATTTAGGAACAAAGGCAGATTTTTCACCAACAAATTACTACATTTGCCTACATAAACAGAACACTATCATGATATCTTCTTTTCCTTCTGATACATCGATTATGCGATATGAAGAAACCGATCTATCTTCACTCACAAAACGCCCCTTTCGGTTTGAGTGTGGCATACAACTGCTTTGCATAAGCGGCAGAAGTATTATTTCTACAGGAGTAGAACAATATGATTTCTGTAAAACATCGGAACTGATTTTTCTAGCAGGAAGTCTTATCGAAGTCATCAAACCTTCTCCTGACTTTAAGGTAAGAATGTTGCTATTTCCTAAAAATATTTTTCTAAAAGCAGCCTTACCTATTGACACTTCTTACTTTAACTACATGAGTGAAGCGCCTTACTTTAACCATGCAGCAAACGATACAAGTTTAGCAAGCTGGAAACGAGTAAATCAATGGATGGATATGGCAGAACTTCTTTTCAGTCACCCTGCCAAATATTTTCGGGAGCAACTAGAACAAAATTTTCTACAAAGTTTGTTTATGTGGATATTCAATACGATTCCACAACAATATCTCTCCATACATAACAAGTATAGTAGAAAACAAATATTGTATCACCGTTTTATGGTCTTATTACGAGAGCATAGTACTCAGGAACATCAAATAAACTATTACGCTAACCAACTTTGTATTACACCGCGTTACCTGAACGAAGTCGTTATTCAATACTCTAATGGACGTACACCCAAACAGCTTATAGACGAACAGCTCACAGCCGAGTTAAAAGTACAATTAAGTAATCCTAGTCTGTCTATAATGGAAATAGCTCAGCTATTCAATTTTCAAGAGCCAGCCAATATGAGCCGCTTTTTCAAAAAGAACACAGGTATGTCACCCAAAGAATTTCGGAGTCGGAACAAGCTTTAAATATTTTATCCACGTTTTCTATTTATAATAGTATAGGGTAAATGAATCATAACATAACATATGCGATACAACAGATTTTTTTCACCCTCTCGAACTGGCATCGCATATCTTGCGCAGAGATATGCACAGACAGCTCCAGCCAGGAACAGCACTCCTGCCGTGTACATCATATCGCCTAAACCTACTAAAGGAGGGACTAATCCACCAAACAGAAAACCAATAGCTCCCAACAGAGCAGAAGCAATACCAGCATATCTGCGTTCGCAATCCATTGCCAAAGCATTTGATGCAGTATAACTCATACCCACCATAGCAAGTAAACAGAAAATCAATATTTCATATATCCAAAAGTTACAATTCAGTGAAAGACAAACAAGCAGACAAGCAGAAACGACCAGCATGCCATTACTACCGATATGCAAAGCATGTTCCATAGTAGGAAGCTTAACTGATATAGTAGAAGAAATAACCATAGCGATAGCATTGATTCCAAAACACAAGCTGAACATCATAGGAGATAATCCATAGTGCTGCTGCATAATAAAAGGAGCTGAAGCAATATTTACAAAAAGTACTCCCATCGTAAAGCCATATTGCAGAATATAAAATAAATATCGGCGGTTACTCAATACTGTACCAAAATTTCGGCATATACCTTTCCAATTCACTTCCGGGCGGCGATGTGCAGGTAACGATTCTTGCATACGAAAACTACAGCACAGCAATACGCCTCCCAACAAAAATAAAAACCAAAAGATGCCATGCCATCCTGCACCCTCTGCCAATACTCCTCCTGCTATCGGAGCAGCTACCGTAGCAATACCATTAATAGCTCCGATTATAGCTAACATAGTAGCCAATTCACGTGCTGAATATTTATCAGTAGCTATCGAACGAGAAAGAACTACGCCACCAGCTCCAGCTACTCCCTGTACAAAACGCAATACCACAAACTGCATGATATTTTGCGAAAAAATACATCCTACTGTAGAAAACAGAAACAAGAATAAAGCAATTATCAATGGACGTTGACGACCATATTTATCACTTAACGGACCAAAAATCAATTGACCAATAGCTAGTCCTACCATACTGGAAGTAAGTCCCAGCTGAACCATAGAGGAAGTTGTATGAAAATAATCGGACATAGCAGGCAATGTAGGCAGATACATATCCATAACAAAAGGACCAAATGCACTTAACATGCCTAAAAATATCAGTATAAATAGCTTTGAATCTTGTTTCTTCGTCGTTATCATCTTTTTTACCTTCATTTTTTCGACTGCAAAATTACGCCATTCTCACAGAACGATTTATTTCTTTAAAAGTACAAAACATTTCATTTTAGGAACATATGTATATTTCATCAGAGAATATAAGTATATTTGCGGTATAAAACAGAAGTCATTCATGCCATATTCATTACCGTCAGACACACGATATATTTTATACGAAGAAACTGATCTGGCCCAGCTCAAACAAAAGCCATGTCACTTTAAATGTGGTATCTATTTAATATGTACACACGGACAAGCGCTTATTTCGACTGGTGTACAACAATATATATTCGAAGAACAGACTGAGTTAATCTTTCTGACTGGCAGCCTGATACAAGTGGTACAATCATCGTACGACTTTAAAGCACGTATTCTGATGTTTCCACAAGAGGTTTTTCTAAAAGCAGTACTACCAATTGATACTCCCTATTATAATTATACACATGAACATCCCTGTTATCATCATACAGAGGACGAACGAAGCCAAAAGACATGGAAAGAAATAAATTTATGGATGGACATGGCACAAATGCAATTCATGGACAATACACCTCAATTCCGCCAACAGCAGGAATATAACTTTCTACAAAGTCTATTGATGTGGTTATTCAATACTATTCAGGAAAAACTGGCTGTGAAAAAACAATACAGTCGCAAACAGATTCTCTATTATCAGTTTCTGCAACTTGTAAGAGAATATAGTACACGAGAGCATCAGGTAGCTTTTTATGCCGACAAGCTATGTATCACATCACGATATTTGAATGAGATTATTGCTTTATATGTAAACGGAAGAACTCCCAAACAGTTGATCGATGAGCAATTAACAGCCGAAATCAAAGTGTTATTGGATGACCCACATTTATCGGTTACCGAAATAGCACAGCATTTCAACTTCCCCGATCAGTCATACTTAAGTCGCTTTTTCAAGAAAAATACAGGAATGTCACCCAAAGAATTTAGAAGTCAAGCAAGATAACAATATACACACAATAAAAGGGAACATACCTTTAAAGCCGTAAACGATATGTTCCCTTTCTTGCACTATTTTACAGGAATAGAGAAATTCGTATATAAGCCAAAACTGTGTGCTGGAACCTCCAAATGTGTAGCCGTAATGATTTCTGGCATTCCTTCTTTACAGAAGTTATACCATTCTCCCGTTACAGGGAATACATACTGCATATCAACAGGTCGGTCAGTAAAGTTACCTACGACAACAAGTTGTTTACCATCAACAGTTTCCAAACGGATATAGCGTCCGTCATTCCAATCATTATCAGAAACCCTCCATTCCTTAAAGGCATTTTGGCCAAAGACATCAGGACATGCCTTACGCAATGCTAACAACCGACTATAAGTGGTATATAATTCATTTCTTTCTGGTATATCTTTATAAGACCATAAAACAGGCTTAGGATCTGTCTTGTGATCTTCACCAGAAATAACTTCTCCTTGCTGGTTAGCATCTCTCGAAATATCATATCCCAATTCTCCGAATTGCCAGATCATTTTAGGTCCTGATACCATAAAGAAGAAAGCAGCATTTGCCTCTAGTTGTTGCATCTGTACAGACAAATCGGTTTGTAATAATCCATTTCCCCATTGGGTTTGTTTATAAGCACACCGCTCTTCGTCATGACTTTCCATGTAACCAACCCATCCACCTTCTTTCATAGTCGTATTAAAGGTAGTAAGTCCAGTAAAACCACTTCCTTCACTCCATCCCATTGCAGACTGACAATAAGCATTATTCATATTACGCCATAACTTCATTCCTATTTGTGACAATTCGCTTTCCTCCTCAATACCTGCCAAATGTTCGCAAATCATAATAGCGTCTGGATTGACTTCTTTAATAGCCAGATAATAATCCTTTAAAATGGCTACACGACTAGCATCATAATTTCCGGAAGTACCTTCATTACTTGTCTTATTTGTAAATCCCTTTGTTAAATCGAAACGGAATCCATCTATTTTATATTCATCCAAAAGAAATTTAAGATTGCGCTTTACAAAACGACGTGTTAACTCTGACTCGTGATTAAAATCATTGAAAACACTAAATGGATGTGGTGCTGCTTCGTTAAACCATGGATTATTGGCCGCAGGACATCCTTTGGAATTGTTCCAATATAGTCTTGCATATGGCATATTTCCCGTGGCATGATTGTAAACGACATCAAACAAAACAGCTATTCCCCTAGAATGACATTCATCAATGAAACGTTTATACATTTCTTTTGTACCATAAGCCTTATCCAATGCAAAGAAAAAACAAGGATTATACCCCCAGCTATTGTTCCCATCAAACTCTTGTACAGGCATCAACTCAACGGCATTGATACCTAAGGCCTGTAAGTAATCTAACTTTTGTATAGCTCCATTCAAATCACCACTTTCTGTAAAGTCACGTAACAACATTTCATAAATCATCAGATTATCAGCATCTTTTATCTTAAAATCTGTATTTATCCAGCTATATTCTTCTCGCTGTAGCTTAAAAACAGACACGATGCCTATGCCTTTATCAGGATATTGCCTTTCTGTAACCGGATAAGTAGATGCTGCAATATATTTATCGTTATCCGGATCCAGTATCTTTTCAGAATAAGGATCTGCCAGTCGCATGACATCACCTGTTAAAGTCCCTACATAATACTGAAAACGATACTCCTTTGCAGGATCTAAATCAGAAATTGTAATCCACCAGCATCCTGTTGCTTCATCACGATACATCTGGGATGTTTCATCATTAGCCAATGTCCACTCATTAAAATCTCCTACAACATACGCATAGTCTTTATGACTTCCATCAGTTGCTTTATCATACAGAACTAATGTCACGGTACAATTATCTATATCCAAATTAATTCCTTCCTGCACCCCTGAAGGAAGTGATTTCTCCTGAACCTTACCAGGAACGAATCCATGATATTTCATATCCGTAACATTCACAAACTGATCTTTGTCAATACCTTTTTTACTACCATCTGCACTACGAATGATAATTCCCAATTGTTCAACAGGAGTTGTACCGGAAGCAAACCATTCCCGAATAGACGGAGAAAGAGTAATGGTCCATACATTAGCCTCAGTTTGACTTTTAGTAAACTTACACTTTTCAATATTTTCATTCCAATCTGCAGGTACATACAGCCACACTCCCTCACTTACTATTCCTGTATGCAAGTATACATCACCAGCATATCCATATAAAGCAGAAGTCGGTGACGCCTTAAATGTAATCGTGAGAGGCTGGTCAGCATCGGGAGTTTCCGGTAAATAAGTAAAGCCTTCTTTCAAATTATCTGTTACACCACCAGGCAAAGTATTCGAATCGGTATCACTACATGAAGTAATAAACCCCAGTGCTAACAATATATAAGTCAATATATAGTTTTTCATAGATAGAAGAAAAAAAGAGTGCGTACAATCTGGCAAAGCCCTATCGACGCACTCCTAATATTAATTTAATTATTTAGCTATCAATTCATAAGTATAATCCGGAGTCGAAAGATCTACTACCACTTGATAATCACCAGCCGTCACACTAATGTTATTTCCTTTTGGAGCCAATTTGCCTTCACTATCTCCTGCACCAAAATCTCCATTAGGAACATCCCACTGATCGTTTGCACGAAACTTAATCGTACCGTCTGTCAATGTCATATCTACTTTCAACTTTAGATCAGCTGGATCATAAACTAAATCGGTATCTTCATTCCAGCCACCAGGAGTAGCATCTCCAATAACACCAAAGTTTACAAGCTGAACTGTATATGTAAGCTCTTTGATATTAAAAGTAAGATAATAATACCCTTCTTCTGCAGTCAGGTTACCAGCATCCTCAGCTGTCGACAATGTTCCTTCAGTCGAACCTGCTCCATAATTAGGGCCACTCCAATTTTGCTGTGAAGTACATTTGTATTCACCGTTCAAATAAGCATATCCGGCATAATTACCCATAGCGTCTATTGGATAAAGTTTTCCTATAACAGCTGCATCTGGAGTCCAATTTTGGTGAGCACCAACCACATACAACTGTTCAGGCCCATCAATCGGAGCCTCAGGTTCCGGTTCATATGGAATAATTCGCCAGTTTTCATTATCTTCACAACTTACAAGCCCCAAAGCAAGCAATAAGGTCAATGCTATATATTTGAAATATGTTTTCATATGTTTCTTTATTCTATAAGGTTTTCTTTATTTTGAATATCCCGGATTTTGTGTCAGATTCTGATTGACAGTCAAAGTGTTAGCATGAATCGGGAACACTTGTAAATAAGCTTCTGTCTTAGGACGATCAGTTATAGCATCATTAAACTTACCAAAACGAACCAAATCCTGACGTCTCCATCCTTCCCATGCCAGTTCCAACATACGTTCTTTCAACAAATTACTTAAAGTAGCATCTGCATGAGGTGCTCCAACACGATTTCTGACTTCATCTAAATCAGCCTGTCCGCTTTGACCATTACGAATCAAAGCCTCAGCACGCATCAATACAACATCTGCATAACGGAACAATACCCAGTCGTTATGAGGACACTGTCCATCTTCGGTTGCAGTCGGATCATCTGCGTACTTATACATTCGTGCTCCAGCCATCTTCATGCTAGTATCACTCTTATCGAATTGAAGCTTGATTGCCATTGGTAAATATTCCAAAGGTTTTCCAGTTTCACTGTTAATAACTTCTTGCCCGTTTACAACAACCCGGCCTGTATAATAAGTTAATTCCAAACGAGGATCAGGAGTTGCAGTTCCGTACCCAAATGCTTTCATTGCTTCAATAGTAGCAGCAGATCCGTTCCAACCTCCATTACCAAATCCTAATGCTTTACCAACATCATAATGGCGTGAACGTACCAGATACATATTACGAGCTTTATACAAGGTTGGATCCATTGGAATAACAAAAATATTTTCCTTAGATCCTTCATTATTAACTACGAAGTTAGAAAGGAATCCATTTGTTCCCTGATTTAAAGAATATCCACACTCCTTGATTTTATCACAATAAGCGACGGTAGCTTCCCAGCAATTTTTTTCTGTGCCATCCACTGTAAATTTAATATTCTTTCCATCAGGACGAGATTGGTCTGTCCAGTCGTTATCAGTATAAACTTCAGCATTCAAAGCCAACTTAGCCATAAGGAAGTAAGCAGCAGCCTTAGTCATACGCCCATAATACTCTCCCTGATCAGCACTTTTTTCGTCAGCTAACAATGGAATAGATTCTTCCAGCTCTTTCTTTACAAAATTGAAAACCTCACTGCGTTCTGACTGTTTGACATCCTTCATCTGAGTTAATGAAGATTCAACAATTGGTACACGTGCAAACATATCCAATAAATAATAATAATACATAGCACGAATTCCCCGGACTTCAGCCTTATAAATATCAAAATATTCATTGCTTGGATCCAACTCTTTCAATTCAGTCAATTTATCTATAGATTGATTGCACTGTACAATCACTCCATACAGATAGTCCCAAGTAGATATGATAAGTCCATTATTTACACCCCAGTTATGAGTGAACAGATCTCTCCACAATCCACCATCGTCCCAGTCACCACCTCTTGTCGGGAGGATAGCATCATCGGCACAAAATGTATTCAAGTCATAAAGTCCTCTGTCTGTTCCAGCCAAACCACTTCCTCCTGCATCTGCGCCAATCTTTGTATAAAGGTTAGCAACTGTATTTAAATAAATCATTTCCGGATTTTTATAGGCTTCACTTTCCGGCATCTGATCAACAGGATTTTCTTCCAAGAAAGAAGAACATCCACTAAAACTCATTGCAGCAGCAATAAAAAAGCTATATAATAATTTTCTTTTCATAGTAACGTTCATTTAAAAGTTAAGACTAAGTCCCAGTGAGTAAGTACGTGTAAGCGGATAGAAGCGCTTATCATCAACACCTAAATCACTTCCAACAGTAGAGCTATTAATCATTGGTGACAATCCTGAATAATTAGTAATAGTAGCCAAATTATTTACAGAGAATGTCAATCTTAACGAATTAATGTTCTTTAAATTCTTAGTATTCAGATTCCATCCTAATGTTACATAATCAATATGTACATAATCTCCTCTTTCCAACCAATAGTCAGTCACAGTCTGGTCATGAATATTCTTTTCAGGAGCGCCTTTCATTACGTTGTAAGTAGGGAATAAACTCATATTCATGTATGACAAAGAAGTTCCATTATAAATCTTATGCCCAAACGCACCACTGAACTGAGTCTGGATATCAAACTGTTTGTAACGGAAACTAATATTACCACCCAAATAGAACTTCGGCATAGCTTGTCCCGCTATATAACGGTCCTTTCCATCAGAAAGATCAATACCTTCTTGACCATCAATGTCAAGAATATGATAAGTATACTCACCATTACCATTCATATCAATAAGTCCATCACATTTAGGTAAATAGAATACGCCCAATGGTTGTCCTACCATCTGATAAATAACTTGATTATTTCCTCCAATAAATCCAGCACCATTCATTCCACCCAAATTCATATATTCCTTCGCGCTCAATGATTGTCCCATATATGAGCCACTCAATGACAACAATTTATTCTTCTGCCAAGAGAAGTTTGCAGAAATGGTCAATTCCATATCTTTGGTTTTTACAGGTACACCTGTTACTGCAACTTCAATACCAGTATTTTCCATTTCACCTAAATTGGCCAACAAAGAATTGAATGCAAAAGGAGGTACAGGTACAGCATAGTTATACAACAAGTCACTTGTCTTTGAATAATAATAATCTAAAGTACCAGTCAAACGGTTATCAAAGAATCCAGCATCGATACCAATATCAAACATACGTTTTACTTCCCATTTCAGGTCAGGGTTATCATTACGATTAATTCCGTATGTAACAACAGGTTTACCATTTACGGTAGTTACTCCTGTCGGACTCATCAATTTCAAAGAATTATACGCGCTAATTGCATCCTGATTACCAGTAAGACCGTAACCAGTTCTAATCTTCAAATTGGAAACAACATCTACATCCTTCAAGAAACTTTCTTCTTTCAATACCCAAGCCAATGAAGCAGATGGAAAGAATCCCCACTTATTATTTGCTCCCAGCTTAGAAGAACCATCGGCACGCATATTTATTGTTGCAATGTATTTATCAGCAAAACTATAATTGAAACGTCCCATGAATGAAGCAATTGAATAGCCATTCGAATATGAACTGACATCCCCATATTTCACTTCACCACCAGCACCTAAATTATTATATTCAAAGAAGTTTGTACCGAACTGTTTTGCTTTTGCACCAAAACCTGTATATTTATAATCTTGCAATTCAGCCAGACCTAAGATATCAATATAATGCTTTCCAAATGCTTTCTTATAATTTGCCGTAAAGTTACCCAACAGCACTCCACTCTTATTATCCGATTTTTCAGCAATACCACTTTGACCTTGTCCTGCCTTAATATTGCTCGGAGTATATTTTGAATTCTCTTTCACATTATAAGTATAAGAACCAAAAGCACTCAATTTCAATCCATCTATAACAGTCCATGTAATACGTGCATTAGCATTAATGTAACTATTCGACTCAACATCTTTTATAGTTAAACGTCCCAGAGGGTTTTGAGTTTCATTTGCATTTGGGTCTTCAGGCCATGAACCATCAGCATTTGCAAAATCGGGGAAAGTCGGGTTAAATGCAGCTGCAGAATAGAATGTCTTCTGATAGTCATTCAGATAACGTTTATCAACTTTAGAACCAAACATTCCGAAATCGAGTTTAACCTTATCATTAAACATTGTTTGCGAAGCATCAAGTTTTGCTGTATAATTACGCATATAATTATCCTTAATGATACCCTTCTGGTCTATAACACCAATAGAAGCACGATAATTAGAGGATTCAGTACCTCCACCAAAAGACAAACGATGATTCTGAGTATAACCTGTCTGCTGCATAGCTTCTATAAAGTTTGTATTATATCCCATATCCAATGCATTAGCATAGCCTCTATCGGCCACAACCTGACGATATGCATTGGCATCCAGCATTTCCAAATTCTTATAAACTGTTTCTATACCAAAGCTACCATCATAACTTAAAGTCTTAACGCCATTTTTACCTTTAATGGTAGTAACAACGATAACACCACTCGCACCTCTTGAACCATACTGTGCTGTTTCTGAAGCATCCTTTAAAACGGTAAAGCTTTCAATATCAGCTGGAGAGATAGCATTCAACATACTCAAATCTCCAAAAACTCCATCAATGATAACCAATGGATCATTACCACCAGACAAAGAAGTTGTACCACGTACACGAATAGAAGCTGATGCAGTCGGGTCACCACCAGATTTCTGAATATTTACACCAGCCACTTTACCCTTTATGGCCTGCAATGGATTCGTTACAACGCCAGCATTCATATCTTCACGTCCGACACGCTGGATTGCACCAGAAACAGTACGCTGGCTTCCCGTAGCATAACCAATAACAATAACGTCATCCAAGACTTCGGTATCTTCATGAAGAACGACCTTCATCTTAGCAGCAGCAGGAAGCTCCTGATTTTTATAACCGATAAAAGAGAAAACTAAGATATCACCTTTTTTAGCCTCCAAAGTAAAATTACCATCAAAATCAGTAATTGAACCATTGGTTGTACCCTTCACCAAAATATTAGCTCCGATAATAGCCTCTCCGTTTTTGTCTACAACACTCCCTTTAACCGCCAAGTTTTGGGCTAATACTTGGAAGGAAATAAGCATACCTACTATCGTCAATAGTAGACACTTTCCTGTGTGTTTAATAAATAGATTCTTGTTCATATTATTAATTTTAAAGTTAAGAAAATTCTCTTGGCTACAATCTATAAACGTACAGATTGAACTATATATTAAATACCTACTGGAAACAATTATCTTTTTATCTTAAAGATTGTATAATATATCAGAGAAGGAAAATAACCTCTCTGATATATTACAATAAAACAATGCCATATCACTTGATCTCTTTAATAGAGATAGCGTAACCACCTCCAATTCCAGCTTTCAGAGTCATTTTGCTCTTGCTGGTAACCTTTTTCTTTGTAATGGTATATGCTTGAGGATTCTTGTCCCAACTTGCATCTTTAGCATCTGCATAAATAATTGCTTCATACTTCTTATCCGGATCAAGGAAGTCGAATGATAATTTTGACACATGACCGTTATAGCCAGCTGTACAGCCCACATACCAATCATTAGTATTCTTAGCACGACGAGCAATTGTTATATATTCTCCCGGCTCAGCTTCCAGATATTTTGTCTCATCCCAATCAACAGCTACATCTTTAATAAATTGGAAAGCATCCATAAAACGTTCATAATTTTCAGGAACATCAGCAGCCATTTGTAATGGACTGTACATAGTTACATAAAGAGCCAGCTGACGTGCCAGAGTTGTACGTGCATGCGACTTATTATTCGGATTCATCTTACTGCAATCAGGTTCAAAAATTCCCGGAGTATAATCCATCGGACCACCAATCAGACGAGTAAACGGCAAAATTGTTGTATGATTTACATTGTTTCCACCAAAAGATTCATATTCAGTTCCGCGAGCTGATTCATTGCCAATCAGATTAGGATAAGTACGGCAAAGTCCTGTAGGACGTACTGCTTCGTGAGCATTAACCATAATTTTATAATCAGCAGCTTTCTTTACAGCATACAAATAGTGATCAACCATCCACTGACCGTAGTGATGTTCTCCTCTCGGAATAATGTCACCTACATAACCACTCTTTACAGAATGATAACCATTATCTACCATGAATTGATAAGCTTTATCCATATGGCGTTCATAATTGCGGACAGAAGATGAAGTTTCATGATGCATCATCATTTCAATACCTTTACTTGCCGCATAACGATGAATTTCTTCTACATCAAAATCTGGATAAGGAGTCACGAAATCGAACACATAATCTTTGCTCTTACCAAACCAGTCTTCCCATCCTTGATTCCATCCTTCCACCAGTACAGCATCAAAACCATGTTTAGCAGCAAAATCAATATAACGTTTTACATTTGCCGTATTAGCAGAATGCTTTCCATTTGGCTTAGTCTGTGAGTAATCAGTTTGTCCCAATTTTACACTTGGCAATTCATCTGTATATGCCCATGTACCTTTATTGGTAATCATATCCCACCATACGCCAATATATTTCACAGGATGAATCCAAGAAGTATCTTCTATCTTACATGGTTCATTCAGGTTCAAGGTAATTCGCGAAGCCAGAATGTTACGGGCATCATCGCTTACGATAATCGTACGCCAAGGCGAATTACATGGAGTCTGCATATATCCTTTATCTCCCTTTGCATCAGGAGTCAGCCATGATTCAAAAATCATATTCTTATCATCCAAGTTCAAACTCATACAAGAATAATCTTTCAATGCAGCTTCATGCAAGTTTATATAAAGCCCATCATCAGTCTTCATCATCAGTGCTGTTTGAACACCTGTCTGTGAGAATACATACTGTGAAGAATTTTCTGTTACAGCCGCACTCATCTTTCCACGTATTTCAGATAAGCGTGAAGTTGTGTAATCGTATTCTTGTGTATCATAATCTCCCGGAATCCAGAATGCTGTATGATCTCCCGTCATAGCAAACTGAGTATGCTCTTCTTTGATAACAAAATAATTCAGATTTTTTTGCTGAGGGAACTCGTAGCGGAAACCTAAACCATCATTGAACAAACGAAAACGGATAATGATATAACGATCATTTTCAGGCTGGTCAAGTGTGACTTCCAGTTCGTTATAATGATTACGGATTTCACTTTCTTCTCCCCACACCGGACGCCAAACTTCATCGAAAGTAGAAGTACGTGTATCTTTAATCTTAAATCCAGTCATCAGATTCATTTTTTCATCTACGCGTTCCTTATCTTTGCGTTCTGTCCATTCAAATCCGATTCTCTTTTCTGGATCTTCTCTCTTCAGTTCAAGGCCAAGAGTACTAGGCTTTATCACAGCTTTATCTTTAAAGAAAAGCTCATATACAGGAGCCCCGTTACTGTTTAAACTAAAGTTCATTTTTAAATTACCATCTGGTGAAGTCAGATTTTGTGCACTCAATGCAAACGCACAGTAGCACATAGCTACAAAGGCAAAGGTTCTTTTTAGATTCATAGTTTTATAAGGTATTATGATTAATAATTTTTTAGGTCATAAGCAAAATTAAATGTGTTATCAGTTTGTTATTTCTTTCATATGAAAAATACAAATCTACAAAACATTTAATTAATTATATTTCAGATAATTGGCTCATAAGACAGGAGCAATAAATATAAATCCATTAGAAACAGAGAATCAAAATTTCACGTTCTTTCAGAGATAATTTATCTGTCAAAGCCACATGCTTCCCACTCAAGAAATCTATGCTTTCCGGCTGTGGCAATATCTCCTGATAAGGTTTTAAACTCAATTCCTGCGGACTATCCGTACCATTCATTATTACAACAACAGACTTGCCATTATACACTCGTTGATAAACATAGGTACCCTGACTGATAGAATAATGTTTTAGTGTACCATGAGAAAGTACTTTATTTCCCTTACGCCAATTCAATAATTTACGAGTAAAATCGAATGCTTCATTCTGCAATGCTGTACGTCCATCTGGTACGAAGCAATTTATTTTATCTTCTTGCCAGCCCCCAGGAAAGTCCTTTCTTAATTCTCCATCTCCATTTCCCTTGTCACCAGTCATCAAAATCTCTGTACCATAATATATCTGCGGTATTCCGCGTGTAGTAAGCAAAAATGTTATGGTCTGTTTATACCTCGTCAAGTTATCAGCCTTCTCATCAGTTGTAGCAAAACGAGAAGTATCATGGTTATCGAAGAATACCAGCAGGTTCATCGGATCAGCATATACGATATCTTGTGTCAGATAGTCGTACAATTTATACAGTCCTCCTCCCCACTCTCCAGTTTCTTCATCAAAAGCTTGGTTCATCAAACTTTGTAAAGGGAAATCCATTACTGTCGGTAAATTGGAATTTCGTGGAGCTGCCAGTTTGCTATCCTTCTGCCAATAAGAAACTAAGACATTACTATTTAACCATGTTTCACCTACGATATTAAAATAAGGATACTCTTCAAGTACTTCCTTACACCATTCACTCATAAAATCAAAATCGGCATACGGATGAGTATCCTGACGAATCCCATTAATGCCAGTGTACTCAATCCACCAGATACTATTTTGAATAAGATAACGTGCTACATGACGATTACGCTGATTCCAGTCAGGCATAACTGAAGTAAACCATCCATCAGTAGCAATCTTACGTTCATACTCACTGGCATGTACATCCATTACGCTAGCTGTTTTAAATGAAGTCTGCACATATTCCGAGTGAAAATTAAACCATTCTTTAGAGGGTTTATCTTTAAACAGGTAATTTTCACTACCACAATGGTTGAAAATCATGTCCATCACAACCTTCAACCCTTTCTGATGTGCCTTTTCAACCAATGTCTTAAATTCCTCATTACTTCCTAAACGACGATCCAGCTGATAATAATCTGTAATGGCATAACCATGATACGATCCCTCTTTCATATCGTTCTCCTGAGTTGGATTCAGCCAAATAGCTGTTACCCCCAAATCTGCAATATAATCCAGATAATCAGCAATGCCTTGTAAATCACCTCCATGCCGAGCAAAAGAGTCATTACGGTCTACTCTATTTTCGAGCATTCCTTCAACAATATCATTATCTGGATTCCCATTAGCAAAGCGATCAGGCATAATCAAATAAAGGACATCTTCAGAAGTAAAGCCTTTTACATCTTCTCCTTTACGTACACGTGGCTTCAGCTCATAAGGTATCGTAAGTTTCTTTTTACCATCTTTTAATGCAATATTAAAGGTTTGCGCTTCAGCTTCAGACAAATCAATATACAATAGTAAATAATTCGGATTATCTTGTTTAACGACCTCTTTTAATATAACCCCTTTACCAGATAAAGACACTTCAGAAGAAGAGATATGGTTGCCATATAATAGAATCTGCAACTCAGGATTCTTCATATCAGCCCACCAGTAGCTCGGAGCGATCTTATCTACCTTTATAGTCGCAGCAGCACGGCAAATACCGCAAAAACTAAAGATAACCATAAATAAAAGCCATGTATGTTTCATGATATTTAAGATTAATATGATTTGAAATGTTTTTCGATGCAAAAGTATACCTTTGACAATATTTTTATTATATTTGGAAAATAAATATAAACGCCTTGTGAACATAAAATACAGAAAACAAAGAACTTAACCTAATACAACCATATCAATTATATAAATAGTTTTAGCACTAAATTTTGTATTATGATACACTTTTTAACATAGCTATAGCACCAAATGAAACAAAATATCCGTATTTTCATAGCAAGATATAAATTCATCTGGCTATTAACCAGTATGATTTTATTAACCCTGTCTGCTCAAGCACAACAAGCTAATCATGAAAAAGTTTTGCAGCAACTCGATGAAGTCATTACTAAGAAAGCTTCTTTTCGCACTGAACGAGAAACAACAATATCTCAACTTAAACAGCAACTACATTACGCAACAACAGAAGAAGACAAGTATAAACTATGTAATGAATTACTCGGACTATATTTACATTATCAAGCAGACTCAGCTCTGTATTATATAAACAAAAAATCGGAATATGCACTATTATTAAATAAACCGGAGTTACATGACGAAATCATTATCAATCGTGCAGAAGTCATGGGAGTCATGGGTATGTACAATGAAGCATTAACAGAGTTACAACAAATATCTCCCAGTAAATTAGACAAGAAAAACTTAATATACTATTACTTTACAGCACGTACATGCTACGGATGGTTAGCCGACTACACTATAGGACATGATGCTAAACAAAAATATTTACATCTGACAGATTTATATCGTGATTCGATAATGAATAGTATCGATTCCGGAGTAGATCGCAATATTGTTTTAGCAGAGAGATTCATTCTTTCTGCACAACCGGATAAAGCCCTTCCCATGCTTAATCAAATGCTTACTACGTCCCTTGATTTAAGGCAAAAGGCATATATATATTATACATTATCAATGGCATATGAGGTAAAAAACGAACCTGATATGCAAATCTATTATCTGGCGCAAACTGCAATCATTGATTTAAGCACATCTGTCAGAGAATATGCCTCGCTACAAAAACTGGCACGACTCATCTATCGTCATGGCGATTTAAAAAGAGCATATAGCTACTTAAGTTGTTCTATGGAAGATGCCGTAGCCTGCAACGCTCGTCTGCGTTTTGCCGAAGTTACAGAATTTTATCCAATTATCGACCATGCATATTCTCAAAAAGAAGCTCAAGAAAAAAGAATGGTTGTCATACTCTTAGTATACACGGGAATATTAGCCGTTCTATTAATTATCCTAGCATCATACTTGTATTATGGTCTGAAAAAATTATCTATCACACGAAAACATTTATACCTTTCCAACAAAGAACTGCAAGCAGCCAACGAAAGTTTGGTCCAAACCGGAAAGATTAAAGAAGTATACATAGCACGGTATCTGGATCGTTGTGTCAGTTATCTTGAAAAGCTTGAGCAATATCGCCGTTCGTTGGAAAAACTTGCAATGGCTTCACGTATTGATGATCTATTCAAAGCTATACGTTCTGAACAGTTCCTTCGTGACGAACGGAAGAATTTCTATAATGAATTCGATAAATCATTTTTAGAGTTGTTCCCTAATTTTATAGAGGACTTCAATAAATTACTAACAGATGAAGGGAAAATATACCCTAAACCGGGTGAAATACTAAACACAGAACTCCGTATTTTCGCTTTAATACGTTTGGGAGTAACCGATGCCAATCGTATCGCCCATTTTTTGGGTTATTCACTAGCGACTGTTTACAACTATCGCAGCAAAATACGCAATAGAGCGAAAGGTGACAAAGATCATTTCGAACAAGAAGTAATGAATCTATAGCAAATCGATCACCAGCCTTGTTTTAATGGAAAATATATAAAACAAATAGCCCCTCATAAAATTCATTTTTGAGAGGCTATTTGATTTTTGCACATATTAAAAACTTAATCCCGCAACAAAATAAAGCCCTTCCGTAGAAGGATTCCATATTGCTTTAGCAAAAAGAGGCAATGACCAACTTTCCGAAATCTTTATTTCTTTCGAAGCCTCTATACCTACTTCACAAACAGCAAAACCATTTATCATATCTTTCGAATAACTGGAATTTTCTCCTCCTGTATAGAAATCATTTTCCCAAGGAGTTGCTCCAGCCTCTACAGTCCAGTCTAGTCCTCCCAAAACAAAAGGAACAGAAACTGAAAAATAGGAAGCATAAGCTTTACTTCCATCTGCTTTATAACCGATATTTCCAGCAAAGTTCGTAAACCAGTCCACCGATAAGAAGCCAAAGTCATATCCAATCTGCGCTTCAAATGTATGACTCGTATTATGTGCCCCATAGTGGAAGTATCCCGGTCCACCATTAGTCCAATAATCAGTTACAGAGCAACTGAATCCTTTCACTTCATAACCTAAGGTCAGATCAAACTCTTTTATATCATCTTTATCAAATCCAACAGTTCCCCATCCTGTAAGAGAAAAACCTTTGTAAGCCAACGACACTTCTGGCTGAATGCTGACATTTCCCAAATCCTGGCCACGCCAAATATAGCCACTTACTAAATCCATACCAACACTTGCATCGAACTTGTCTTGAGCTTTCATTCCAACCGGATAACAAATAAGTACGCCCCAAAGTAATAATATTGCATTTCGGACTGTTTTCATCATCATAATCTACACTTATTAATAACCATTAATTAAAAAACGGCTGCAAAGTTAGAAAATAAAACTTCCTCAAACACCATTAAATTTATTATCATTCTTATTTTTGCAAATACATAAATAAGAGAATCATGATATCTCAAGAAAATCTCATAGAAAAAGAAACGATTATCTTCAAAGACTTATCAGATATATTAGGCCCCAATGTGCACGAACAATCATTTGTATTCAAAGGATTCATTTTCGGTATTTGCACGAAGGGATATATTAAGCTTAAGATAAACTATAATACCCATCATATCTGTCAAAATGGAATATTTATTATTATTCCCCAACACATCATTCATATCAAAGAATGTTCGTCCGACTTCGAAATGAAAGTGATGCACATATTACCCGACTTTCTATGTGCGCTACCTATTACCCCCGATTTTAACCTGTTAAAACAAACAGCCTCAACACCTTGCCTACAACTTCAAGAGAAAGACTCAGAAGAAATAATAACCCATTCTTTCTCTAAACACAAGTACACTCAGTTACTTACAAGAAACAATGCATTTAATTTCTGAGAGTTTAGAACAGTTCCGTTTCTATAAGAGTGGTATAATCAGTCATTTGTGCAATTTTTTATTACTACAAATAACAGATATACTATGCCAGAATAATCAGGAAGTATCAATTTGCATCAAGCGCACCGACGAGATATTTCGTAATTTCAAAAAACTTTCAAGTCATAATTACAGAAAGCACCATGACATACTATTTTATGCAAACAATTTAAACATCTCAACAACCTATCTATCCAGAATCGTAAAGAACATTACAGGACATACAGTTCACTTTCATATATCAGAACTTCTCTGCACAGAAGCTAAAAGACTATTAGATACTACTGATATGGGGATAAAGGAAATAGCAGATGAACTAGACTTTTCTGATCAGTCTGTCTTTGGAAAGTTTTTCGTAAAAGCAACAGGAGTTTCTCCACTCAAATATCGTAAAAGATAACTTGTGACAAGTAACTCTAACCTGTAAAAAACAGCTTTATTACCTCTTTAAAATTATCTTCTTATTTTTCAATAAAATAAAATGGTATGTGAAAAAGAGAATAAAAGAATTCTATTTGCACATACCATTTTTTACAATCTACATCAAACTACTTATTTATACGATTGTCTATAGATATTCAAAACTTCATCATCAGTCAACGGACGTGGATCTAATGTAAATAATCCGCCCATTGTATCACGAGCATTCTGAACCATCTTCGGAAGGTCTTCTTCTTTCAGCCCCCACTCGCTCAATTTTATATTATCCACATGACATTCCTTTTTCATACGAGCCAATGCATCAATAAAGTCACTTGGACGATTACTCTTCTGCTGCGTCATTACATCTGCCATTTTCATGTAACGCTTCATACAATCATTACGGAAAGTTTCGAAATATGCTTCACTAAGCGCTATCAGTCCAGCACCATGAGGCAACTGTGGATAATATGCACTCATTGCGTGCTCCATAGAATGTTCAGAAGTACAACTGGAAGTTGCTTCTACCAATCCGGCAAGCGTACTAGCCCAAGCAACTTTTGCACGTGCTTTTAAATTCTTACCGTCGTTTACAGCTACTGGAAGATATTTATAAAGCAAACGTATAGCTTCTAAAGCATAAAGATCGCTAATTGGAGTAGCACAATTTGCAATAAAACCTTCAGCAGCATGGAAGAAAGCATCAAAACCTTGATAAGCTGTTAAATGCGGAGGTATCGAAATCATCAATTCCGGATCAATGATAGAAAGAGCCGGGAAAGTAAGACTGCATCCAAAACCGATCTTTTCTTGTTTTTCTTCATTTGTAATTACAGCCCACGGATCAGCCTCCGTACCCGTTCCGGCAGTAGTAGGGATAGCAATAATTGGAAGAGCTTTTGTTACCGGACGTCCTTTACCACTTCCACCTGTTACATAATTCCAGAAATCTCCATCATTACATGCCATCACAGCAATAGCCTTAGCAGAATCGATGGTACTTCCTCCACCTAATCCTATAATAAAATCACATCCTTGTTCCCGACAGATCGCCGCAGCTTCCATTACATGCGATTTAATAGGATTGGGAAGTATTTTATCATAAACAATAGATGCTACATCATTTTCTGTCAAGAAGCCGATTACCTTATCTAAATATCCGTATTTTCTCATTGAAGTTCCACCGGAAATAATAATCATCGCCTTTTTTCCGGGAAGTGTTTCGGTTGCCAACTTCTTTATCTCACCACATCCAAACAAGATTCTTGTTGGGATATGCAAACTGAAAACAGGATTTGCGTTCATAATATTCAGGTTTTTAAAGTTTGTATATGTTCAAATATACGAATAAAACTGTATGATATAATACGTAGAATGTTAAATTATATAACAAACATATATTTACACACTAGCATTTACAACAAAAAAGTGCGGAACTCACTGTGAATCCCGCACTTTGTATCTATAAGAACTTAAATCTAAGCGTTATTCTTAAATACACAATAATTATAAAAATAAACTCTTGAATTACCATCCAGGATATTCAGATTCAGATGTACCCCAACCAGCATTTTGTGTCAACATTCCATTAGAAAGATCTATCTGCGCCTTAGGAATTGGCCAAAATCCACCAGTCTCTTCATAACGTTTAGCAAATCCCCCACCAAATTCTTTCATAACAGTTTCTTTTCCACCATTTATAATATTAACCCCAACCTGCTTAGTCAAAGCAGAAACGACATCTCCCCAACGCATTAAATCAAACCAGCGCAAACCTTCGAATGCAAGTTCATGCCGTCTTTCTTTTTTCAAATTATCCAATGAATATTCCTTCGGTGTTAAACCTACACGGGCACGTACTCTATTCATACCATCACTTGTTCCTGTCAATTCTGAATGCATCAACAAAACATCTGCATAACGCATCATAACCAAGTCTTGAGTTTGTCCTAACTGAAAATTATTCTGGGTATTATACATCAGATTAGAATATGGCACTAAGCCTCCATCTGCTGTTTTTGCTATAATATTCATATATTTCTTTTGAAAATAGCCCGTAAATTCCATCTGATCATTACCATCCCATGTATAAGTAACTCCTTCACTAGGATCATTAACATCAAGAATAGATGCCTTTATTCTTGGATCATCAGGCTCGTCTGCCACCCATTCTTCATAAAGTCCTGTAGTTACAGTACCACATCCCCAACCTTGTCCAAAAGGGAAAGTATTGATCTCCTGTTGCCCACGCATACCATAATTCAAATTATACATATTTGAGAATCCATAATCGCTCCATGTTGCATAATTATTACATTTAGTAGCAAACAATATTTCTTTGTTAACATCTGTTTCCCATTGAAGCGGTCCTCCCAAAATATTATTCTGCCCTTTCGTATAATTATAATCACCTATTGTAAACGAATTAGTGTAGGGCCACAATCCTCTAAAATCATCAACTAACCCAAAACCACTATTATCACGACAATCTTCCAACCAATTTATAACCTGATCTTTTAGAATATTACCACCATCCGATAAAGGTAATGAATCTTTACCATAATATCCAGTATAAAACAAAAAGACACGTGCCATATAAGCTTCTGCTACATATTTTGTTGCATGCCCAGAAAACGTCGGATCATAAGTTTTATCTGGCATCGTTTCAATACAAGTCTTCAAATCTGATGCTATTTGTGCATAGATAACATCTGCAGAAGATTTTGGTAAATTCTCCGCTACAGAAGAAAGTGGCATAGGTACCTCACCAAACATTTGTGCTAATTGGAAATAAAACAAGGCGCGCATAAAATGAGCCTCCCCTATTGTCTGAGCCTTATCACTACCTTCCCAACCAGTTATTTTATCTGTAGACTCTAGCATCCAATTAGTACGGTAAATACCTTCATAACTAGCTTTCCAAAACGGTTCAAAAGTATCTGTTCCATAATTCATCAATTTATCAGCCATTTGATACGTTCTATCAGCCGGCCCTCCTCCTCCAAAGCGATCATCTGAAGCTGCTTCCGAAACAAAAAACGGACTTGACTCTACACTATTTCTCCCAGAATTACTGATAATATGATTCAAAGATACATATACACCATTAAGCATCATATCGATATCTTCAACAGTTTCCGGAAAATTTCCAGTATTTTTCTTTGTATAATTTTCTGTATCCAAAAAGTCCTCACAACCGGATAACATAAACGCTGCAATTGTTGCTATATAAAAATATTTCTTCATAGCTGTTTTAGAATTTAAGATTTACACCAAACATAAATGTACGTGGACTAGGATAAAATCCAAGGTCAATACCTGATGCCCAAGAATAATCATCATTTCCACTAGCTCCCACTTCGGGATCCATTCCAGAATATCCAGTAATAGTAAAAGCATTCAATACAGAGAAGTATAAACGAGCTTGAGTCAAAGCCATCTTTGGGAATAATTTCTTAAAATCATATCCCAATGTGATATTTTGGACTTTCAAATAACTGGCATCTTCTACAAATATATCCGAGAAATTCTTCCAACTGTCACTTGTTTCCATTCCTTCTAGCTTCGGTAAGCGATTAGAAGTGCCCTCACCATTCCAGCATTCATATATTTCAGTAGTAAAATTCTGTTTGGGCTCACCCAAATATTGACGATATGACTTCACAACTTGCTGACCAAAAGCCCCATTAGTTGTCACAGAAAAATCCCATCCTTTATAACCTAAATTTAAAGAGAACCCTAAACGATAATCAGGATTTGGATCACCAATCATGGTCTTATCATCTTCAGTAATAGCTCCATCACCATTTGTATCAACAAAAATTAATTCACCTGGAGCTGCAGTCGATAATTTAGCTTCTGTTGCTGCTACCTGCTCTTCATTCTGAAAAACACCTGCAGTCTTGTATCCCCAGAAATAGCCAATAGGATATCCAACTTGTGCACGATAAATCTCAGTAATACCATAAGTAAGTACATCACTTGGACCATGAATAATGCCTTCTGTATTAGCTATACGAGTTACTTCATTTTTATTATAAGCAAGATTAAAGTTAATTCCATAATTAAAGTCACGTATCATATCGTTCCAGTTCAAAGCAACTTCAAACCCTTTATTCTCAATATCTCCGCCATTAATATAAGGAGCACCTGTACCATAGATTAGAGGAACCGGAGCTTGTACCAACCAGTCTTTTGTTTTCTTATTGTAATAATCAAAAGCCAATCCTAGACGAGAATTAAAGAAACGCGCATCAATACCTAAGTCAAGCTGTTCTGAAGTTTCCCATGAAATATCTTCATTAGGCAAAATATCTGCATAAGCACCAGTAGATTGTGTAATTTTATCTGTTCCAAAAACATATGACTGATCAAAAGCAATAGTAGAAAGATATTGGAAGTTGGCAATATCAGAATTACCATTCTGTCCCCAGCTTGCACGAATCTTTAAAAAATCCATCCAATTAGTTACATCTTCCATAAAGGGTTCGTTAGTCATAACCCATCCAGCAGAGAAAGACGGAAATACTCCCCATCGATTTCCTCTTGCAAAATTAGAAGAACCATCAGCACGTACAGTAGCAGAGAACATATATTTTTCTTGATAATTATAGTTCAAGCGCCCAAAAAATGAAGCTAAACGTCCTGCTGTTTGTGGCTCTCCCGACAAAGTTGTCAACCCAGAAGTAATTCCTTGTGCATTACTTAAATATGCATAATCAAATTTACCAGGGAAAAGAGAATTTGCATTTGTTCCAGAAATAGTTTCACCAATTCCCCATTTTTCCATAGATTGACCTATCACGAAGTCAGCGGCATGATCATCTATCTTAAAAGAATAAGATAATGTATTTTCCCATGTCCATGCCATATCAACCCCCTGATCCTGAGATATTTTATCGTTTTTATTTTCTGAATTAGATGCTAAATGGAATTTATCTGTATATGAACGATTACTAACAGCATTAAAACGATATCCAAAATTTGTTTTATACTTCAAATTTTTGATCGGCTGAATTTCAACATAAAAGTTACCACGAAAAGCATGATTACGATACAAATTCTTCCCACGTTGATATACCATTGAAGCTATAGGATTTGCTTCATTATTATTAAAACTCCAACCATCTGCTAGTTTATCATCATAATCATAATAATTACCTTCATTATCATATACAGGAAGTAGAGGGCTAGCTGTCAAGAAATTATGAACATCATTCCAATAAATATTACCAATTCCGATACCAGAACGTTCACTATAACTATATGACATATTTTCACCCAATTTAATAATATCAAATTCATCATTTTTTAATATTACATGATCAGAATTCAAACGTGCAGTATAACGATTATAATTAGGTTCTACCGGAGCTCCAATTATACCCTCCTGACTTGTATAAGAAAGCCCTAAAGAAAAACGTGAGTATTCATTTCCACCAACCATATTAAAAGCATGGTTTTGAGTCGGAGCATTATCATTTGTAGCCTCATCCAACCAATTAGTTCCGTTCCAAGTGCCATTCATTATCTTCTCGTATTGAACAGGTATTAGGCTCTCCCAATCATATGCTCCATCCTTACGGTCCATAATTTCCATATATTGTTTGGCATTTAACAATTCCGGCTTCTTAGCTATTTTCTGAAAACCATAATAACCATCATACGAAATATTCACTTTACCTGTTTTACCTTGCTTGGTAGTAACTAAAATAACACCATTTGCAGCACGAGCACCATAAATAGCAGCAGAAGCTGCATCTTTCAATACATCAATAGATTCTATATCAGCAGGATTCAGCATATTTATATCACCTCCGGCAACACCATCAATCACATATAAAGGAGCAGAGGAACCCACTGTACCCATACCACGTACATTAACCTTATACCCCTCCCCTGGCATACCAGAACTCTGTGTGATATTTACTCCTGGACTTTGACTTTGCAATGCACCAAGTGCACTTACAGTATTCAGCTTTTGCAAGTCATCTCCTTTTACCTGAACAGTAGCTCCCGTTACTAATTTCTTTTTCTGAACACCATAACCTACAACAACCACTTCATCAAGTACTTCAGTATCTTCTTTCAAGATAACATTAATCATAGATTTTCCCGCAACAGGAACATCTTGTGGCTGATAGCCTACAAAAGAGATTGATAAAACAGCATCATTTTCTACTTGTAATGTAAAATTGCCGTCAAAATCAGTAATCGTACCATTAGTTGTACCTTTCTCAATAACGCTGGCTCCAATAATACTTTCGCCTGCAGCATCTTTCACAACACCTGTTATGGAAACTTTTTGTGCAAAAGCCCATAAAGGAACAAGGCATAATAAACATAATAGCCTTAAGGACTTAATAACAATAGTGTCTTTCATGTAAATAAACGAATTAGTATATGTTTTTAAAGTTTTTGTTTTTTACACCAACAAAAGTAGCTGAAATACCTCCAGCAATATTTCTTATATGTTACTCTAACATATTACTAAGTTACATCTACACCCCCAAACGTAACATAAAATATCAAAAAACGTACATCTATGTTGTACGACATATATATAAAGGGAGCAAAAGAAATTATTATTGATATTCTCAAATAGACTTAAAAATAAGGTAGAATAAATAATCGGACAATCAAAGAACCCTGCAATATATCCGTCGTCTAAATGGAGACCAAGATCATCAAGGAAGACACGCACGTATTGGAGTGGATGAGTTCAGTATTTTACATGTACGCTTATATACATATAAATAATACATAAGAAATACGCTAAACCAATATTAAAGAAAGATATCATCTTACTATAAAAAAGTTTCGGCTTGTTTAGGAAAATCCACAAACAAGCCGAAACTTTTTTACGTATATTTCAAACCGAGATTATTCTTCTACCGGCTGGAAATCTTCTTTTCCAACACCACAAACCGGGCAAACCCAATCTTCCGGAATATCCTCAAATGCTGTTCCCGGTGCAATGCCACCTTCAGGATCTCCAACTTCAGGATCATAAACCCAATCGCATACTGTGCAAATGTACTTCTTCATAATTTTATCGTTTTATTCTAAGTTAGTATTAATTATTTCTTTAATATGAAAACAAATATAGAAAGAAATTGTTTACGCTGTTTCATTTAGTAACATCTTTTTAAGTTCACACATTCCTTCGGAGGCTCCCTTGCGAATAACATTTACATGCCTGCCCGAAGTTATGGCAACTTCTTTCGGATCTATAAGATAAACCGGGACATGGGCTGGAACATAATTTAACAGTCCTGCTGCCGGATACACATTCAGAGATGTTCCGATAATGACAAAAATATCAGCTTGCTCCGCATAGTCAATGGCAGTTTCTATCATTGGGACAGCCTCACCAAACCAAACGATAAACGGGCGTAACTGAGAACCATCGGCTGCCGTATCTCCCATTTTCACCTCATATTCTTCCGGTTTTAGTTCTTTTATATATTTCGGGTTATTCGGTTGCCAACTAGATGTAACCTTTGTCAGTTCCCCATGCAAATGAATAACATGATGACTGCCTGCACGTTCATGCAAGTTATCAACATTCTGTGTAACAACAGTTACATCAAAAAAATTCTCCAACTCAGCTATCAGCTCATGCCCCCTGTTAGGCTTGACTGTAAGCAATTGTTTACGGCGTTCATTATAAAAATCTATTACCAGCTTCGGGTTAGCAGCATATCCTTCGGGAGTAGCTACTTGTTCTACCGGATAACGATCCCACAGACCTCCCGAATCGCGGAATGTACTAATGCCACTTTCAGCACTCATTCCTGCTCCAGTCAGTATCACCAGCTTTTTCATAGGCAGATATTTTCTTTTCATTTTATATACAGTCACAAAAATAAGAATTTTTAATCGCTCAAAAAGCCTCATATTCAAAGAAAAAAGATACCTTTGCCGTGCTTTTAAAGAATATTACACACTAATAAATATAATCACATGGACAAATTCAGTTACGCCATTGGTCTGGGTATAGGCCAAAACCTGCTGAGCATGGGTGCTCGCGGCATTGAAGTAAACGACTTTGCACAGGCTATCAAAGACGTATTAGAGGGAAACCAAACAGCAATCACTCACACCGAAGCTCGTGAAATCGTGAATAAATATTTCACTGAGTTAGAAGAAAAAATGAATGCTGAAAACATAGCAAAAGGAAAGCAGTTCCTCGAAGAAAACAAGAAAAACCCTAAAGTAGTAACTTTACCAAGCGGACTGCAATATGAAGTTATAACCGAAGGTAACGGCAAACAGCCTAAAGCAACTGACCGCGTACGTTGTCACTATGAAGGTACATTAATAGACGGAACATTGTTCGACAGCTCTATCAAGCGTGGTGAACCTGCCGTATTTGGAGTAAACCAAGTTATCAAAGGTTGGGTTGAAGCATTGCAGTTGATGTCGGAAGGTGCAAAATGGAAACTTTATATTCCTTCTGAACTGGCATACGGAGCACAGGGAGCTGGTGAAATGATCCCTCCTCACAGCACACTTATCTTCGAAGTTGAATTAATAGAGGTGCTCTAATACACAAAAGCAAATCAGTAAAATTATAATTTAAAATATAAAGTAAATGAAAAAAAGTTCTTTAATCATGATGTTTGCAGCCGCAACTGGACTGGCATCATGTACAGCTCAGAGCCCAAAGGCAAACATGAAAAGCGATGTTGATACTCTTTCTTATATGATGGGTGTCAGCAACACACAAGGATTGCAAGAATACGCTATGGGACGTCTGGGTATCGATTCTACTCACATGGCAGACTTCATCAGAGGTATTGAAGAAGGTTTGAAACAGACAGATGCAAAACAGAAAGCTTACATGGCTGGTATCCAGATCGGACAGCAAGTAAGTGGTGATATGTTCGACGCTATCAACGATCGTATCTTCAACGGCGACTCTACACAGAACTTAAGCAAAGAAAACTTCTTGGCTGGTTTCGTTTCTGCTGTAAAGAAGCAGGCACTCGTTGCCCCTGATTCTGCTGCTGTATATGTAAATGCTAAGGCAGAAGCTATTAAAGAAAAAGCTTTGGAAACAAAATATGCTGACTATAAAAAACAGAACGAAGACTTCCTGGCTACTAACAAGAGCAAAGAAGGAGTAAAAGTTACTGCAAGTGGTCTGCAATATAAAGTAATCACTGAGGGTAAAGGTGAAATTCCTGGAGAAACAGCAAGAGTTAAAGTTAATTATAAAGGTACTTTAATCGACGGAACTCAGTTCGACAGCTCTTACGACCGTAAAGAACCAACTACTTTCCGTGCAAACCAGGTAATCAAAGGATGGACAGAAGCTCTGACTATGATGCCGGTAGGATCTAAATGGGAATTGTATATTCCTCAGGAACTGGCTTATGGCTCACGTGAAACTGGTAAAATCAAACCGTTCTCTACATTGATTTTTGAAGTAGAATTGGTTAGCATCGAAAAAGAAGATAAGAAATAATAACTGATTATTTCATCTTATAAAGCACAGGTATAGACATGATCATCAGTCTGTACCTGTGTTTTTTATTTTCCATGCCTATATTCATGAGGTGTCTTACCCGTCAGTCTCCGGAAATATTTGCAGAAGAAAGATGCATTCGGAAAGTTCAATTCATCAGCTATCTGATAAACCAGTTTATCAGAATGACGAAGTAACAATTTTGCTTCTTGCACTACAGCCTCATTCACCCAGTCCATCACTGTACGGCCACTTGTCTGTTTTATCAATGTACTCAGATAACGGGGAGTCAGGTACAGCCTGTCGGCATAAAACACTACACTTCTTTCGTGTATGGCATACTTATTAACAAGCGACAAAAATCTGTTGAAAACTTCTTCCTGACGCGTGAGCCGACCGCTTTCTTCCGATATTTCCCTCATACGATATATATTTATCTGATGAAACAAAGCCGAAATAAGACTTCTTACCATATCTCGAGGGAAAGGCTTATCGTGTACGATATCCCACAATAAATCGAAAAAGGCAGCAATCCGTTTTTCTTCCTTTTCCGGTAAATCAAGCTGTACATAAAGTCTTCCTTGCAAAAAGGTCTGCAACAATACTTCTTTTTGCCAACCTTCCATGAGGCCATTGGTAAAGGCAAACATCTCCAATTCACAATCTTTCGATATTTCAATTACCTGAAGTATTGTACCTGGTGAAGCTACAATCAACTGATGAGGTTTAAGTGTCAATTCTATAAGATTCGCTCGCACACGAATACACCCGGCATGCATAAACAAGACACGACCTTCCGTCAGACGATAAGGCTGGCCGAAAGCAAATATCTGCTCTGAAATTTCCAATACTCCTCTCATTGAACGGACAAAACCCAGTTCGGCAGAAACAAACCGATATTTATTACAAGGTATAGCGGAAAGTTCAAATATCTGCTTTAAAGCTAAGAGTAAAAGATTATTCTGTTCCATGATAACATTCTCATTTCCCGCAAAGATAATAATATAGCCCTATAAGAAGCTATTTTTCGCACATTATCGAACAATTAGAACATTTACAACAACCAATGGAGCCTTATGTATATACTGAAAGCATTTAACTTTGTATCAGAACAATAAAAACGACAAACAATGAAACGGATTCTTTTCTTCATTATGTTTTTTACAGTTGCCATATCCACAAGGGCACAAGTTACACTAGACGAATGCAGGCATGCTGCACAAGAGAATTATCCCTTGGTCAGACAATATAACCTCATTCAACTTGCTGAACAATATAATCTTTCGAATGCATCCAAAGGTAACCTTCCACAAATCAATATCAGCGGCAAAGCATCTTACCAGAGCGATGCAACTACATTCCCAATAGATATTCCGGGAATAGGTATCAAAGGATTGCCCAAAGACCAGTATCAGGCACTGATAGAAGTCCAGCAAAACATTTGGGACGGCGGACAGATTCATCACCAGAAAAAAGAGATCAAAGCCGTTTCGCAAGAAAACAAGTATCAACTGGACGTAAGCATGTATGCACTGAACGAACAGGTCAATCAGGTATTCTTCGGGATATTACTCTTAAACGAACAGTTGCATCAGAACGCTCTGCTCCATGATAACTTACAAAGAAACTTAAAGAATATAGAAGCTTACCGAAATAACGGTATAGCCAATGATGCCGATGTGGATGCTGTAAAAGTAGAAATACTAAACACAAAGCAACAGCGTATACAACTCTCGGAAAACCGCAAGGCTTATTTACGTATGCTCTCTCTGCTGACAGGCAAACAGATGGATGAACAGATACAACTTGTCGTGCCGGATATGGAAGATGAAATATCTGGCGACATAATCAACCGGCCGGAACTTTGGCTATACGAATCGCAGAAACAAACAGTAGATATCCGTCGGCATGCACTTCGTGCCGGTTATATGCCGAAGTTCGGACTTTTTGCACAAGGAGGATATGGGAATCCCGGACTGGATATGCTAAAAGATAAATTTACCGCCTATTATATTATAGGCGCACGCCTGACGTGGAATTTTGGAAGCCTGTATACGCTAAAAAACGATAAACAAAAACTGGATACTCAAAGACAACAAATAGAGAGCAACCGCAATTTATTTCTTTTCAACACTCACTTGAAACTGGCAGAACAAGACGGAAAAATCAACGCTTTGCAACAGCAAATGAAAGAAGACGACGAAATTATCCGGCTACGGACCAATATTCGTCAGGCTGCCGAAGCAAAGGTTGCCAACGGAACGCTGACGGTTACCGAAATGCTACGTGAAGTAACTGCCGAAAGTCTGGCACGTCAGACACAGGCTCTTCATAAAATAGAACTACTTATGAACATGTACCAAAAGAAACATCTTACCAATACTCACACACATTAATTCGTTTCAGCCATATGAAAAAACAATATTTCCCATTTATCATTCTGCTGAGTATACTCTCAGCTTGTAGCGATAACAGTGATTTTGATGCGACCGGTACATTTGAAGCGACAGAAATCATTGTTTCGGCCGAGTCAAACGGTAAATTATTCCGTCTCGATGCTGAAGAAGGTACCCATCTTACACAAGGAGAAAAAGTCGGACTCATAGATACCGTCCAGCTTTACTTAAAAAAACTCCAGTTGGAAGCAACTATGAAATCGGTAGACAAACAACGCCCTGACGTCCGTAAGCAAATAGCTGCGACCAAAGAACAACTTTCCACAGCACGGCGCGAACGTACACGAGTAGAAAATCTGTTGAAAGCCAATGCAGCCAATCGCAAGCAGCTAGACGACTGGGATTCTCAGATTGCGGTATTGCAGAGTCAGCTTGAAGCACAAATATCTTCTTTAACCAATAGTACACAAAGCCTGAACGAACAAAGTTCATCTGTAGCTATTCAGATACTACAAACAGAAGACCAGTTGAATAAATGCCATATTCTCTCTCCTATCAACGGAACAGTACTTGCCAAATATGCCGAACCGGGAGAACTTGCCTCAACCGGCAAGCCACTTTTCAAAATAGCGGACACAGAAAATATATTCCTGCGCGCATATGTCACTTCATCCCAGCTGGAAGAGGTGAAACTGGGATCACAGGTAAAAGTCTTTGCCGACTTTGGAGACAAGAACCGGAAAGAATATCAGGGAACTGTAAGCTGGATAGCAGATGAAGCCGAATTCACACCGAAAACAATATTAACCGACGATGAACGTGCCAATCAGGTTTATGCAGTGAAAATAGCTGTCAAAAATGACGGTTTCATTAAGCTCGGCATGTATGGAGAAGTCAGGTTCAGTGAAGAACAGTAACACTATTAAAACTATGACCCCTGTAATCGAAATAGAGCATATCAGCAAACGTTACGGCAAAACCGAAGCCTTACACGATGTATCTTTTACGGTACAACGTGGAGAACTTTTCGGCCTGATAGGTCCCGATGGCGCTGGAAAGAGTACGTTGTTTCGTATTCTTACCACTCTACTGAATGCTGACTCGGGAAAGGCAAGTGTTCTGAATTACGACGTATGCCACGATTTTCGGACTATCAGGCAGACAATCGGATATATGCCCGGACGTTTCTCACTTTATCAGGACCTGACAGTAGAGGAGAATCTCAACTTTTTCGCAACTATTTTTCAAACTACCGTAACCGAGCATTATCATCAGATTAAAGATATTTACGAACAAATTGCTCCTTTTCGAAATCGTCGTGCCGGAGCATTGTCGGGAGGTATGAAGCAGAAACTTGCTCTTTGTTGCGCGCTGATACACTCACCCGAAGTTCTTTTTCTGGATGAGCCCACTACAGGAGTAGACCCCGTTTCGAGAAAGGAATTCTGGCAAATGCTCGGAAGACTCCGTGACCAAGGAATAACAATCATGGTATCTACTCCTTTTATGGACGAAGCCTGTAAATGCGACCGAATAGCTTTTTTATATGAGGGAAAAATAAAAGGCATTGATACTCCTGACATTATTTTGGAAAAGTTTAAAGATATCCTTTGTCCGCCCAAGCTGAAGCGTAATAATACAGACAACGATTGCCCACCAGTTATTCGGGTTCATGAACTGGTAAAGCAGTTTGGTACATTCACGGCAGTCGACCATATTTCTTTCGAAGTAAAACGGGGAGAAATATTCGGATTTCTGGGAGCAAACGGTGCTGGAAAAACAACAGCTATGCGCATTTTATGCGGATTAAGCCTTCCTAGTGCCGGATATGCTGAGGTAATGGGCTACGATGTCAGTACCCAAAGCGAAGATATCAAACGGAATATAGGATATATGAGCCAGAAATTTTCACTATACGAAGATCTGACAGTATGGGAGAACTTACGTTTGTTCGGCGGAATTTATGGTATCCGTGAAAAAGAAATCCCAGTTAGAGCGGAGGAGATGCTGAACCGCATCGGACTATATAACGAGCGTGATACGTTAGTCCGTGAACTGCCGTTAGGGTGGAAACAGCGTCTGGCATTTTCGGCTGCCATATTCCACCGGCCTCAAGTCGTTTTTCTCGACGAACCGACAGGAGGGGTAGACCCTGCAACCCGAAGACAGTTCTGGCAACTAATTTATCAGGCTGCCGACCAAGGTATAACGGTTTTTGTCACAACGCATTACATGGACGAGGCAGAGTATTGCGACCGTATCTCGATGATGGTAGACGGACGCATTCGTGCACTTGATACGCCGGAAGCCCTGAAATCGCATTTCCATGCAAAAGACATGGATGAGGTTTTCCAGATGCTGGCACGGGAAGCCAAACGAAGCAGTGATTAACAAGCACTTTCACTCAATATAAACAGAAAAAATATGAAACAATTCATTGCTTTCATAAAGAAAGAGTTTTACCATATATTGCGCGACAAGCGTACGATGCTGATTCTTATTGGAATGCCTGTCGTACAGATCATATTGTTCGGCTTTGCTATCTCTACGGAAGTACGCAACGTACAGACAGCTGTACTGATAAACTCTGCAAATACAGATATTCAACGCATAGTAGACCAACTGGATGCCAGCGAATATTTCAATGTGAAATATGTTGTTCATTCTCCTACAGAAATAGAAGACTTGTTTGCAAAGAATAAGATAGAACTAGCCGTTGCCTTTGCTGACGATTTAAACAGACAGCGTTTCGACTCCGAACAGATACAGATTATAGCCGATGCAACCGATCCCAATCTCGCAGTCACACGTGGAGCGTATGCAAATGGAGTACTTTCGAAGGCACTGGCAGCAATGGGACAAAGCCTTTCTGACGGAAAAATTATTGTATCAAGTAAACTGCTATATAATCCACAAATGAAAAGCGCATACAATTTTGTACCGGGAGTGATGGGGCTGATCCTGATGCTGATTTGTGCAATGATGACATCCATATCCATCGTAAGAGAAAAAGAAACCGGAACAATGGAAATTCTATTGGTTTCTCCAATGAACCCGCTGGCAGTCATTCTGTCGAAAGCAGTTCCCTACTTTGTTTTATCAGTAGTGAATCTGACTACAATCCTGCTGCTTTCTGTTTATGTACTCGACGTACCAATAGCCGGTAGTCTATTTAGCCTGTTGGCTGTATCTCTCTTGTTTATTTTTGTTTCCCTTGCTCTTGGACTGCTCATATCGTGCATCACTCACACGCAGGTAGCTGCCCTGCTAGCCTCGGCAATGGTACTGATGATACCTACTATCATTTTATCAGGAATCATCTTCCCAATAGAAAGTATGCCAGCTATACTACAATGGATTTCCTGTGCCATTCCTGCCCGCTGGTATGTATCACTGGTAAGACAACTGATGATAGAAGGAGTACCGCTATCTTATGTATGGAAAGAAGTATGTGTACTCCTGTTTATGGCTGTGATACTAATAGGTATTACCTCTAAAATATTTAAAAACCGCTTAGAGTAAATAAAGAATATGATATTACGATACCTCATAGAAAAAGAGTTCAAGCAGCTTATACGGAACAGTTTCCTGCCCCGCCTGATTCTGATATTCCCATGTATGATCATGCTGGTGATGCCATGGGCTGCTACGCTGGAAATAGAAGACTTACGTATAGCCATCATAGACAATGACCATACCCCTTCTTCTCTCCGACTGACACACCGGATAGAATCTTCTCCCTATTTCAAGTTAGTTGCACTTCCGGATACTTATCACAAAGCGGTGGAATGCATCGAAAGAAATCAGGCTGACATGTTATTGGAAATTCCTAAAGGATTTGAAAAAGAACAAGTCAACGGACGTCCGGCATCGGCTTTGGTAGCCATTAATGCCGTAAATGGAACAAAAGGAGGATTAGGGAATACATATCTGCAACAGATACTTAACCCACAATCTACATCGGTAGCTTCAATCCGGTACCGTTTCAATCCACACCTGGACTATAAAACCTTTATGGTTCCTGCCCTGATGACTATGCTGCTGGTTATGCTTTGCGGATTTCTGCCTGCCTTGAATGTAGTTGGTGAAAAAGAAGCCGGTACCATTGAGCAAATTAATGTCACTCCGGTAAGCCGCTTTACCTTTACTCTTTCCAAGCTGCTTCCTTATTGGCTTATAGGCTTTATTGTATTGAATCTGTGCATGCTGCTTGCATGGGCCGTATATGGCCTGACACCTGTAGGAAGCATATTCACCATCTATCTGGCAACACTCATATTTGTACTGGTCATGTCAGGACTCGGACTGGTCATTTCCAATTATTCGTCTACCATGCAACAGGCCATGTTCGTCATGTGGTTCTGCATGCTTATTTTTATTCTGATGAGTGGCCTGTTCACACCCATCAGCAGTATGCCCGACTGGGCACAGTACATCACTTATATCAATCCACTACGCTACTTCATGGAAATGATGCGTATGGTATATCTAAAAGGGAGCGGTATCGGCGATATCGTGCAACAACTTTGTGTATTATCCTGCTTTGCAACAATCTTATACGGCTGGGCGATACATAGTTACCGCAAACAACAGTAGTCAAACAATCTCTTTCGACAGATATCAAAAATAAGTCGCGGAAACTACAAGAAAAACATGCTGAAATCTTGCTCATTTTTTGTACAAACTCCCTGAGTATTCGTACAAAAAATAAAAAAATATCGAGAAGTTTTTATGAAAAATTGCTGAATTATTTTTATAACAATAGTCTAGACACGGCTCTTTCATTTAAAACAACCTCTATAATCCTTGTTATTCTCCGAAAAAC
>DXLM01000024.1 GCA_019414725.1 Bacteroides sp.
GGAAAATCCGCTGACCCTAACTCACTTGGTTAAACCAAAGGTAAACCGCCCCATTCGGAGAATAAAAAAAAGAGCTACATTTTACCGTAACTCCTTGACTCTCATCCGTCGGGGTAGCGGGATTCGAACCCACGACCCCCTGCTCCCAAAGCAGGTGCGCTAACCGGACTGCGCTACACCCCGAATCTTTTTTTATTTTTTCAATCGCTTTATCTCTCAAAAGCGATGCAAAGGTACGGCTTTTTTTTATATATGCAAATATTTAAAGCGATTTTTTTTCTACTTTTTTTCGCATTATTACTTATCAAATTATAAATCAAAACATTAACCTTAAAACTTTTTTTTATCCGCAACAAAGAAATTTCAGTGTAAAACAACTCCCCTTTCCGATTTCACTACTCGCCGAGATACTTCCACCATGTAAATTCATAATTTGTTTGCATAAACTGAGTCCTATACCACTACCTGTTGGCTTCGTTGTAAAAAAAGGAACAAAGATTTTATCCAATACTTCTGGAAGAATGCCACTACCATTATCACAGACAGAAAGGAAAAATAGATGTTTTTCTAAATCACAATGTGTGCTAATGATAACTTCGGGATAGATTTGCTCTACACAAGCCTCACCTGCATTCTTTAGTAAATTGATTAATACTTGTTCTATCTGTGAACGATCCAGCATCAGTGTCGTTTCTGGGTTTTCTACTTTATATATATATTGTATGTTTTTATTAGGAAACAGTTTTTTCATATCACTCAGTAAATCACCTATATTTACTGGAGCCAGTATCGGAACAGACAGACGAGAAAGTTTACGATAGTTTTCCACAAAATTCAGCAACCCTTTACTTCTTCTATGAATAGTCTGCATCCCTTGCAACATGATATTGTAATCTCTCTCATTCATACCATTTTGTACAGCACGCTCACTTAATGTTTCACTTAATGAAATAATGGGCGCAATGGAGTTCATTATTTCATGAGTGAGTACACGAATCAGCTTCTGCCATGCTTCCATCTCATTTTCCTCCAATACAGCATGGATATTCTTTAAATTAACCAACCGGAGTTCCGTACCATGTTGAGCGGAATATTCAGATACCGTAACAGCCAATTCTTGTATAATATCTCCTTTATGTATTCGTACTGTTTTAATTTCTCCAGGCTGTAATGACAGGATAATAGTAGGAAAATCAGAATTTAACAGAGCCAATTCCCTGACAGAATGAATACGATAACCGCACAAATCCTGCATGGCTGCCCGGTTCATCCAATGTATATTGCACTGACTATCTACTACCAGCAAACTGCTGTCAACAGTATTCAATAATGTTTCATAATATTGATATCGCTCTTCATTCTCGGACAACCGAGTACGGAATTCAGCAACAACATTATTTATTTCTTGTGCCAATCGTTGTTCTGTACGAGTTTTGTGCTGGGTAGAAAAACTCAAAGAGAAATCTGCATAACGAATACCTTCTATCATTCGCGATATCATACGGGTCGTTTTATACTGCCACTGACAGATATAAATGATAATACCTGCCATAATCATCAGCGAAAAAAACAAGCAAAAATAGAGCGAATGTTGATAAAAGAGATATGCAGCTATAGCTACTACCCCCATTAATAACATACAAGCTATCATCCGTAAAGTTTGTAAACGACTCATAACCCTAATTTTTCAAGTTTCCGATAAAGAGCGTAACGGGTAATCCCCAAATATTCCGCTGCACGACTCAAGTTCCCTTCGCTGCGTTTCATAGCACGTTCTATGGCATTGCGTTCTAATTGTTCCAAGTTCAGTATCTCATCCGTATTCACCCTCTTCTCGAGTTGTGGCTGCAACATGAAATTTGCAGGCTTTAACAATGGCGAGTCCGAAAGAATAATTGCCCGTTCTATGGCATGCTGCAATTCGCGGACATTACCCGGCCAATGGTAACGCATGAGTTTCTGCTTGGCTTCGCGGCTCAGTCCGTTTATCTCTTTCTTATATTTATGAGTATACCGTTGTAAGAAATAATCAGCCAGTAAGAGAACATCCTCTCCCCTTTCCCGCAATGGAGGAATAGTAATCTCAATCGTATTGATACGATACAACAGGTCTTGACGGAAATTACCCTCCTCCACCAATTCTCGGATATTTACATTTGTTGCGCTTATCAACCGAACATCAATAGGAATTATATCCGTTGCTCCCAAACGTGAAATCTGCCGTTTTTCTATGGCTGTTAGTAATTTGGCCTGCATAGGTAATGACAAATTCCCTATTTCATCCAAAAAAAGCGTTCCTCCTGATGCCACCTCCATACGTCCCGCCTTTGCTTTGCGGGCATCTGTAAAAGCCCCTTTTTCATAGCCGAACAATTCACTTTCGAATAATGATTCAGGTATGCTCCCCAAGTCAATCGTTATAAAAGGACATTCACGACGAGGAGAAAAATAACGTAGAGAACGGGCCACCAAATCTTTACCGGTTCCATTTTCACCCAATATCAAAATATTAGCATCAGTATCCGATAATTTCCGAATAGTATCAAAAACCTCTCGCATAGGCGCTGAGTGACCTATCATTTGAGGCATCTCTTCATCCTGCGCGCTCAATGCTACAACTTGTTCTTTCAGTTGCCTGACCTCTTTACGAGAATCACGAAGTTTGATAGCCGATGAAAGCGTAGCAAGTAGTTTTTCTTTTTCCCAAGGTTTGGGAATAAAGTCAATAGCTCCAGCCTTAATGGCCCGTACTGCTTTATCTGTATCCGCATAAGCAGTCATAAACAAGACAATAGCCTGCGGATCTAACTTTAGTATCTGCTCTAAACAATCGAATCCTTCCTGCCCGCTGATAGCATCCCGACGAAAATTCATATCAAGCAGAATAACATCAGGTTGAAAAGTAGTCATGAAATGCTCAATACGAGTCGGTTGAGTAGTAACTTTTATTTTTTCCACGTAGGGATCCAATAAAAGGTTTAGTGCAAAAAGCACGTCCTCATTATCATCTATAATCAATATTTTTCCTTTTGCATTCATTATTTTATCCTCAATATATCTTGTTATACGAATAAAAGATTTTCTATCCGCTTTTTTGCAAAGATATTGTTTTTTTTAATGTGTTGTCTGTGCGGATACGCACTATTTTTGTGCGTATCCGCACAGAGACATCATTATCTTTTATCCCACAAAAAACTGGTAAACAAAGAGATAAGATAATGGCACGCTATTTGATTAGTCTACAATACTAATATATTAAGTTATGAAAAAAAAATCAGTAATAGCTATCAATTTATGCCTTATAGCAAGCATAGTAACTCTATTCGGCAATAAGATCTATATGCTTTATATAGGTGACTGCCATCAATTGTGGGAAGAAGCACAAACTCACTATGTTAATCGACAATATGAAAAAGCACGCGAGTTATTAGAAAAGATAGCTCGCATTGATACGGCCCATCATGCCCAATATCTGACAGGCGATATGTATTTAAAAGGCTTAGGAGGTGAAATTGATTATGATAAGGCTTTGAAACTTTTTCATCAATCGGCAGCGGGCGGAAACACGTATGCTGAAAACAATATAGGCTTTATGTACACATATGGTTTGGGAGTCACTAAGGATTACAGCCAAGCTTTCAAATGGTTGAACAAAGCTGCCACTCAAGGAAATCCAGAAGCTCAAATTGGTATGGGGAGCCTTTATAAAAACGGTTGGGGAGTACGTAAGGATTGTTACATTGCTATGACTTGGTACCTACGTTCTGTAGCTCATGGTAATACGGACGCCATGAACAATATCGGTTATTTATATAAAAACGGACTTGGGGTTCCCCAAGACTTTGAAGAAGCTTATTTTTGGTTTAAAAAAGCAGCAGATAAGAATAATCCGATAGCTCAATATAATATAGGAAATATGTATTGTTATGGCGAAGGAATGGAAAAAGACTTTGCTAAAGGAGTCGAGTGGCTGACCAAAGCTGCTTTACAGGGGAATGCTCCTGCACAATACAACCTAGGACGCATGTATCAGTGGGGCAAAGGCGTAGAAAAAGACTTACAACAAGCCCGGTTCTGGTTCCAAAAAGCTATAGACAACGGTCATGAAAAAGCAAAGGAAGCATTAAGCAAAATAAAAAGCGACTTATCCAAAGAAGACACCGAAGACCCACTCCTGTTCACCTAACTATAAGCCAAAAGTACTATAGGTATAAAGACATAAAAAAACGAACATGAAACTATATTGTATTATAGCACTTTCTCTTCTGCTTCGCCCGGAAACAGCCACAGCACAACAAGAAGAATCAATAACATTGAGTTTGCAACAAGCTATTGAAATAGCACAAGAAAACTCACCGGAAGCACAAGCTGCCCGTCATACCTATCGGGCAGCTTATTGGAACTACCGTTTTTTCCGGGCGAATTATCTTCCCTCCGTCACATTAACTTCATCTCCTACCCTAAATCGGGAGATAAACAAGATTACCCAACCGGATGGAACAAATCAATTTATCCAGCAAGACCAGTTAAGCACAGATCTCAGCCTTAAAATAAATCAAAATATATGGTTTACCGGTGGCAGCTTGTTTGTAAAAACTACCACCCAACGCATTGATGAATTTGAAGATAATCATACAGCGTATAACACCCAACCCATAGTAATAGGTTACGAGCAGCAACTTTTTGGATATAATTCTTTAAAATGGGATCACCGTATCGAACCCCTTCGCTACCGGGAAGCCCGTAAAGCATATGCAGAAGCATTGGAACTTGTAGCCTCAGAAACCAGCACTCTTTTCTTCAACCTGGCAACTGCACAAACTAATCTTGACATAGCCGCCTACAACTATGCTTCTGCCGATACTTTATACAGGTATGCCGAGGGAAGATATAATATAGGAACCATAACTGAAAACGAAATGCTACAGCTGGAAATAAACAAACTGACAGAAGAAACCAATATGATGAATGCCCGCATCGAAGTAGAAGACCAAATGCAAACACTCCGTTCCTTCCTTGGCATTAATCGGGAAATAAATTTACAAGTTGTTCCGGAAGACAGCATTCCTCAACTCGAAATCCCTTTACAAAAAGCATTACAACTGGCATTCAAAAACAGTCCCGATCCTGACACTTATAAACGCAAACAATTAGAAAGCCGCAGCGCATTAGCTTCTGCAAAAGCCAATGCAGGTTTGAAAGCCGACCTGTATGTACAATTCGGGCTTTCTCAAACCGGAAATAAATTTGCAGATTCTTACCGAAACCCCATGAACCAACAATATGCCAGTATTGGTATTTCTTTACCTATCCTGGATTGGGGTCGTGGAAAAGGACGCGTTCGTGTAGCTCGTTCCAATGTAGACTTAGTAGATACACAGGCTGAACAGGGAATGAAAGATTTTGAATTGAATGTATGTAAAATGGTCCGTCAATTCAATCTTCAAGCATACCGTGTAGCAGTAGCCGCCAAGACGGACAAGACGGCCGACCGGCGCCACGATGTAGCACGTCGGCTTTATATCTTAGGAAAATCGACAATTCTGGACCTCAATGCCGCCATTACAGAAAAAGATACCGCACGGAGAAATTATATAACAGCTTTGAAAACTTATTGGAGTCTGTATTATGGTATTAGAAGTATGACGGGATATGATTTCCTCAGAAAAGCAGAGATTTCATGTACTATACCTAAACCTTAACTACACGGCAGATATAAATAATCTTTGTATTATCGCCATACTTAAAAAAGAAATAAAAAAAATTATATCAAAAAACATAAACTAATGGATATAAAAATTGAAAAGAAACCGTGGTACATCCGCTATCGCTACTATATGATAGCTGCACTGGCCTTCATTATCTTCCTTATCTATGTGATAAGCCTTTCATTAGGTCCTCGCAAGCTGCGTATCGAAACAGACAACATTCAGATAGCCGAAGTAAAAGACGACAAATTTATGGAGTATGTAGATGTGGAAGGACTGGTGCAACCCATTCTTACCATCAAAGTAAATACTCGTGAAGCCGGCAGTGTAGACCGCATTGTTGGAGAAGAAGGGAATATGATGAAACAAGGTGACACCTTGTTGATATTGACTAATCCGGATCTGATTCGTTCCATTGAAGACCAACGTGACGAATGGGAAAAACAACGAATCACCTATAAAGAGAAAGAGATAGAAATGGAACAAAAGAGTCTGACACTGAAGCAACAGACATTACAGGCACAATATGAGATGGAACGACTGCGCAAGAGCTTCGGACTGGACAAAGAGGAATTCAAAATGGGAATTAAGAGCAAGGCTGAGCTTCAAGTATCTGAAGATGAATATAAGTATAAACTGAAAAATACGGCATTACAAATGGAAAGCCTGAAACATGATTCATCCGTAACCCTTATCCGCAAAGAATTATTGAAAAATGATCTGGAACGTGAAAGCAAAAAACTGAAACGTGCGGAAGAACGGTTGGAGGATTTGATAATAAAAGCTCCGATTGGCGGCCAACTAAGTTTTGTGAAAGTAACTCCCGGCCAACAGGTTGCTTCGGGAGAAAGTATAGCTGAAATAAAAGTGCTGGATCAATATAAAATTCATACTTCTTTAAGTGAATATTACATTGACCGCATCACAACAGGTCTTCCGGCTACCGTAAACTATCAAGGGAAACGCTACCCCCTGAGAATTACTAAAGTAGTTCCTGAGGTAAAAGACCGTATGTTTGATGTAGATTTGGTATTTACCGGAGAAATGCCCGAGAATGTCCGTGTAGGAAAGAGCTTCCGGGTACAAATAGAATTGGGCCAACCCGAACAAGCTATAGTTATCCCACGTGGAAATTTCTACCAGTCTACTGGAGGACAATGGATTTACAAAATAAACCCATCAAAAACAAAAGCTGTAAAAGTTCCATTGAATATAGGACGCCAAAACCCGCTTCAATATGAAATCACTGAAGGTTTACAGCCTGGAGAATTTGTAATTATCACAGGATATGATACCTTTGGTGACGCAGAAGAATTGATATTAAAATAAAACATGCAACATGAAAACTTTGAAATATGCCTGGCGCTTCTTAATGCGTTCTAAATCGTATACTATCATTAATTTGCTAGGACTGGCTTTCAGTCTGGCATGCAGCATCATCTTGATGCGATATATCCATAGGGAACTGACGGTGGATGCACATAGCGTAGATCCGGAACATATCATCATTCCTATACGGGATATAGAAGGAAATCTTCATCCGGGAAGTTTGCAACAAGGTTGGTCTGAAACTGATTCTGTTTATATTCCTGACCATCAAATAGTGGAACAATGCCGCCTGATGTTACAGCAGCGAGACAATGTGGTATATGAAAACAGTAACTATGCAATGAATATAGCAGCAGTTGACTCCACTTTTTTTCATTTCTTCCACTACCCGGTTGCAGCCGGTGAGGCCCATTTAGATGCCCCTGGTGACGCCATCATCACCCAGCGCTATGCCCGTAATATATTTGGTAAAGAAAATCCGATAGGAAAAGTATTGGAATATTATGGTAAAAACATCACCATCAAGGGAGTGATTGGAGAATTGGGATGCAAATCATTACTTCGGTTCGATCTACTGGTATCATACAGATTGGTGGAACACTGGCAACGTATGGATATATCACTGATGCGCATACTCCCCGGTGTAGATCTGGATAAGATAAACAAAGCAAGCAATGTGTACAGAAAGGACAAAAGGGGAAACAGAATACGCTGGGAATTTATTACTTGGAAAAATTTATACTGGAGAAATTCCATTGGTCACGATGACGATTACGATTCCATCATGCAATTCGGTAACCGTACACACCTGTATATTCTTTCAGGAGTAACCATATTGCTATTATTGGTAGGTATATTGAATTTCATCAATATTTATATGGTATTTATGATGAAACGTTCTAAAGAATATGGAGTAAAGAAAGTATTCGGCTTGCAGCGTCTGCCTTTGTTTTTACAAATATGGATAGAAAATCTGTTATTAGCCTTTGCCGCATTGCTAACCGCCTGGCTGTTGATAGAAGCAACCCAAGTACCAGTCAGCCGGTTGATGAATGAACAAATTAGCTATTCGGCATTCGACTGGCAATTGTCTTTGGGATTCATCATATTATTACCTTTGGTCACTTCTATTTATCCATACATCAGATATAATTATCTCCCTCCTATTGTGTCTATCCGTTCAATAACATCAAACCGTCATGCTATCACTGTACGTATGACATTCCTTTTTTTTCAATACATTATAACCATATTACTCCTTATCCTGTCCTTTTACTTTGGCAAGCAACTGCATTTCCTGCTGAATACCTCTCTCGGATATCGGACAGAAAGAATTCTCAGAGCTGAGTTGTTACACGAAAACAAAAATTATCTGCGCTCTGATACAGAAGAAAAGCGCAATGAGCGCTTTGCCCGCCAAGACCGTATCAAGCAACTATTAAACGAGTGTCCTCACATTGAAATGTGGATGAATTCCCATTATTCTATATTAAGGGGAGGCTCTATCTGCATGTTGTTAAATGACCAGGATACCCGTCAACCCATGCTCACCCTATTTCCTTCTCCACAATTCTTCCAACTATATGATTTAAAAGTACTGGAAGGAGAAATCCCCCAAAAATTTGAAGGTTGGAGTGACTATAAAATGGTACTGAACAAAGCAGCAATGAAAGCTATGGGCTATACTCGGCTAGAAGATGCTTTTGTACGCAGCGAATCCCCGCTTTGGATTAGTGTCAGCGAAAAAGGAGAAATGGAAGAAGGTGGAACCAAACTTATGCCTGTAGTGGCTGTAATAGACGATTATTACCCAAGCCATCTCACTGAAGGAATAAAACCGATGGCATTTGTCGTAGGGCCCAGCAGCGGCAACAGCGATTTTTTGATTGCCGTCAACCCCGATAAAGAAAAAGAAGTCATAGAATATCTGAAGAAAACAGAAAAAGAAATATATAATACCGAAGACTTCACCTATACTTGGTTGACAGATGAAGTCCACAAACTTTATGCTCAGGACCGTCAAACAGCAAACATTTACTTTGTCTTTGCCTTGATAGCAATCATCATCTCCTGTTTGGGATTATTTGGATTATCCTTATTTGATATCCGACAACGTTATCGTGAAATTGCCATCCGCAAAGTAAATGGCGCAGGGATGAAAGACCTTTACCTGCTATTGTTCCGCAAATATATCAAAGTAATAGGTTGTGCATTTGTATTGGCTATTCCACTTGCCTATTACCTCATATATATGTATACACGGGATTTTGTACTAAAAATACCTGTAGATATAGGAATTTATTTAGCAGTTCTAGCTATCATTTCCTTTATTTCATCAAGCACATTAATTTGGCAAATACACAAAGCTGCTCAAATTGATCCCGCAAAAATTATAAGATCAGAATAAACACACATTAAATATGAAAACACTGAAATATGCTTGGCGCTTTTTAATGCGTTCTAAATCGTATACTATCATTAATTTGCTGGGACTGGCATTCAGTCTGGCATGCAATATCATCTTGATGCGATATATCCATAGGGAACTGACAGTGGACACACATTGCATCGACAGGGAGCATGTGTATGCTATCTGTACCAATACAGAAGGTAACCGGGGACTGAGTGGACTGAAACAATATAACTATGATACCATTTCTATCGACAATCGTTTCGTAGAAGCTATGACCACCTATATTCCATTGGAAAAGGACTATGTCATTTCCGGTACCAACCGTATTCCGGCACGTTGCCTCGTTACCGACAGTGTATTTTTCCAGTTATTTCATTATCCTATAGTGCAAGGAAAGCTATCTCTCACAACACCTCAGTCGGCATTATTAACAGAAAAATACGCCCGTAAGATTTTCGGTAATGAAAATCCGATAGGTAAAGTACTACGTTATAGCAATGGCAAAGATATTACCGTAGAAGGCATTGTAGGAGAACCTGAGTGTAAAACTACAATTAACTTTGATATCATCCTCTCTTCTAAATTATCCCAACATTGGGAAAGGATGAATACAGAGCTCTATCGTTTCCTACCCGGTACAGATATAAATGCCATAAATAAGACAGGTAGCGTCCCACGGTATATAAATGACCCTAAATATGACACTCGCACACATACATTTTCTTTAATTTCTGTGAAGGATATTTACTGGGACGGTTCTTTAACAGACCGTGAACCTGCTATGTTTCTTTCGGGAAACCATTCCCACTTAATCATTTTGTCGGGCGTATGCCTGTTATTGCTCCTCACCGGCATCTTGAATTTTATTAATCTTTACCTGGTAGCATTATTACGCCGCGGAAAAGAATATGGATTGAAGAAAGTATTTGGTGTATGCGGCAAAACATTGTTTGCCAATATATGGATTGAAAATACATTACTAGTTCTGAGCGCCTTATTAGTATCCTGGCTTATTATTGAAATAATGTCTGCCCCTACTGAATATTTGTTCGACATTCACTTTTCTTATACGGCTTTCGACGGATGGCTTTCGGCAAGTATTTTATTATTGTTACCAGTAATAACTTCTATTTATCCATACATTAAATACAATTACACCTCCCCCATTCTTTCCATTCGCTCTATCGGTGTCCAAAGTCATTCCAAACATTTTCGTATGTTCTTTCTAGGGGCACAGTATATTATAACTTTTTTGTTAGTGGTATTATCACTTTATTTTAATCGACAACTTGGAATGTTGTTAAATACCGAACCCGGCTTTCGTACTAAAAACATAATGAATGTAAATTTAGTATATGAATCGAAAGATTTTAGCAGTTATACTTATGAAAGTATGCAACAACGTCGCCAACGTGTCATGCAATTGGATAATGAACTTAATGCATGTCCTTTTATTGAATTGTACGAACCTAGCAATGAAAATATCCTTACTCCTACCTTTGGTACAAACTATCTGAACAATAAAGGAGAAAAGGTGTTTCTGAATATTCATTACGCCACTCCTGCATTTTTCAAATTATATGATATAAAAGTAATTGAAGGTGAGATACCCGATATAAATAAAGAAAACCGGCGCACTGTTTTTGTTGTAAACAAAGCCGCACTGAAAGCATTAGGCTATACTTCAATCAATGGCGCTGGAGTGATTGAAGAAAATCAAAAAAGGGCTAATGCTAACGCTTCTCTTCAACCTATCGTTGCAGTAGTAGAGGATTATTTTGAAGGACATTTGACATCTGGAATCAAGCCTACTATCTATCCTGTCGGAGCACGGTTCAGTGGTGATCTTTATCAGATAGCTTATACACCCGGCAAAAAGAAAGAAGTGATTGATTTCTTACGTAATTTGGAATATAAAGTCTATGGAAGTGAAGACTTTGAATATACTTTCCTGGAAGATGATATCAAAGCGATGTATACACAAGACCGCCAAACAGCCACTATTTATTCTATTTTTGCAGGTATGGCTATTATTATTTCCAGTCTTGGCCTGTTAGGGATTTCTCTTTTTGACATTCGCCAACGATATCGGGAAATAGCGATTCGTAAAGTGAACGGTGCAAGTGCCAAAGACCTTTACCGACTGTTATTCCGCAAATATATAACCGTTTTAATTATAGCATTTGTCATAGCTATTCCTTTGGCTTATTATCTGATAAATACCTATACTCAAGATTTTGCAGTAAGGGCACCTGTCAGTATAGACATTTTTATCATATCATTGCTGTTGGTAATAATCATATCACTGGGCACCTTAGCATACCAAATACAAAAAGCGGCATATATTAATCCGACACAAATCATGAAAACAGAATAATTTTATAAAACAACGGAAATATGTTAAGGCATTATATAAAAATGGCAATGCGCCACTTATTAAAAAATAAGATACAAAATCTGATATCTATCGTAGGGCTATCCGTCGGGATATTATGTTTTAGTATCTGTCTTTATTGTAGCCGGTTCATCAGCGAAGTAGATTCTTGCTTTTCCAATAAAGAACTCATAGCAGACATAAATTTATGTACAACACGGGGAGATTTGTATTCTGGTATTCCGGCAACAACGATTGAAGAATTGCGCAAACTTAGATTCGATGAGGTTCAAGATTTTACCTTTACCGTTTATCCCCGAGAGCGGAGTTACAACGTAGAGATAAAAGAAGGGAAAGAATTGCCATACGATCATTTGATGACAATGGAAGTAGACTCTCTTTTTAGGAAAGTATTCACTCCCCGAATACTACAGGGATCATGGGAAGTAGCCTCCAACACCCCCAATGCCATCATACTGACCCGCTCTTTAGCAAAAAGGATTTTCGGTGAATCAGAAAATCCCATAGGCAAACGTATGATATTGACACAACGTCTTTTTACAGCACCGGATACCACTCCTCGTACTGGAGGCATAGCCTATACCATTCAAGCCGTGATAGAAGATATTCCCCTGAATACCAGCCTGAGTTTTCTTGAGAAACTGGATATGCTGACTTTGAATGACAGTGAAGGAACATTGCAATTCAACGGTCGTAATAATATGACCGGAGGTTTTGGTTTTGCCCTGCTACATCCGGGTAAAACAGCTCGAAAATTAGAAGCCCGTTTTCGCTCCATAAATATGAAGCACCACATATATGACGAAGAAACAGCTATAACCGCCTCGCCCTTTGGAGAGGAATTTTGGGATAAGTCCATTGCTCCTTATTTTGCAGGAATAACCATGATAGTAGGCCTGTTGATTTTACTGACCGGACTTCTTAATTTCTTCCATTTTCTTATGGGAACTTTTTTGAATCGTAACCGTGAATACGGGATACGCAAAGTTATGGGCAGTGGAAACCAGCAACTTTTTTACCAACTCTTTGTCCAGTCTGTCATCATTGCATTCATCGCTTTCTTGTTTACGTTCTGCTTGATTGAAATAATCAGTCCCTATTTGAATTTCAATTTATTTAATTACGTTCTTATCATTGAAAAGAACCTCTTGTTTATACAGACCGCAGAGTATATGGTATTCATCTTATTTTTATGTATGATATTATGCTTTATAACTGTATTGCGCATACATTACACACCCATCCAGACAGAGATTCATGGCAGTGAGATAAAACGTCATAAACATGGAATGCGGAATATTCTGTTAGGCATCCAATTTTTTATATGCTGGGTTTTTGTCGCATTTACCGTAGCTCTTTATATGCAAGCGGAGAAAACGGAATCTACCCTATTCAACACATTGACTGAAAAAGAAAAAGCCAATATACTAAGTTTCTCCATAGATTATATGTTTATGAAGAATGAAGAGAAACTGGCTTTAATAGAACGTATATCCAAATTTTCCGGTGTACAAGACAAATTATTGGCAGACATCAGTTATCTGAAAGGTATATCAGGTACTGGGATGCAAATGGAAAAAGGTAACCCGGAAAGCAGTTTTGAAGTAAATGTCATGAATGTTTCCACTAACTTCTTCCAATTCATGAACATACCTTTACTATCGGGACACACATTAAAAGCCAAAGAGGATTTGGTAGTAGACAAAACATGGGCGGAACGCCAGAAAAAAGATCTGTTAGGAACTATTTTATACAATTACTCGGAAAGCTATACCATTTGCGGTGTATGTGACGATTTTATCGCCGATGTATATAATCAAAGTCCTGGATTTGTATTCTTACCCAGCGACTTCAATTATTATGTAGGTCATTGCTATCTGAAATGCGAGCCGGGGGAAACGGCTGATATAAAAAAAATGATAGAAAAGACATTGAAAGAAACACTCCCGGAAAGTATTCATCCTCATGTCACTACATTGCAGGAAGATATATATGAAGCACAAGCAATAGAAAATAAATTGAAAGGGATTATTCTATTCTTTTCTATCGTCAGCCTGCTCATTACTTTGTTGGGAGTTTATTCGACCATCACATTGGATACGGAACGCAGACAAAAGGAAGTAGCTATCCGGAAGGTAAATGGAGCAGGATTGAAACAGATTATTTTATTGTTTGCCCGCCTTTATATAAAACTGCTGACTGTTTCCGCAATTATTGCATTTCCATTAATTTATATAGTCATACAAATATGGAAAAAAGCATATATTGTATTCTTTAATGACGGTATCATATATTGGGCAGGAATTTTCATCGGAATAACATTTATTACGGCCCTCACGGTATTATTCCGTATTCTGGGAATTGCACGAATTAACCCTGCAAAAGTAATCAAGAACGAATAACTTTATAAAATATAAGATTATGATCAAAACAGTAAACTTACAGAAAATCTTCAAAACAGAAGAAGTCGAAACATGGGCATTGAACAATGTCAATCTAGAAATCAAAGCAGGCGAATTTGTAGCCATCATGGGACCATCCGGTTGTGGAAAGTCCACCCTGCTGAATATCCTCGGCCTTTTGGACAATCCTACGGGAGGCACTTACGAACTGAACGGAACAGACGTTTCCAAATTTACCGAAGCACAACGCACCAATTTACGTAAAGGGGTCATCGGATTCGTGTTCCAGAGCTTTAACCTGATTGATGAATTGAATGTATTCGAAAATATCGAGTTACCCTTATTGTATATGGGGATTCCGGCGGCAGAACGCAAACGCCGGGTAGAAGATGCCATGAACCGTATGGCTATTGCCCATCGGGTAAAACATTTCCCACAACAACTATCCGGCGGACAGCAACAACGTGTTGCAATAGCCCGTGCTGTAGTAGCAAACCCGAAACTGATTCTAGCAGATGAGCCTACCGGCAATCTGGATTCCAAAAACGGCAAGGAAGTAATGGAACTTCTGACCGAACTGAATAAAGAAGGAACAACAATTGTTATGGTTACCCACTCCCAACACGATTCCGGCTATGCAGGGAGAACCATTAATTTGTTTGACGGGCAGGTGGTGAATGAAATAAAAATATAAGTCAATTTATTATAGAGGTGGTTAAACCACCTCTATAATAACAAAAGGATATTATAACAATGAACGTCTTCTTAAACATCAAACTTATTGCCCGCAACTGGTGGCGAAACAAACTTTTTTTTCTGATTTCGCTATTCAGTCTTACAGCTGGATTAGGATGCACCAATCTGCTTATGACTTTTTTTATCCATGAATATAATGTGGAAAAATATAATACCGACCGTAACCTCATTTATCTATTACGTCAAGACTCTCCAATGGAAGAAGGTATTAAAGTAGCCTACTCTACCTCAGACGCAGCCACACAGATAAAAGAAAAATATGCTGAAATTACAGATATTCTGCGTGTAAACGGAATGTCTGGTAATCTTTGCAAATATAATGGAACAGATATCAAACAGTTTCTTTTTATCAGTGCCGACTCTACTTTAAATCAATTTTTTCCTTATACAACTTCAGAAGGCAGCCTGGAAGAAGTCCTCACGACTCCGGACAAAGTTGCTGTAAACAAAAGATTTGCCCACCAACTTTTCGGAAATCATTCCGGTATTGGAGAAATCTTGGAAATAATCAATAAAGAAGGACAAAGTAAAAGTTATAAAGTAGCAGCTATATTAGAAGATCGTCCACAATCTTTTCTGCATTTTGATTTGCTGACAGGACTATCCGACAAATCATGGGGTGGTCCTGTATTATTGAAACTACAACCAGGTGCATCTCCCTTAGCTTTACAGGAAAAAATTAAAAAAGACAAGATTCCAGCATTAGTACCGGATTCACGATATTATATTGATCCGATAAAAGAACTATACTTTAATACAGGAAAAGACAGCAAGCAGCAACAGTTGGCTTTTTTCCAACATTGTGATGTATTATTACTATATATCAGTCTGATTTCGGCCCTGCTTGTGCTTATCATCGCTTGTTTCAACTATACAAATCTGACTCTCTCACGTACCCTGCAGCAACTTAAAATGATACATATAGAAAAGCTGATGGGAGCAAAATCAAAAGAAATCCGCAGTCAGTTATTTCTTGATGCAGCACTTACCGTTTTATTTGCATTCCTGTTATCATTATTGCTTATTAATGACATGCTGCCGTGGTTTAACAACCTGTTGTCTACCCGCCTTTCCTTCTCTTTCTTTTTCAGCCGGCAAGTTCTACCTTTACTTTTATCCTTCATTTTCCTCATGGCTGTCATTCCTGGTCTGTATATCAGCCATAAACTCTCTCAACAGACTTTGAGCAAGTATCGGCAAGCTTATACAGGAAAGAAAAAGCAACAATTTATATGGTTGCTTGTTACCATCCAGTTTATATTTTCAATCGGGTTAGTGTATGCAACCACTCTTGCACAAAAACAAATGGATTTAATCAAATCCCGTGCATACCATTACGAAAATACAATAGAAATAGGGAGTGGCACCCTTCCTCTGTTTCCGCTCTATCAGGAACTGAAACAAATGGATGGAATAGAGTCTATAAGTCTTTCCATGAGTTCTGTACTTTACTGTTGGCTTCGTGAACTTCCTATCCGACAAACAGACGGTAGTATCCAACATAATTCTATAGCACACATCCCTACCGACACAACTTTCTTCCAAACCATGCATATCCGGCAAATTGCCGGAGTATCTCCCTCCCAAGCCTGTCGGGAATATACTCATCCGGCTTTTATCAATGAAAAGCTTGCGCGTCTGCTGAACATAGATGTTTCCCACATAGGTCATAAACTAAATGAATTTGATAAATTCTCGGATTCATTAAGTACTATTGCAGGTATTTTCAAGAACTTCCCATTAAACTCCCTGGAAGAGGAAATCGGTGGTCAACAAATATCTATTGGAACAGAACAAGATTTAATTCAGAAAGGAACATTCATACAAATAAAACTCATTCCTGAATATTATAAAGAAACATTGGTATCTATTGAAAAATTATGGAAGGAAATGAATGGTGACAGAGGTTTCAAATATGTAGATATGCATAAAGAATTTATGTTGCGTAATAACAAAGTAATTATACTCTCCCGAATCCTTATCAGCTACTCATTTATTGCATTGGCCCTGACCTGTTTTGGCCTGTTCGGTATTTCATGGTACGCTGTACGTCATCGTACCCGTGAAATTGCAATCCGTAAAGTGCACGGTGCTTCCAATTGGGAAATAGTATGGTTACTAAACCGTTCGTTTCTATGGCAAATACTAGTAGCATACATCATCGCTATTCCGATAACGTGGTTATTAATGCAACATTGGCTGGAGCAATTTGCTTATCGAATTTCAGCCACACAATGGAATTTCCTGACCCCTGTTCTTATTGTATTGGTAATTACAACCATTACGATAACAATACATAGTTATCTCAGTGCACGCACTAATCCGGTAAACAGCCTGAAAGCTGAATAACAAACGTCTATGTATATGTTCTCTTTTGCTGAAAAAGAACCAAGCTTACAGAAATCACAACAAGGATTATGCCCAAAGCACTGTATGTAGTAAAGAGTTCTTTGAATACAAATACCCCTACCAGGACTGCCGTAAGAGGTTCCAATGCACCCAATAAGGAAGTCAACGTCGGTCCTGCCAATTTTACAGCCTTCACCAACGTAATATTAGAGATCGCAGTTGCAGGAAGTGCCAGTCCTCCGATATAGAGCCAAGTGATTACATTGGTTTCCAAACGGACCCCCTCATCATAGAAAAGTCCTCCCAGCAAAAAGAACAAGGCTCCCAGCCCCATCACATAACAAGTTAATACCGTAGAATTAACTTCCACTGCTCTGGTTTTTCTTATACCTATTATATAACCGGCATAAGAGAAAACCGATATGCAGGCCGCTATCAATCCCATCATTCTATTTCCACCATTATATTCTATATTTCCGGAAGATAATAAAGATGCTCCTACTAATGATAAAACGATAGCAGCGAAAGTCACAATAGACTTTTTTTCTCTAAAGAAAACAGCCATTGTTACTGCAACAGCCAGCGGATACATAAAATGGATGATAGAAGCAACACCACTTGCAATATTCTGATAAGCTATGACAAGACTGAACGAAGTAAGCGCACGCAGCAAGCTCAGTCCGAAAATTGTTTTAAAATCTTTATACCCTATGTGAAAATCACATTTGGTAAGAAAAGCAAAAACAAGCAAGACAACTGTAGCAACTCCCCAACGATAAGTCAGCACTTCGAAAGAAGAATATCCAATAGCCAACAAGCTTATGGAAAAAAACGGTGCCAATCCGAAAGTCGCAGAAGACACTGCTGCATATAAAATACCTTTTATCCGATTCATGTCCTTTTCAAGTAAAGCGGATACAAAGATAGACAATAATACATAATAAAAAAACAGGTTGCCTTTGTAAAGGCAACCTGTGATATCTTACTTTATGATTTCCAACTTCTTAAAGCATTTAGTCAGTTTATCCACAGCATAGTCAACTTGTTCCTTTGTATGAGTAGCCATCAAAGCAACACGCACCAAAGTATCTTGTGGTGCACAAGCCGGTGGAATAACAGGATTAATAAATATACCCTCGTCAAATGCCAGTTTAGTCACTTCGAATGTCTTATCCGTATCACGAACATAAAGTGGAATAATCGGACTTTCAGTATCACCGATTTCAAAACCGGCCTGACGGAAACAATCCAAAGCATAATTTGTAATCTTCCACAAATTCTCACGACGTTCGGGCTCACTCTTGAGGATATGAAGTGCAGCACGTGCAGCAGCTGTTGCAGCAGGAGTATTACTTGCAGAGAATATATATGAACGTGAGTTGTGACGCAACCAGTTGATTGTATCTTTATCCGCAGCAACAAAACCACCGATAGAAGCCAGTGACTTTGAGAATGTACCCATAATAACATCTACCTGATCTGTCAGTCCGAAGTGATCACAGACACCTCGCCCGTCACGACCGAACACACCCAAGCCGTGTGCTTCATCCACCATGATACTTGCATTGTATTTGTCTTTCAAACGAACAATCTCAGGCAAGTTAGCCAAATCACCTTCCATAGAGAAAACCCCGTCCACCACAATCAGTTTCACAGATTCCGGTTTACACTTCTGAAGTTCTTTCTCAAGGGCTTCCATATCATTGTGCTTGTATTTCAACTGGGTGGAGAAAGAAAGGCGACGTCCGTCTACGATGGAAGCATGGTCACGGTCATCACAGATAATGTAGTCATTGCGGTCTGTCAGGCAAGATACCACACCCTCATTTACAGTAAAACCGGTAGAATAAACCAATGCATCATCTTTCCCTACGAATTCCGCCAATTCCTTTTCTAACTGAACGTGCAGGTCAAGCGTACCATTCAAGAAGCGTGAACCTGCACAACCTGTACCATATTTACGGGTTGCAGCAACAGCTGCTTCAATAATCCGTTCATCGTAGGTTAACCCCATATATGAGTTGGAGCCAAACATCAGCACCTTTTTACCATCCATGATAACCTCTGTATCCTGATGGCTGTCTATCTCACGAAAATAAGGGTAAACGCCTCTTTCCATGTATAGTTGAGGCAATCTGAATTTACTTAACTTGTCTTGTAATAATCCCATATCCTATTGTATATGTAAGCCTCGTCGGCCTACTTTAAAATAATGTATATAAACTCACTAATACATTCTGTTTTCAAGGTGTTCCCGTCAAAACAGGCTGCAAAGATAGTAAATTCTACAACCGATTGTACTTTTTTTCAAAAAAAATATTTAGGGGCATCAAAACTTTTAGGATTTAGGGCAGTTATAAACAAAATGTATTACTTTTGCGTTTAATAAAGAGCTAAACTACCAAAGTAAAAGTATGACCACGAAAAAGAAAATTGTATTTGTCGTTAATCCTATCTCGGGGACACAGGGGAAAAGAGCCATATTAAAATGGATTGACGAACGTATAAACCGTACACTTTATGATTATACGATTGTCAAAACACAATATGCCGGCCATGCTGAAAAGATTGCGGCTACAGCTGCCAAAGAGAAAGTAGATATAGTAGTGGCTATTGGAGGAGATGGAACTATAAACGAAATAGGACGTGCATTGATACATACGGATACGGCATTAGGCATTATACCTTGCGGATCGGGAAACGGACTGGCACGGCATTTACAAATTCCTTTGGAACCCAAGGCTGCTATTGACATTATAAACGAAAGTTCTGTTGCCTGTATTGATTACGGAAAAATAAACAATATACCCTTTTTCTGCACATGCGGAGTAGGTTTTGACGCGTTTGTCAGCTTAAAGTTTGCTGATTCAGGTAAACGCGGACTACTAACCTATCTGGAAAATACCTTGCATGAAAGTCTGAGTTACAAACCTGAAACTTATGAAATAGAAAATGAAGAAGGAACGGTAAAATACAAAGCTTTCCTGATAGCCTGCGGCAATGCCTCCCAATATGGGAACAACGCATATATTGCTCCACAGGCCTCGTTAACCGATGGGTTGATGGATGTCACAATATTAGAGCCGTTCACAGTGCTGGATGTTCCTTCTTTATCTTTTCAACTTTTCAACAAAACCATAGACCAAAACAGCCGGATCAAGACATTCCGTACTAAAAAGATTAAAATACATCGTTCAAAACCCGGAGTTATGCATTATGACGGAGATCCGATCATGGGAGGAAAAGATATTGAGGTAGAATTGATTCCACACGGACTCAACATCATTGTTTCTGATAAAAAAAAAGAGAACGAACCTTTTAGTCTCTTACAGCAAATATCCGAAATATTCAGTGGTATGAAACCTAAAGCTGAAACTTTTGCTTTCCGGCACAGCCATTTATTTGAACTTAACAAAAGTTTATTGCGTCGTCTATCCAAAAAACAATAAAAAATATCTTTTTTCTGAACATCAGTAAAGACTCTGCAAATAAAAACAGTTTCTTTATGATGTTCAGAATAATCCGCTCTCTACATGTTCAGATAGAATTCTTTAGTCAAGGCTATATATTCTTCACTATACACATGACGTGATAATTCGATGGTCAAATCGTCTATAACACACTTATCCACAGAGAATTTGAAAGCAAGCAGCACCCGTTTGGGCTCCGATCCAGGTTTTGTATGAATGAAAGTCTGATGTGAGAGATGTAATCCGTAACGAGTGGCAGCCATCAAAAAAGATTCTTTACCATCAGCAGGAATAATCACAGAAAAAACGCCTTCGGGATGAAGCAAACGGGCTGCAGATCCTGCTAATTTGTCAAAATCAAGAAAATCTGTATGCCGGGCGATATTACGCTGTTTCCCTGGGCATTTCAATGAATCGGTAAAATAAGGAGGATTGGAAACAATGACATCAAAGAGTGTTTCCGATGTAAAATGACAAATATCCTGCAACTCCACTTCTATCCTATCCTGCCACGGAGATGCCGCCACATTTCCACGAGCCTGTTCCACAGCATCCGCATCTATATCAACCGCTCTTATCCGGGCATTGCACCGCTGTGCCATCATCAAAGAAATCAATCCGGTTCCAGTACCAATATCTAAAATATTACGGGCGGAAACCACATCGGCCCAAGCTCCCAATAAAACTCCGTCCGTACCAACCTTCATGGCACATCTATCATGATAAACAGTAAATTGCTTAAAAGAAAAATAAGGATTTGGCATACTATATTTATTAAATTAGCTGTCAAAAATAGGAAAATCCATTTAATTACTCCAATTATTAGGAAATATTTGATTTTTAAAACTCAATTAGTTCCCATGAATTTTCCTTATTCGACAAGGAATGATTAACTTTGTCCCCGTTTTGGGCATTGGGCTCAATTTAACACAAGAGGAATAAATTATGAAGAGGAATAAGAAAGAGGATATTTTGTTGAATACTGATAACGATGACATCTCTATGTTAGCTGAAATCCAAACGGATCCGGATGAAGTAACTGCTATGGAATTTAATAAAGAAATACCTGTTATGCCTTTACGCAACATGGTAATGTTTCCATCTGTAGTAATGCCTGTGACCATTGGACGCCCCAGCACATTGAAATTGATAAATGCTGCATACAAGAAAAAACTTCCCATAGCGGTAGTTTGTCAGATACAGGGAGATATGGACGATCCCGGTTTTAATGATGTGTACCATGTAGGAGTTATCGGGAAGATTCTCCGTGTATTCGAAATGCCAGGTGGAAATACCACAGTAATTATGCAGTCAAACGGGCCCAAAGTACATTTGGACAGTATCACCAAAACGTCTCCATATTTGAAAGGGATGGTGACTCCTATTCCGGAGGCAAATGACCAACTGGAAACGGACGAATTCAAAGCATTGATTGACACCTGCAAGGATTTGACGAGTAAGTTCATAGAGGCTTCCGAGAAGATGAGTCCGGATACGGTTTTTGCAATCAAGAACTTGGACAATCCGGAAATTTTGGTAAATTTCATTTGTGCAAACTTCCCTATTCCGGTAGAAGAAAAGATAAAATTGCTAAAAGCTGGCGATTTGCAAAGCCGCCTGTATATGCTGGTCAAGATCTTAAATCGTGAAGTACAATTGGCTGATATCAAACAAAGCATTCAAATGCGTACACGCGAAGATATTGACCGTCAGCAACGCGAATATTTCTTGCAGCAACAAATTAAAAACATACAGGATGAACTGGGTGCCGGACAGGAAGATGAAATAGATGAACTCCGCCAAAAAGGAAAAACCAAGAAATGGAGTCCGGAAATGGCAGAACTCTTTGAAAAAGAAGTTTCCAAATTGGAAAGGACAAATTCCCAATCACCGGATTTCAATGTGCAACTTACCTATTTGCAAACCCTGTTAGGATTACCTTGGAATGTCTTTACCACTGACAACCTGAATATAAGTAATGCCGAAAAGACATTGAACAAAGACCACTACGGACTAGAGAAAGTAAAGGAGCGTATCCTTGAACATTTAGCAGTGCTGAAACTAAAAGGTGATATGAAATCACCCATCATCTGCCTTTATGGTCCTCCGGGAGTCGGTAAAACTTCTTTAGGACGTTCCATAGCGGCATCATTGAAACGTAAATATGTACGTATGTCATTGGGTGGTGTGCATGACGAAGCCGAGATCCGTGGCCATCGTAAAACTTATATCGGTGCCATGCCGGGCCGTATCATCAAAAGTTTGATAAAAGCCGAGTCCTCTAATCCGGTTATCATTTTGGACGAAATAGACAAACTGGGCAGTGACCACCGCGGAGATCCCAGTTCCGCTATGCTGGAAGTGCTTGATCCCGAACAGAACAACACTTTCCACGATAACTATTTGGATGTAGATTACGACTTGTCTAAAGTAATGTTCATCGCTACGGCAAACAATTTGAGCACCATCCCTCCTGCTCTGCTGGACCGTATGGAGTTGATAGAGGTCAGCGGATATATCACAGAAGAAAAAGTAGAAATAGCCCGCCGGCATCTTGTTCCCAAAGAACTGGAAGCCAACGGCATTAAAAAAGAATATGTGAAGTTCTCTAAAGCTGCCTTGGAATGTATTGTAGAAAATTATACTCGTGAAAGCGGGGTGCGCGAACTTGAGAAGAAGATAAACAAGGTAATGCGTAAAATAGCGTTGGAATTTGCACGTGACGGCTATGAAGTGATGCATGAAATAAAACCTGCCGATGTACGCAAATATCTGGGCACGCCAGAATATAGCCGCGACAAATACCAAGGAAATGAATACGCCGGTGTTGTCACAGGGCTGGCGTGGACAGCTGTCGGAGGTGAAATTTTGTTTGTAGAAACCAGTTTAAGCAAAGGAAAAGGCGGTAAACTGACATTGACCGGGAACTTGGGTGACGTAATGAAAGAGTCGGCCATGCTGGCTTTGGAATATCTCAAGGCACATACCAAACTGCTGAATTTACAGGAAGATATCTTTGACAATTGGAATATCCACATCCATGTACCTGAAGGAGCCATCCCTAAAGATGGTCCGTCAGCCGGTATCACCATGGTGACTTCATTGGCATCCGCCCTCACCCAGCGTAAAGTGAAAGCAAATCTGGCAATGACAGGCGAGATCACATTACGTGGAAAAGTCCTGCCCGTAGGCGGTATCAAAGAAAAGATCCTAGCCGCTAAACGCGCCGGAATCAAAGACATCATTTTATGTGAGGAAAACCGCAAGAACATTGAAGAAATTCAGCCGATGTATCTAGAAGGACTGACATTCCATTATGTCACGGATATTAAGGAAGTATTGGCTTTGGCTCTCACCAATGAAAAAGTAAACGATGCCATTGATTTTAATATTACCAATCAAAAAACAGAAGAAAAGAAATAAATATGACTTTTGACTTACAATATACAGACCCCAAATCGAATGCCCGTGCCGGATTGATAACAACTGACCACGGGCAAATAGAAACCCCCATCTTTATGCCTGTAGGCACATTGGGAACGGTGAAGGGCGTGCATTTACATGAGTTGAAAGAGGACATTAAAGCACAGATAATCCTGGGCAACACTTACCACCTGTATTTACGACCGGGACTGGATATAATAGAACGTGCCGGAGGTCTGCATAAATTCAACGGCTTTGACCGTCCTATGCTGACTGACAGTGGTGGTTTTCAGGTATTCTCCTTATCAGGTATCCGCAAAATGAGAGAAGAAGGTGTGGAATTTCGCTCACATATAGACGGTTCGAAACACCTGTTCACTCCTGAACGGGTGATGGACATAGAACGGACTATCGGTGCAGATATCATGATGGCTTTTGACGAATGTACTCCGGGAACCGCAGATTATGAATACGCAAAAAAATCAATGCAGCTTACCCATCGTTGGCTGGACCGTTGCATAAAGCATTTCAACGAAACCGATCCCAAATATGGTTATCAACAGTCATTATTTCCCATAGTACAAGGCTGTGTCTATCCCGACTTACGCAAACAATCAGCGGAATATATTGCCTCCAAGGGAGCTGACGGAAATGCCATCGGTGGCCTAGCCGTAGGTGAGCCAACCGAGAAAATGTACGAAATGATAGAGGTTGTCAATGAAATCTTACCCAAAGACAAGCCCCGCTATCTGATGGGAGTCGGTACACCGGTAAATATACTGGAGGGTATAGAACGCGGTGTAGATATGTTTGATTGTGTAATGCCGACCCGGAACGGACGCAATGGAATGTTATTCACTAAAAACGGCATAATGAACATGCGCAACAAGAAATGGGAGGATGATTATTCTCCTATCGAGGCCGAAGGAGCATCGTATGTAGATACCATGTACAGCCGTGCTTACTTGCGCCATCTGTTCCACGCACAAGAACTGCTGGCCATGCAAATCGCTTCTATCCACAACTTGGCATTCTATCTGTGGCTAGCAGGCGAGGCCCGTAAACACATCATTGCAGGAGATTTCTCTACGTGGAAACCAATGATGGTAAAACGCTTATCTACAAGATTATAAATTACTAGAAATGAAGAATTGGTTCAAGACAAACACAGATTCATCCCCAAAGGATAAAAAATGGTGGAAGCCGAATATCAGTTGGCTGAAACTGGATAAATGGGTGAAAAGACTGGACATATATATCATTAAGAAGTTTCTGGGAACCTACTTTTTCGCTATTGCATTGATTATCTCCATTGCAGTAGTATTTGATGTGAACGAAAATATAGACAGGTTCATCAATAACAAAGCTCCGCTGAAAGCGATTGTATTTGATTATTACATGAACTTCATCCCCTACTTCTCCAATCTGTTCAGCCCCTTGTTTGTCTTTATCGCTGTTATCTTCTTTACTTCCAAGCTGGCAGAAAACTCGGAAATCATTGCCATGTTCTCCACCGGAATGAGTTTTAAACGAATGATGCGGCCCTATATGATTTCGGCCGCAATCATTTCCGTTGTTACTTTCGGACTGGGAGCATACGTCATACCTAAGGGAAATGTAACCCGTTTGGATTTTGAGGACCGTTATAAGAAAAAAAAGAAACAGGAATATGTGCGGAATGTGCAACTGGAAGTAGACAGCGGGGTCATTGCCTACATAGAACGTTATGAAAATTATAATAAAACGGGATACCGTTTCTCTTTAGACAAGTTTGATGACAAGAAACTGGTTGCCCACCTTACTGCCCGAAGTGTCACTTATGATACAGCATCTGTACACAAATGGACAATCAAGAACTATATGATACGTGAGATGGAAGGTATGCGTGAGAAAATCACTCGGGGTGACCGTTTGGATACGATCATTAAAATGGAGCCTCAAGATTTTCTGATTATGAAAGGGCAGCAACAAACCATGACAAGCCCTGAACTGAAAGAATATATAGACAAGCAGAAAAGACGTGGGTTCGCCAACATAAAGGAATTTGAAATTGAATATTACCAACGTATAGCCATGTCCTTTGCCGCTTTTATCTTGACAACCATTGGTGTTTCCTTATCATCCAGAAAAATGAAAGGAGGAATGGGACTGCATTTAGGAGTAGGGTTAGCACTTAGTTTTTCATACATTTTGTTCCAAACAGTGTCAGCAACCTTTGCTGTCAACGGAAACACCCCTCCTATTATAGCGGTATGGATTCCTAATATACTTTACACATTTATTGCTATCTATTTATACAGAAAAGCTCCTAAATAATCATAGGAGCTTTTCTAGTTTTTGACGCCAATCCTCGCCGTTCTCCGGTTGCATCGTAATAAAGCCCAGTTCTTTACCAATAACAATATTGGCCGCACCGTCATCTACAAATATTGTTTCAGCCGGATTCAGTTTACTATCTTTGATCATATAGTTAAAGATGCCAGGATCCGGCTTGGTGGAACCGGCTTCGTAGGAAGTATAAATCTTGTCAACATAAGCGTCCAATGGCTTTCCCGCAGAAGTAAATGCATTGCTCCTCGCCCATCCCATCACATAAGGATTGGTGTTGCTCAATATATATACCTTGTACTTCTTACGAAGCTCATTCAGGTAATCCAATTTATATTGCGGCACGTCCGTAACAAATCCTTTCCACCCATTTTCCACGTCTTGATAAGTCAATTCTTTCCCGCAGATTTTACTCAACTCACAGCGAAAAGTCTCAGCATCTATGTTTCCATTTTCTACTTCCTGAAAAATCCCCTGCTGGTGGTATTTCCCTAATAAACTGTCCGCTTCCCTCACTCCTATCCGCTCAAATGCCTTTACAGCCTGTTCACGATCAAGGCCAATGACAACCCCGCCGAAATCAAACACAATATTCTTAATCTGTTTCATAATCTTTTTATTTATCCGCTGTAAAGGTAGGCATTTGATTGTGAATGGTAAATGATGTAAGTCAATAAAATACCATATAGCAAAAAAAACCGCAGATTCCATTGAGAATCCACGGTAATTATTTTTGTTGTATTTTTCTTCCTTTCGGAAATGTTCTCTCAATTCAAATAAGAAGAGAGTTCGGATACGGTGACATCCTTGGCAACGATAACACCATTTTCATCTAACAAAAAGTTCTTAAAGCCTCTTTTCAAGCGATAAGTCTGATATAGATCCGATGAAACACCAGCCAATTCCACAAAACAATTAGAAGTTGAAATCTGGTCTTTTTTAATGGTCTCGTTAAATATCGACTTGTATTCATCAAATGAAACGGAAACCATTTCTACATTGTCGGCCTGCGCGACGGCATGATTCAAAGTAGCATTCTGCATCCTTGACAAAGCATCATAGCTGGCCCAAAAACTTAGCAGTACATATTTACCTCTTAAATCCTTCAAGTCAATCAACTGCTTTTCGCCACAGATAGTAAATGTAGGAGCCTTGTCTCCTATGGTCAAGCCTTCTGTCGGCGTGTTTTTCCCTACAAAAGAGAATGAAATCAAGGAACTAATAATTAATACAACAAAAATCCACTTTACATTTTTAATCATGTAATTCGATCTTAGTTAATACTATCCGAGACTGCCCTTAAACAGTGATTTCCACCCGGAACATTATCTTTAGTACTGATAATCAATACCATTTAAATTGGAAATCTGCGACAAAGGTAAGGAGTTTTGAAATTAACTCCAAGATTTTTTCTCAAAAAATATGTTATATAGCATAAAATCGTCCTTTTCATCGAGAAAAAAGAATGCAGAAAATATAGCTGATAAGGATTTATTTACGTACTTTTGCAATCTGTAAATAGCAACCACAAAGTATGAATAATAATACTGAACTTATTTTAATCAGAATTACCGGTCTTGACCGGCCGGGATTAACCGCTTCCATTACGGAAATTTTGTCAAAATATGATGTTACCATTTTGGATATTGGCCAGGCCGATATTCATAGCACCCTGTCATTAGGCATTTTATTCAAAAGCCAGGAAAAAGATTCAGGGAATATCATGAAAGAGTTGCTATTTAAAGCTTCCGCATTAGGCATCAATATCCGTTTCTATCCCGTTACTGTGGAAGAATATGAGGAATGGGTAAACATGCAAGGCAAGAACCGGTACATCCTGACTTTACTGGGACGCAAGCTGACAGCCAAACAAATCGCGGCAGTCACAGGAATATTGGCGGAACAAGGTTTGAATATTGATGCTATCAAACGTCTTACAGGGCGTATTCCATTGGATGAACGAAAAGCGAATGTACGGGCTTGTATCGAATTCTCCGTCCGTGGCACCCCCCGCCAAAGGGAAGAGATGCAACAGGCGTTAATGAAACTGAGCAGTGACCTGGAAATGGACTTTTCTTTCCAGCTGGACAATATGTACCGGCGTATGCGACGCTTGATTTGTTTCGATATGGATTCCACATTGATACAGACAGAGTGTATAGATGAATTAGCCGAACGCGCCGGTGTGGGTGACCAAGTACGAGAAATCACAGAACGCGCCATGCGTGGAGAAATTGATTTCATAGAAAGCTTCACAGAACGGGTGGCTTTGCTGAAAGGACTGGATGAAAGCGTAATGAAAGAAATCGCAGAAAACCTTCCCATCACCGAAGGTGTGGAACGTCTGATGTTCGTGTTGAAAAGATATGGTTACAAAATAGCCATCCTATCCGGTGGATTCACCTATTTCGGCAATTATCTGAAAGATAAATTCGGCATAGATTACGTATATGCCAATGAACTGGAAATAGTAAATGGCAAATTAACCGGAAGATATCTGGGAGATGTAGTTGACGGAAAACGTAAAGCCGAACTGCTGAAACTGATCGCTCAAGTAGAACGTGTGGACATAGCACAAACTATTGCTGTAGGAGACGGAGCGAATGACTTGCCCATGTTGTCCGAAGCCGGTCTGGGTATAGCATTCCATGCAAAACCCAAAGTAGTGGCTAACGCACAACAGTCCATTAATACGATCGGATTGGACGGCGTCCTCTATTTCCTGGGCTTCAAGGACTCTTACCTGGAAGAACGCGGCAAACTCTAAAGAAAGAAGTAACTATATATATGAAATTTTCAGAACTAAATTTAGAAGAAGGGGTGCTTCAGGCATTAGATGCCATGAGATTTGAAGAATGCACTCCTGTACAAGAACATACCATACCGGTCATTCTTGAAGGAAAAGATTTGATCGGAGTGGCACAGACCGGAACCGGCAAGACTGCCGCATACCTTTTGCCCGTTCTTAATCAATTAAGCAAAGGCGGATATCCGGAAGATGCCATCAATTGTGTGATCATGTCACCCACACGCGAATTAGCGCAACAGATAGACCAGCAAATGGAAGGTTTCTCTTATTTTCTACCGGCATCCAGCGTGGCTGTTTACGGAGGAAACGATGGTGTGCGCTTCGAGCAAGAAAAGAAAGGTTTAACTTTGGGGGCCGATGTAGTCATTGCTACTCCGGGACGTCTGATAAGTCATCTCAGCCTAGGTTACGTAGACTTGTCTAAAGTTTCTTTCTTTATTCTTGATGAAGCGGACCGTATGCTGGATATGGGATTCTCGGATGACATTATGCAAATAGTGAAATATCTGCCGAAAGAACGTCAGACCATCATGTTCTCGGCCACTATGCCGGCTAAAATACAACAATTGGCAAAAACGATCTTAAACAATCCGGTAGAAATAAAATTAGCGGTTTCAAAACCTGCGGAAAAGATTATCCAAACGGCTTATATCTGTTATGAACGCCAGAAATTGGGAATTATTCAATCCCTTTTCCAGGATCAAACACCCGAACGTGTCATTATCTTTGCCTCTTCCAAATTGAAAGTAAAGGAGGTGACACAAGCATTCAAGCGGATGAAACTGAACGTAGGTGAAATGCACTCAGACTTGGAGCAGTCCCAACGGGAACAGATTATGCGTGAATTTAAAAGTGGCAGAATCAATATTCTGATTGCTACCGATATTGTTTCGCGAGGAATAGACATTGACGATATTCGTTTGGTAATCAACTACGATGTACCACATGACAGCGAGGATTATGTACACCGCATCGGCCGTACAGCTCGTGCCAACCATGATGGTTGCGCCATTACTTTTGTCAGTGAGAAAGAGCAGACCCAATTCAAAGCTATTGAAAATTTCCTGGGTAGGAACATCTATAAAATCCCGGTTCCCGAGGAATTGGGAGAAGCGCCCGAATACAACCCGCGAAGTGGCGCCGGTCGTAGCAATCACAAAGGTGGAGGCTCCAGAAAACAAGGCAATTATAAGGGGAAAAAGAACAGTACGGGCAAGCCCAATGCCAATAATAGAAGAAACACCCCAAAAGAATAGACGGAAGAGATGATATCTAAAAACCATTGGAGGAAGACGGACTTGTTTTCCTCCAATTTTATTTTATGGAGAGGGTCACTTCATGGCTCATCTGCAAAATAGATGCGAGGCAATCACAAACATCCATTATATGTATTGCTTGTAGGATATATAATCTTTCACCTGTAACATTACTAACCTTACACCCCACACATTAGTAACGTATGGGGTGACACGTTACTAACCTTCCGGCATGTACGTTACTAACCTCTCAAACGTCCTGTTCTTTTCTGAAAAGAACAAGGTCTTTAAAAAAAAGAACAGGACGTTTTCATTGAAAGAACAAGAGCTTTTTAAAATTTGACCTGTTGTTTTTTCCATAACGGCATCTACATGCCGAAACGCCTTATTTTTCCTTCAGATCTTTCAGCCATTCCGCAAACGCCCTGCCCATCGGCATTCCGGCTGAAGGATATGCATTGTGAAATGTTTCAGCCGAAAAATATCCTTCAGGAAAACCAATTCCCCAAGAATCGGAAGAATACCAATCCGGCTGAAGGATTCCAATCTCCGGCTGAAGAATTCCCAAGCCCAATCCTTCAGCCGGAATACCGATGGGCAGGGCATTTGCGAGCAGGCTGAAGCTTTTGAAGGATTTTTCAGGGTATTCTCTATAGAGCATGATAGCGACCAAATAGTAATCGCGAAATAAAAAAATGACATAGCCACGACTACCTTACCAACTCGAATGCAAATCCTCCATCCTTGCCGGCAGTGATATTGACCATATAACAAGACGCGCCGTCAGGTATGCACACCGTGGCCTGATAATGATACCCTTTCGAATCGACACCCATAAAATCCATATCCGACAATATAGCCCATTGCAAGAAATCATCCGGAACCACCCCCTTGAACATCTGCTTGGTGATATCTTTGGCATAAAGACTCTTCCTGCCTTCATACACGCAAATGTGTATGATATTGTCATAATATACATTATCCACCCCAAGTCCTTCCTCCGAAACTCCCGGACGCATTACTTTAATCTTTGACGGGTTAATGTACACATATCCGCGATAACGGACATTATCGTATGTCACCACCGAATCTTTCTTAATAACTTCGTTATAAACAGGGATTTCCCGAGTATGGATAAATGCCAGAAAATCATTCTCCGCATCAGACTTATGCAGGCGTATCACATCTCCCACAGCCGAATGAAACCAAAAAATATGCTCCCCCTGCTTCTCAATCTTATAACCATTAGTCCGTGCACCATACGTAATCAACGAATCGCCTATAATTTTAAAAGCAACGGGAGCCGTAGCGGCATCTGCATAAAACAGGGTATCGCCTTTCACCCTCAGTAATGCCGTTTCCGTATTATCGTCCAACCATATACCTTCCAACAAAGATTTTGCCTCCTTGTTTTCTTCCAGAGCGGATGCTTTTTGTTGCGGAGTTCCACAAGAAGACAGCGCAACAGCCAACATTATTATCGAAAAACGTTTGTACATGGTTATTCTCTCTATTTTTTTATTTATCGACCGATGCAATGATAAACAAACCCCATTTCCTGTAGTTCGTCACCATCATAAATATTTCGTCCGTCAAGCACTACAGGCTGCTTCATCGCCTTCTTGATTACTCCCCAGGTAGGAAGACGGAACTCTTTCCACTCGGTTACCAGAATCAACGCATCCGCATCAAGAGCCGCATCATACATATCGTGCGCATAATAAACCGACTCTCCTATCCGGCGGCGGGACTCATCCATAGCAGCAGGATCGTATGCGCGGACATTGCAACCCGACTGTTTCAATTTCTCAATAAGTACCAAAGCCGGAGCCTCACGCATATCGTCCGTACCGGGCTTGAATGCAAGTCCCCACAAAGCCACTGTTTTGCCTTTCAAATCTCCATTGAATACTTTTACCAGTTTCTCGAACAAAATGCCTTTCTGATTCTCGTTCACATCTTCCACCGCTTTCAACACCTGCATGGAATAACCATTCTGCTCGGCAGTCTTAATCAACGCCTTCACATCTTTCGGGAAACAAGATCCACCATAACCGCATCCCGGATACAAGAACTTACGCCCGATACGACTGTCGGAACCTATTCCGTCACGTACCATATTTACATCAGCTCCCACCAGTTCGCACAAGTTGGCAATATCGTTCATAAAGCTGATACGGGTGGCCAACATGGAGTTTGCCGCATACTTGGTCATCTCGGCAGAAGGAATATCCATGAAGATAACGCGGAAGTTAACCAGCATGAAAGGTTTATAAAGCTTGGTCATCAGTTTTTTAGCCCTTTCCGACTCTACGCCCACTACCACACGGTCCGGACTCATAAAGTCATCGATAGCATTACCTTCTTTCAAGAATTCCGGATTAGAAGCCACATCGAAATCTATCGACTCCCCTCTTTTCTCCAATTCCTCCCGGATAGCCGCTTTTACTTTCCGGGCCGTACCCACGGGCACCGTACTCTTGGTCACGACCAAGGTGTATTTCTTCATATTAGCACCAATCGTCTTGGCAACTTCAAGCACATAACGCAAATCGGCACTTCCGTCTTCATCGGGAGGAGTGCCCACAGCACTGAACACAATATCCACATTGTCCAGACAACTCTCTAAAGAGGTGGTGAAATGAAGACGTCCAGCCTTTACATTACGCAAGACCATATCTTCCAATCCCGGTTCATAAATAGGAATAATACCCTGTTGCAGATTAGCAATCTTATCCGCATTTACATCTACACAAGTTACGTCTACGCCAGTTTCGGCAAAACATGTTCCGGTAACAAGTCCTACATACCCGGTTCCTACAATCGCTATATTCATTTTATTTAATTCGTTAGTCTAACTTTTTCGCTGCAAAATTACAATAAATTATGAGTGAGTTGTTATTTTCTTCCATAAAAGTTGCGCTGAAACGGAATAAAAATGCTAATTTTGCGATATGATTGAATTGGCTAGACATATAGAAATTCTGTTACTGGAAAATGACTGTGTGATTATTCCAGACTTTGGCGGTTTTATAGCGCACTATCAACCGGCACGGTATATCAAGGAAGAAAATCTTTATCTTCCCCCTGTACGTACTATTGGTTTCAATCCCCAATTGACTATAAACGATGGTTTATTAGTTCAATCGTATATGCAAGCCCATCACACCGATTTTCCTGATGCCACACGCATGATAGAAGAAGAGGTAGCCGGATTGAAAGAACAACTATACCAAAATGGATGTGCAGAAATGCATGGCATAGGGGTCTTACATTATAATATTCATAGCACATACGAGTTCCATCCCAATGAGGACGGTGCATTATCACCTACCCTATACGGGCTTAGTTCGTTTTCCATCAACAGATTAGAATATCTTACTTCAACAACATCTGCAGCAACCAGAGAATTACTTCCCCGACAAGAAAAAAGGAAGAGAACTGTACGTTTCAAACGTCAGTGGATAGGAAATGCAGTAGCTGTGGCTATAGCTGTAGTCTTATTTTTCTTCTTGTCTGTTCCGGTAGAGAACACATATGTGGACAAAGGTAATTATGCTTCTTTAGGTACGGATGGTCTGTTTGACGCCATTCGTTCCCAATCTTTGGCAACGACCTTGGTAACCGTTCCTTCCAGACCGCAGCAACCCAAGAAGACGAATATCAAAAATAATCAAAACACGTTGAAACCTGTAACTGTAAAAGTAGAAAAGGTAGGAAAAGCACAAGAAGCAGTGCCCAAGAATACTGTTGCAGCAAAATTGAACAGCACAGAACAGCCAGTTGCCAAGCCTGTTACTGTAAGTAAACCTGCCCTTGAGAAGAAAGAAACAGCAACACCTTCGAGCAGTAAAAAAAATAAGTATTATATCATCGTATCCAGTTTACCGACAGCCAATGACGCACAGCAAGTACTTAATGAGTACAAGCAAAAAGGATACAAGGATGTAACAATCATAGAAGGTAACGGACGTTATCGCCTGTCTTTGTGCAACTTTGCAGATAAAGCCGCTGCTTATAAAAAATTAAATGAACTGAAACAAAATGATGCATTCAAGAATGCATGGATATTGAGTTCCAAATAAACAAGATTATTTTTTATGAAAAGAGTTTTGTGTCCCAAATGTGACAACTATATAACTTTTGATGAAACCAAATATACAGAAGGCCAGTCGTTGGTCTTTGTATGCGACCATTGTAAAAAACAATTCAGTATCCGTATCGGAAAATCCAAACTGAAAGCAACCCGTAAAGAAGAAATATTGGACGAACAAGCCAATAAAGAGGATTTTGGAAGTATCGTGGTAGTAGAAAATGTATTCGGATACAAACAAGTATTACCCCTGATGGAAGGTGACAACCTGATAGGACGCAGAAGCAAAGGCACTGAAGTGGACATTCCCATCGAGACATCAGATCCGAGCATGGACAGAAGGCATTGTATCATTAATGTGAAACGCAACAAACAAGGGGAAGTCATTTATACCCTGCGTGATAATGACAGCATTACAGGAACATTTCTGATGAACGAGATTTTGGGGAACAAGGACCGGATACGGATCGAGGAAGGCGCTATCATCACATTAGGTGCGACTACGTTGATTCTGCGTGCCACCGAGAAGTAAGACAATGAGACGTATTATCTTAATCACAGGAGGCCAACGTTCGGGAAAAAGTTCATACGCGGAGAAATTGGCATTAAGCTTATCACCCACTCCCGTTTATATAGCTACTTCCCGTATTTGGGATGAAGAATTCCGCCAACGCGTTATCAAACATCAAGAAAGGCGCGGACCGGAATGGACGAATATAGAAGAAGAAAAAGAACTGAGCCGCCATCAAGTAAAGGATAATGTAGTATTGATTGACTGTGTCACCTTATGGTGTACCAACTTTTTCTTTGATTTGGATGCGGATGTAGAGGCTGCATTGCAGGCTGTCAAACAGGAGTTTGATAATTTTATCCGGCAAGATGCCACTTTTATTTTCGTAACCAATGAAATAGGTTCCGGAGCAGTATCCGAAAACGCCATCCAACGCCGCTTTACAGATTTACAGGGCTGGATGAATCAATATATAGCTTCAAAAGCAGACCAAGTATATTTGATGGTATCGGGAATTCCTGTTCCTATAAAATAATAAATACAATGAAAAACTTTCATATTGAGTATCCCGATGAAGGTCTTCGGGAGGCATTGATAGACAAAATCAACAATTTGACAAAGCCCAAAGGTTCATTGGGCGTTCTGGAAGACCTTGCATTGCAAATCGGATTAATCCAACAAACCCTCTCCCCTACATTAAGCCATCCGCACAACGTACTTTTTGCAGCCGATCATGGTATAGTAGAAGAAGGGGTAAGCAAGTCTCCCAAAGAAATCACTTGGCAACAACTAAGTAATTTTTTACATGGAGGTGCCGGAGTTAATTTTTTATGCCGCCAACATGGTTTTAAGCTTGTATTAGTAGACTCAGGAGTCGATTACGATCTTCCTTACGAGAAAGGCATTATCAACTGTAGCGTAGGACGTGGCACGCACAGTTTTCTAAAAGGTCCTGCAATGAGTATGGAAGAAATGGAATTATGCCTGGAACGTGGAGCAAAGATAACGGATATGATTCATGCTGACGGCTGCAATGTGGTCAGTTTTGGCGAAATGGGTATTGGCAACACCTCCCCTTCCTCTGTCTGGATGCATTTGCTGACAGGTATTTCATTAGAGCAATGTGTAGGTGCGGGAAGCGGACTGGATTCAGAAGGCATCCGCCATAAATACAATGTATTGAAACAATCGGTTGACCATTATGCCGGTGACGGTTCTGCAAAAGATATCATCGCCTGGTTCGGAGGATATGAAATGGTTATGGCAATAGGCGGCATGCTCCGGGCGGCAGAATTAAGAATGATTATTCTGGTAGACGGCTTCATCATGACCAACTGCATACTGGCCGCCTCAAAACTTCATCCGGAAGTTTTGTCGTATGCCATATTCGGACATCAGGGAGATGAAACCGGTCATAAACTAGTATTGGACGCCATGAAAGTACGCCCTTTATTAAATTTAGGTCTGCGCTTGGGAGAAGGAACAGGAGCGATATGCGCTTATCCCATCGTTGTTTCCTCTGTAAACATGATGAATGAGATGGACAATTTCGCCCATGCCTCCATCACTAAATATTTTTAACCATGAAACTGCTTGCCTCCCTCATTTTTTTCACACGCCTTCCGTTTTGGAAAATAGCTGACGTACCACCTGTTTACTTTAAACGAGTAGTGGACTACTGGCCCTTTGTTGGATGGCTGACAGGAGGTATCATGGCAGGCACTCTATGGATCACAGCAGAATTTCTGCCTGTACAAATAGCTGTGCTCATGGCGTTGGCTGCCCGGTTATTAGTAACAGGTGCTTTACACGAAGATGGATTGGCAGACTTCTGCGATGGCTTCGGGGGCGGTACATCACGTGACAAGATTCTGTCCATCATGAAGGATTCACATATCGGCACATACGGAGTGCTCGGATTATTATTCTATTATGGATTGATGTGGAATATACTCACCACACTTTCTGTACCCTTGGCATGTGCGGCCATATTAAGCGGAGATGCCTGGAGCAAGTTTTGTGCCGCACAAATCATCAACACGCTTCCATACGCCCGTAAAGAAGAAGAATCGAAAGCAAAAGTCATATATGACCGTATGAGCCCAGGTGTTTTATTATCCGCTTTTATGGCCGGAGCCCTACCTATGCTTTTATTACTGGATAAAGGATACTGGTGGGCAGCCATCGCTCCTGCTATGATGTTCATCCTTTTAATGTCACTCATGCGCAGACGCCTGCAAGGATATACCGGTGATTGTTGCGGAGCGACTTTCCTATTATGTGAGTTTTCTTTTTATCTGACTATAAACTTAATCTATACAAATCTATGGTAATATACTTCATGCGTCATACTGCTGTTGATGTTCCGCAAGGCGTTTGTTACGGACAGACGGATGTACCCTTAAAGCCGACTTTTGAAATGGAGGCAACTCAAACGGCAGCCCATTTACAAGGCTTATCTTTTGATAAGGTTTATACCAGCCCGTTAACCCGTTGTGTACGCCTGGCTACCTTTTGCGGCTACCCGGATGCAGAACGGGACGACCGCCTAAAGGAACTAAATTTCGGAGATTGGGAAATGCATCGGTTCGATGAAATTGCCGACGCTAATCTGGAAAGATGGTATGCAGATTATCTGCATGTAAAAGCGACCAATGGAGAGTCCTTTGAAGATCAATACCGGCGTGTTGCCGATTTTCTAGACGAACTTCGCCAAAAACCGTATGAACAAGTCGCGATCTTTGCTCATGGCGGCATTTTACTGAACGCACAGATTTATGCAGGTATCATTAAACCCGAAGAGGCGTTTGGCGCACTCACTCCTTATGGAGGAATTGTCAAGATAGAGTTATCATGATGTAAGAACATATCGCTTATTTATTTGTTCTATTCATAAAGACAAATAAATATGCTTACTCATTTCTTGGATTTATTAGCAGCTGTTATAAGTGTGACAAGCCTTTTGATTGTCACATACGGAGCGTTGATAGGTATCATCTCTTTTTTGAAGAATGAAATACGACGTTTTACCGGAGGGTATTCCATTACCAATATACGAAAATTAAGAGCTACATTCGGAACTTATCTGCTTCTTGGCTTAGAATTTCTGATAGCTTCGGATATTTTGAAAACAGTATTGGAGCCCACTTTGAATGAATTGGCCCTATTGGGAGGTATTGTTGTTTTAAGAACCATCCTATCCGTATTCCTCAATAAAGAGATAAAAGAATTGGAAAGTGAAGAAAAATAAAAAAGCACTGAAAAACTAATCATTTATACATATTGGCTTTTTAAGTTGCACACACATTGCATACTTTCATATTTTTGTCGATGAAAGAAACATCTTGATTTACTTACTAAATAATAGAAGAATATCATTTATTGTTTTCAAGGTTCTCTCCGATTTGTTGGAGCAGTCTAAAAGCTCCAGCCATCTTATAGTTA
>DXLM01000025.1:0-26552 GCA_019414725.1 Bacteroides sp.
TGTTGCTCAGGAACTTATAAAAATAATTATCAATTATGTTGCGGAATTAAGGATACAGAAAAACAGAAAGGAAAAATGAAGAAGATAAATGTTACCGTAGCCGATATCACTACTTTAAAAGTCGACGCCATTGTAAATGCAGCCAACTGCTCGTTGCTGGGTGGCGGTGGTGTAGATGGAGCTATCCATCGGGCTGCAGGCCCGGCGTTGTTAGCGGAATGTAAAACATTGGGCGGTTGTCCGACGGGGGAAAGCAAGATAACCGATGCATACAACCTGCCATGCAGGAAAGTGATTCATACCGTAGGACCCGTATGGCATGGGGGAACGCATGGAGAAGCCGAAAAACTTGCATCATGCTATCATACCAGTTTCATACTAGCGAGAGAGAACGGCATCCAAAGCATTGCATTCCCCTGTATCAGTACCGGCGTATATCATTATCCCAAGGAAGAAGCGGCACGTATCGCATTGAATGCCATCGGGGAAGAAATGGCACATGGCTATGAAGGAGAAGTGATTGTATGCTGTTTCTCGGAGGAAGATGCCGAAGTATATCGAAAGCTCTTGTCTTGCTGAGGAAAGTCACGGATCATTTCTATATCCGGAATGTATTGATTCCGTAGCCATCTTTGCTGAAACCATCTTGCAATAATGCTGCCTATGGTCTTTCGTGAAGCAGTAGAATTTGAGTGGGGCTGTTTATCCGTAAGGAATACATAAAAGACTTGGGAACCGGATTCGTCATTAAAAGGTTTTATCCGTATCCCTAACCCTTTCCTGCCCTATGGTTAAGGGTTTTCTTCTTGTTTGTTTTATCTCCACAAGTCTTTGGAGTTATCTCCATAACCTTGGGAGTCAACTCCAAAGCTTATGGAGATAACTCCAAAGGCTATGGAGATAGAATACATCCGTATAAAAAGACTTAACCATAGGGCAGGAAAGGGTTGATCAATGACCTGCAACAACTAAATGCCGTACTCCTCTATCTTTCTATATAAAGTAGTCAAACCTATTTTCAATAAACGTGAAGCCTCGGTCTTGTTTCCTTTAGTATGTTGCAGAACTTTAGCGATATGACGTTTTTCCATAGAGCGGCCAGTTCAAACTCCGAATAATTCTTGCCGGAATAATCTTCCTGCCGGGCATTCTGTATTTCAATGGGAAGATCTTGTAAGGTGAGCTGTTTGTCGCAGACAATCATGCTGCGTTCTATCACGTTTCGCAATTCACGGATATTTCCTCTCCAGTCGGCAGCTTTCAAAGCTTTCAAGAACTCCGGAGCCATCCCTTCCACCTGTTTCCCCAGTTTCTTTGAAAAGAGTTGGATAAAGCTTTCCGCCAAAAGTTCGATGTCTTCTTTGCGCTCACGAAGAGGAGGGAGGTGTATCTGAAAAACAGAAAGACGATAATAAAGATCTTCACGGAAATTACCTTGTTCTATTTCTTTTTTCAGGTCCCGATTGGTGGCGGAGATAACGCGGACATTCACTTTCGTCGGTTTCGTGTCGCCTATCTTGATGTACTCTCCCGCTTCGAGCACACGAAGCAATTTGGCTTGCAGCTCGAAAGCCATTTCACCTATTTCATCCAAAAAGATGGTTCCGTTATCGGCCACTTCGAACAGCCCCTTCTTATCTTTCATCGCTCCGGTAAACGAACCGGCTTTATGACCGAATATCTCGCTTTCAAGCAGATCTTTGCTAAAAGCAGAACAGTTTACAGCCACAAAAGCATTCTCTTTGCGAAGACTGTTGCGATGGATGGCTTGTGCAAAGACCTCTTTCCCCGTGCCTGTTTCTCCGGTCAGCAAGACTGTAACATCCGTTGCCGAAACCTTTCGGGCCAATGCTACGGCTTGTTGCATACCCTCCGACTTCCCTTTTATAGCGTCAAAAGAGAAACTTTGGGTCTCTTCTGTTTTCACTTTTTCCCCTACATTCTTTTTAGCCTGAGCCATAGCCCGGCTGATTAACGGAATAATTTTATTATTATCATCCCCTTTGGTGATATAATCAAAGGCTCCATTCTTGATTGCCTGCACACCATCCGGAATGTTACCGTGGGCGGTCAAAAGTATCATCTCCAATTCTGGATAGAGTTTTTTGATGGTTGTAACCATATCCACTCCATTGCCGTCCGGCAAAAACACATCACACAACACCACTTGGGGATTATGTAACTTAAGTTGTTTCAATGTAGACTGGCAATCGGCTGCCTGGAATACTTCGTAACCTTCCAATTCCATCATACGCGAAAGAAGTTTGCGTATTTGCGGTTCATCATCAATAATTAAAATACTATCCATATATTTATTCTGTTTTGCGTGACAAAGATAGAATAAAATGAACGCTCGACAAAAGGATAATACTTAATTTCTGTTTTATAGAAAACGCTTTCTGATTAGCTTTTTTAATCTCGGATTTTCTGAACCACTCCCGTAGGGAGTAAACAATAACAAGCTGTAAGAAACATATTTACTGATCAATTAAACTCATCTTATAATGAACCTTTTTATATTTTGTTTCGTTAAATATACCGGATGACATCTCAATTTACTTCCGTCAATTCCTCCCTATTCTTAATTAATTTAAACTATTATAGACTATGAACAAAATAGAAATAAAAGACTTGTATCTTGTTTTCGGTCCGGAAAAGCAGAAAGCGTTCCGGATGTTGAAAGAAAGAAAAAGCAAAAATGAAATTTTAAAGGCGACTAATTGTACTGTAGCAGTTAAAAACGCCAATCTGACAATCAAAGAAGGAGAGTTCTTCGTAATCATGGGACTGTCGGGCAGTGGCAAATCAACTTTATTGCGCTGCATAAACCGGTTAATCAAACCCACAAAAGGACAAGTACTGATTAATGGAACAGACATTACTGCCGCATCCGATAAGGAATTGCTGGAAATGCGTCGCCGGGAAATAGCTATGGTGTTCCAAAATTTTGGTTTGTTACCTCATCGCAGTGTTTTAAGCAATATTGCATTCGGGCTCGAACTCCAAGGAGTTCCCAAACAGGAACGTGAGAAAAAAGCCATGAAGAGTATGGAAATAGTCGGGCTGAAAGGATATCAGAATCAGATGGTCGGACAACTTTCCGGCGGAATGCAGCAACGTGTGGGATTGGCACGCGCTTTGGCAAATGATCCGGAAATATTACTGATGGATGAAGCCTTTTCCGCTCTGGACCCATTGATCCGCGTACAAATGCAAGATGAAATGCTGGCACTGCAATCCAAAATGAAAAAGACCATCGTCTTTATCACGCATGATTTGAGCGAAGCAATTAAACTGGGTGACCGCATTGCCATTATGAGAGATGGAGAAGTGGTACAAGTCGGAACTTCAGAAGAAATTTTAACTGAACCGGCCAATGACTATGTGGCAAGATTTGTAGAAAATGTGGACCGGAGCAAAATCATAACGGCAGGAAGTATTATGATAACCCGTCCCGCCGTAGCCCGTCTGCGTAAAGAAGGTCCCGAGGTTCTGATCAGAAAGATGAAAGAAAGAGATATTACCGTGCTTCCTGTGATAGATGAAAATGACAAGCTGATAGGAGAGATTACATTGGAAAGTGCCGCCATTCTTCGGCGTAAAGGTATAAAATCAATCCGGGAAGCCGTACAAAGTGAAGTACATTCCGTTACGGAGGACACAAAGATTGAGGATCTGCTTCCCTTAATCACGAAAACCAATTCTCCCATTTATGTGGTAAATGAAGAACGCGAACTGAAAGGTTTGGTTCCTCTATCGTCCATCGTAGTAGAGATGACCGGAAAAGATAAAGAAGAAATTAATGAACTTATTCAAAACGCTATCGAATTATGATAAACATAGGAAAATATATAGAAACAGCCATCAACTGGCTCACAGAAAACTTTGCCCCTCTTTTCGACGCCATCAATGTTGGAATAGGCGGGTTCATAGATGGGTTCCAAAACATATTGATGTGGATACCTTTTTATGTAACAATAGCATTGCTGGCCATCCTGGCTTGGTATAAATCGGGAAAAGGAGTCAGCATTTTTACCATTTTAGGATTATTGCTGATTTGGGGAATGGGATTTTGGAACGAAACCATGCAGACTTTAGCATTGGTGCTTTCGTCTACCATCATCGCTCTTATCGTGGGACTTCCCTTGGGAATATGGAGCGCAAACAGCAAACGATGTGATAAAATTCTGCATCCTATCCTCGACCTGATGCAAACGATGCCTGCTTTCGTCTATCTGATTCCTGCCGTACTCTTTTTCGGGCTGGGAACCGTTCCGGGAGCCTTTGCCACCATTATTTTTGCCATGCCTCCCGTAGTGCGTCTGACCAGCCTGGGTATCAAGCAAGTACCGAAGAATGTTGTAGAAGCTTCGCGCTCTTTTGGTGCGACACCTATGCAATTATTATTCAAGGTACAATTACCGCTGGCATTGCCCACTATCATGACCGGTATAAACCAGACAATCCTGATGTCGCTCTCCATGGTGGTCATTGCCGCTATGATTGCAGCCGGAGGGTTAGGGGAAATCGTACTGAAAGGTATCACGCAGATGAAAATAGGTTTAGGTTTCGAAGGCGGTATCGCAGTAGTCATCCTGGCCATCATTCTGGATAGAATAACACAAGGACTTGGAAAACAAAAGAAAGGGAAATAAGCATGAAGAAAATACTATATTTTTTGTCTTTCCTCCTGCTGCTTGCCTCTTGCAGCGGGAAAAAAGATGATAAGACAATAAGCATTGGATACATAAACTGGGACGACGGCATCGCCCTGACCTATTTGACGGAAGTGATTCTTGAACAACAAGGTTATCATGTCGTTTTAAAGAATGCCGATCCGGCTCCTATCTATGCAACAATGGCCCGTGGCAAAGTAGATTTGCTGATGGATGCTTGGTTACCGGCTACACAGGCCGATTATATGAAACAATACGGAAAGAATCTGGAAATCTTAGGCAAGATCTATCCGGATGCCCGTATCGGTCTGGTAGTCCCCGATTATGTGGACATTCATTCCATTGAGCAATTAAATGCCAACAAAGAAAAATTCGGAGGCGAGATTATCGGCATTGATGCCGGTGCAGGGATTATGCATGCTACAGATATGGCCATAGAAAAATACAATCTGGATTACAAATTGCTGGAGTCTAGCGGACCGGCCATGACCGCAGTGCTAAAAAGAGCCGTTGACGAGCATCAATGGATTGTGGTGACGGGATGGACTCCCCATTGGATGTTCACCCGCTTTAAATTAAAATTTCTGGAGGACCCGAAAGGTATTTTTGGTAAAGCGGAAACAATTACGGCCATTGCCCGCAAAGGATTTGGTGAGCAACACCCGTTTGTGGCAAAACTGATAGAAAACATACATCTGAGCACCAAAGAAATCAGCAGCCTGCTGGATGATGTATCACAAAATGAATATAATGAAAAAGAAGGAGCGGAAAAATGGGTAAAAGAACATCAGGAGCTGGTAGATTCCTGGATTCCCCGGAAATAGAAATATCTCACTTACCTTGAGGGCCGCGCCCAAGGTAAGTGAGAAAACAAACGAACTTTGTATCAGCTCAACTATGCCATATATTTTGATAAGTTTCTCGAAAACAAAACCTATCTTTGCAACATAATAAAACACATATAAATTATGAATGTTATCAAATCAAGGTTCGTCTATCACTTAATGGCAATAATCACTGTAGCTATCTGGGGAACTACTTTTGTTTCTACTAAGATTCTAATCCAACATGGATTAAGTCCTTCCGACATCTTCTTTTATCGTTTCACTATGGCCTATCTTTGCATGTGGTGTATTTCTTATAAAAAACTATTTGCCAACAGAGTAAAAGATGAATTGTTACTTTTATTGGCCGGATTATGTGGAGGAACTATTTATTTCATTACTGAAAATACGGCTCTCGGCATCACATTAGCCTCCAACGTGTCTCTGATAGTATGCACATCACCTGTTCTGACCACACTGCTTTCTTATTTGTTCAGAAGAAAAGAACCTTTCACCCGCCATCTTGTTTACGGATCGATCATGGCTTTGATAGGAGTGGGGCTGGTTGTTTTCAACGGCAGTTTCATTCTGAAAATTAATCCTTTGGGAGATATTCTTTCACTGACCGCTGCATTGATGTGGGCATTTTATTGCCTTATTCTCAAACAATTGGATAATCATTATTCTATCGTATTCATTACCCGTAAAGTATTCTTCTACGGAGTGCTGACCATTCTGCCCATGTTTTTATTCCGTCCGTTAAATTGGGACAATGTCTTGATGATGCAACCCATCGTGTTTGGAAATCTTCTCTTTTTGGGATTTGTCGCCTCCATGCTCTGCTTCATAGCCTGGAATGCTTGTGTCAAGGAATTGGGAGCCGTAAAAAGTACAAACTATATTTATATCGTCCCTTTGGTAACTCTTCTTACTTCAGCGGTCATTATTAATGAAAAGATAACTTGGATAGCCCTTACCGGCTGTTTTCTTATCTTGTGTGGTGTATATTTGGCAGAACGGAAAACAAATCCTACATTTGAGGCGAAATCTTAAAGCCCTTTAATTATGAACGAGATAGACAAAATGCGTAACAGTCAGCTGGCCGATATGGAGAAACCGGAAATACAGGCCAGTTTCATACACGCCAAAAAACTAGTGGCCCAATTACGGATGATGAGTACATACGATGATGGTTTCAGGGAAGTGCTGGAAGAATTAGTGCCGGGTATCCCTTCCACTTCTGTCATCTGTCCACCATTTTACTGTGATCATGGACACGGCATCCGCTTAGGAGAGCATGTCTTTGTGAATGCCAACTGTACATTTTTAGATGGTGGATATATCACCATAGGAGCACATACATTGATAGGGCCCAATGTACAGATCTATACTCCACATCATCCGGTAGATTACATAACCCGACGCGAACCCAAAGAGTATGCATATCCCGTAACTATCGGAGAAGATTGCTGGATAGGAGGAGGAGCTATTCTTTGTCCCGGAGTAAAAATAGGTCATCGCTGTATTATCGGAGCCGGAAGTGTCGTAACTAAAGACATTCCCGACAATTCCGTTGCTGTAGGTAATCCGGCCAAAGTGATTAGAAAAGTTGATTAAAAAAAGAAAACAGATAATTATGAAAGTTTTGGCCCCACATAATTATCTGTTTCTCGTATTCAGCCAATATAAACATTGACGCTCAGAAACAGGCAATCGTCTCCGTTAGAACATTCAAAGTCTATTTTATTCTCTCTGGCCAGCCAACCTATAGCTGCATTCAAATCTCTGTCAGACAATTCTGAAGCTCTTTTTAAATCACAATAACTCCACCGTTTATTGTCATTCAGCAGTTTCCAAACTTTTCCTGCGTTTACTCCAATTTGATGTTTATCCATTTTGATGTTCAATTAAAGAAGTTAATAATAGAATGCTTAGTTTTTTGCGGTAAATATAACCTTTTATTAAAATAAAATAGACTCTCCTACATAAAATTCATGTAAAAGACATGATTATTTAACATTTGTTTCTGTCAAATTTCATGTAAATTCTCTTTTTATGAAGATATTTATTGCCGGATGAGCCATTTTTACAAATATTTCCTCTAACTTTGTAAGTCAATTAATCCTTTGATATGAAAAGAAATAAAATAAACTGGAGAGTTCCCAAAGGTATGGAACTCACAGAGTTAGATAAAAAGGTTCTCTATTATCAAGATAGAGGTCATTTAGTACCTTCACGTGAACTGATCAAGACACCGGAACAGATTGAAGGAATACGCCGTAGCGGTATTGTCAATACCGGAGTGCTAGACCTTGTAGAACGTGAGATCCATGCAGGCATGAGCACATTGGAAATAGACAAGCTGGTTTATGAATATACGAAAGATCACGGTGGCATTCCTGCAACCTTAGGTTATGACGGTTTTCCCAAAAGTTGCTGCACCTCTATCAATGAGGTTGTTTGTCACGGTATTCCCAATGAATTCGATATTCTGGAAGAAGGAGATATCATCAATGTGGATTGTACTACCATTCTTGATGGTTATTATGCCGATGCATCGCGTATGTTTACCATTGGAAAAACCACACCTCAAAAAGAAAAACTGGTACGAGTAGCTAAAGAATGTCTGGAGATAGGCATGGAAGCTGCGAAACCATTTGGTTTTGTAGGGGACATAGGACATGCCATTGAAAAACATGCTAAAAAAAATGGATTCTCAGTAGTGCGTGATCTCTGCGGACACGGAGTAGGCATAGAGTTCCATGAAGAACCGGATGTAGAACATTTCGGGAAAAAAGGAACTGGTATGCTATTGGTGCCGGGAATGGTTTTTACCATTGAACCAATGATCAATATGGGAACATGGGAAGTCTTCATTGATGAGGAAGATGGCTGGACTGTAGTCACCGAAGACGAACAGCCGTCTGCACAGTGGGAACATACTTTCGTTATGACAGATAACGGACTTGAAATTCTGACACATTAATATATATAATAAGGTATAGAAATATGGATACAATTATATTAGGTATAGAATCTTCCTGTGACGACACATCAGCCGCAGTTATCAAGAATGGCGTATTGTTGTCCAACGTAGTGTCCAGCCAGGCTGTTCACGAAGCTTACGGAGGGGTGGTTCCCGAATTGGCGTCACGTGCCCATCAACAAAACATTGTACCGGTGGTGCACGAAGCCTTAAAAAGGGCAGGAGTTACCAAGGAGCAACTAAGCGCCGTTGCATTCACCCGAGGACCCGGCTTGATGGGATCATTACTGGTCGGAGTATCTTTTGCGAAAGGTTTCGCACGTTCATTGAATATACCAATGATTGATGTTAACCACCTGCAAGCCCATGTGTTAGCCCATTTCATTAAAGAATCGGAAGAAGACAACAACCAACCTAAATTCCCTTTCTTGTGCCTGCTGGTGTCAGGAGGAAACTCACAGATAATATTGGTAAAGGCCTATAATGACATGGAAGTTTTGGGACAAACTATTGACGATGCAGCAGGAGAAGCTATCGACAAATGTTCTAAAGTAATGGGCTTAGGTTATCCCGGAGGTCCTATCATTGATAAACTGGCACGTCAAGGCAATCCAAAAGCGTTCACTTTCAGTAAACCACATATTCCGGACTATAACTATAGTTTCAGCGGATTAAAGACTTCTTTCCTATACTCTTTGCGTGACTGGTTGAAAGAAGATCCCGATTTCATCGAACATCATAAAAACGACTTGGCTGCTTCATTGGAAGCGACCATTGTAGATATTCTGATGGACAAGCTGAGAAAAGCAGCCAAAAATCTCAAGATAAATGAAGTGGCAGTAGCCGGAGGGGTATCAGCCAACAACGGGCTTCGTAACTCATTCCGCGAGCATGCCGGGAAATATGGTTGGAATATCTATATCCCGAAGTTCAGCTTTACTACGGATAATGCCGCAATGATCGCAAATACCGGTTATTACAAGTATCTGGACAATGATTTTTGCACTATAGACAAGCCCGCTTATTCACGGGTAACTATTTAATATTAAAAAACCGTTTTCAACATGTCAGTAGAAGGTAAATTTTTAAGTAAAGAGATTAACGATTTGTTTTGGAGAGAGGGCCTGACACTCGTTACTGCCGAGAGTTGCACGGCAGGAAGTGTGGCGGCCGCTATTACAGCCGTTGCCGGAAGTTCACAATTCTTTAAAGGTGGAATTATCGCCTATTCCAACGAAATAAAGGAAAGTCTGTTAGGGGTAAACCACGAAACTTTAGAAACTCACGGAGCTGTAAGTGAAGAAACCGTTATCGAAATGGTAAAAGGAGCGATGAAATCGATGAATTCTGATTGTGCTGTAGCAACTTCAGGTATCGCAGGACCCACAGGAGGTACTCCCGACAAACCGGTAGGTACCATTTGGATTGCTGCCGGATGTAAAGACAAAGTGATTACACTGAAATTGGAAGGCGACGAAGGAAGAAACAAAAACATTGCAAATGCAACCCAAAATGCACTGCAACTGCTTCGAAAGTTGTTCCAAAACGAAGAAAATGAGCAGTAATTGCAGAATTATTTGCAAAAACTCTTGTTTTATACAAATAAAAGTGCTTATTTTGCACTCCGTTTGAAATAAGTATTGAAAAAAACTATAAAAATAAGATAGCAATGTCGAAGATTTGTCAAATTACCGGAAAGAAAGCCATGATTGGCAACAATGTTTCACACTCTAAGAGAAGAACCAAAAGAACTTTTGATGTGAACTTGTTTACTAAGAAATTCTACTATGTAGAACAAGATTGCTGGATTAGCCTGAACATCTGCGCTAACGGCTTACGTGTGATTAATAAAAAAGGCCTGGATGCAGCGCTGAATGAAGCGGTAACCAAAGGCTATTGTGATTGGAAAAGCATCAAAATTATTGGTTAATTAAAAAGGAGAGATAGACTATGGCAAAGAAGGCTAAAGGTAATAGAGTACAGGTAATCCTTGAATGCACAGAAATGAAGGATAGTGGTATGCCGGGAACTTCTCGTTACATTACAACAAAAAACAGAAAAAATACCACTGAAAGATTGGAACTTAAGAAGTACAATCCTATTTTGAAAAGAGTAACAGTTCACAAAGAAATTAAATAATTATAACCCATGGCAAAGAAAACAGTCGCAACCCTTCAGACAGGTAAAGAAGGACGTTCTTATACTAAGGTTATCAAGATGGTTAAATCTCCGAAAACAGGAGCTTACATCTTCGATGAGCAAATGGTACCTAACGAAAAAGTTCAAGACTTTTTCAAGAAATAATTCAGTCGGAATGACTGGTGGAAAGTTCCTTTCATATATTATGGAAGGAACTTTTTTTATACCACAATGTTATCATCATAATACATTATGACCAATCATTGTGACACTTTTTTTTGTCCGTGTAAGAGATTAGTTATATCTTTGTAGCATAAACAGATAAATCAGACTCCAATATGGGATTTTTTAATTTTTTCTCAAAAGAAAAGAAGGAAACTTTAGACAAAGGATTGTCCAAAACCAAAGAAAGTGTATTTAGTAAGATTGCCCGTGCCGTAGCGGGTAAATCAAAAGTAGACGATGAAGTATTGGATAATCTGGAAGAAGTGCTTATCACTTCGGATGTAGGCGTTGAAACAACTCTGAATATCATCAAACGCATTGAAGAAAGAGTTGCCAAAGATAAATATGTAAACACTCAGGAACTGAACAAGATTCTCCGTGAAGAGATAGCGGCATTATTGACTGAAAATAACACGGTGGATTCGGATGATTTCACTGTTCCGGAAGGTAAGAAGCCCTATGTCATCATGGTGGTAGGTGTAAACGGTGTGGGTAAAACCACAACCATTGGTAAATTGGCATATCAATTTAAGAAGGCGGGCAAAACCGTCTATTTGGGTGCCGCTGATACATTCCGTGCTGCCGCCGTAGAACAATTGGATATTTGGGGAGAAAGAGTAGGAGTGCCTGTTATTAAACAGAAAATGGGATCAGATCCCGCATCTGTAGCTTTTGATACCTTAAGTTCCGCCGTAGCTAATAATGCAGATGTAGTAATCATTGATACCGCAGGCCGTCTTCACAATAAAGTAGGTTTGATGAACGAGCTTACTAAAATCAAGAATGTGATGAAGAAAGTTGTTGCGGACGCACCTCACGAAGTATTATTGGTTTTAGACGGTTCTACCGGTCAAAATGCATTTGAACAAGCCAAACAGTTTACTTTGGCGACAGAAGTTACTGCTATGGCAATTACCAAATTGGACGGAACAGCCAAAGGGGGCGTTGTAATTGGCATCTCAGAGCAGTTCAAGATTCCCGTAAAATATATTGGATTGGGCGAAGGCATTGAAGACATGCAGGTATTCCGCAAAAAAGAATTTGTAGACTCACTATTTGGAGAGACTGAATAATAAATGAAACGTAACACAATAGATATCATCACCTTAGGGTGTTCTAAAAACTTAGTAGACTCAGAAAAGCTGATGCGTCAGCTGGAAGCAAACGGTTATAAAGTAACTCACGATTCCGACAAACCACAAGGAGAAATCGCAGTTATTAATACATGTGGTTTCATCGGTGATGCCAAAGAGGAATCGATCAATATGATATTGGAATTTTGTCAGGCCAAAGAAGAAGGGAAGCTCAAAAAACTATATGTGATGGGCTGCCTTTCAGAAAGATATCTAAAAGAATTGGCATTGGAAATTCCTCAAGTAGATAAATTCTATGGTAAGTTTAACTGGAATGAGTTGCTGGCAGATTTAGGCAAAGCATACAAGTCGGAATTTGCCATTGAACGGACATTAACCACACCCCATCACTACGCTTATCTGAAAATATCAGAAGGCTGTGACCGTAAATGCTCTTATTGCGCCATTCCTATTATTACAGGACGCCACATTTCACGGCCGATGGAGGAGATTATTGATGAAGTGAAACTACTTGTATCCGAAGGAGTAAAAGAGTTCCAAATTATAGCCCAAGAATTGACTTACTATGGCGTAGATTTATATAAAAGTCAGAAATTGCCCGAACTCATCGAAAGAATCGCCAATGTTCCCGGTGTAGAATGGATACGTTTACACTATGCATATCCAGCCCATTTTCCGGAAGAATTATTCCGTGTTATGCGCGAACACGATAATGTATGCAAATATATGGATATTGCCCTGCAACACATTAGTGACAATATGCTGAATAAAATGCGCCGGCATGTAAGTAAAGCGGAAACCTACGAATTAATCGAAAAATTCCGTCGGGAAGTACCCGGTATTCACTTACGTACAACATTAATGGTAGGACATCCCGGTGAGACTGAAGAAGATTTTGAAGAATTAAAAGAATTCGTCAAAAAAGTACGATTCGACCGGATGGGAGCCTTCGCTTACTCGGAAGAAGAAGGAACATTCGCCGCTAAAGAATACGAAGATTCCATTTCTCATGAAGTGAAACAACAGCGTTTGGATGAATTAATGGCACTTCAGCAGGAAATAGCCGGCGAACTGAGCCAAACGAAAATAGGTAAAGAATTTAAAGTCATTATAGACCGGAAGGAAGGAGATTACTACATAGGCAGAACCCAGTTTGACTCTCCCGAGGTAGATCCTGAGGTCTTGATAAAAGCTGATGACGAGTACTTAAAAATAGGTGAATTCTATAAAGTGAAAATAACAGCCGCTGATGATTTCGACCTATACGCCAGCATTTTATAGACCTTTTCCCTTATAAAGTTTGGATAATGTTTGTTTTTTTACTAATATAGCAACCAAATTAACACTTTAAGCTTTGAATAACAAAGAATTTATATCTGAATTATCACGTAAACTAGGATATACGAATAAAGATACATCACAATTGGTATCCTCAGTCATTGGTGTTATGACCCAGGAATTGCAAGATGGCAACAACATTGCAATCCAGGGATTTGGTACGTTTGAGGTTAAGAAAAAGCTGGAAAGAATTTCTATTAACCCGGCTACTCAACAACGTATGCTGATTCCCCCCAAGTTAGTGCTGACTTACAAACCCAGTGTAACTTTAAAAGAAAAGTTTAAATAAAATAGTCCTTATTTATAATATTATCATGAGCGAGAAAGTAACCATACAAGATATCATCGAACTTTTGGCTGAGAAACACAGCATGACTAAAAAAGATGCTGAAATCTTTGTCAAAGGAATGTTTGAACTGATAGAGGAAGCTTTAGTTACTGAAAAGTATGTAAAGGTTAAAGGACTAGGTACGTTTAAACTTACAGAGGTGGAGAGTCGTGAAAGTGTAAACGTAAACACGGGGGAAAGAATTGAAATACAGGGCCATACAAAAATATCTTTTACTCCGGATTCCAGTATGAAAGATTTAATAAATAAACCATTCGCTCATTTTGAAACGGTTATATTAAATGAAAACACCAAACTGGAAGATACCGAAACAGAAATAGAAGGAGAGGAGGAAGATACCTTTGACGGAAACGCGCCTAAGCCTAAACAAACAATTGCGGCTAAAGAGGTTGAGTTCATAGAAGCGGAAAATACAGAAGATTCTCCAAATGAGAATGCCATTGCCGCTGAAGACACTACTCCGGTTATTGAGGAAACAATTATTGAAGAACCTGCACCTTCTGTTGAAATTACAGAGGAAGAGATACAAATTATAGAACCGGAAAAAGAATCGGAAGATATTGTCACTGAAGCAGAAAAGGATATTGTTGCTGAAACAGCTGTTCCCCAAACGGTTTCCCCTTTAGCAGAGACAATAGAAGGAAACGAGGTAACAGACAAACCTCAAGAAGAAGTTATGACTATCGCCGATGCAGCCATACTGGCTGCTCGTAAAGCTTGTGAAGAAAAAACATCCTTGGAAACAATAGCGTCAGAAGAGGCAACCCCGTCAGAGAAAACAGTAATAACTCCTGTTACTTCTGATTTTGAAAAAGAACAGAAGATAGAGGAAACAACAGAGACACAAGAAATCTCAGAAGAGAAAAAGAACAGAGTTTCCCAGGGAGTTATTCTTGCTATCATTTTGATTGCCTGCATTGCAGGTGGCATATATTGGTATTTGCAATCAGATAAAACTTCGGATTTACAATCGCCGGCTACAATAAAAAACACCCAAGAACAATTGGAAGAGGATATTCCTGCAATTCCGGTTAATGACTCATTGATGCAAGGTAAAGATACCGCAAACATATGGACGAATGTTGCCGGAAAAGAGACCATCAGTCAATCACAGCAGACTGTATCTCCTAGTACGGAAAAGAGTTCAGGCGTTGCGACAACCGCAAATGTTGCAAAAGAAACTTTAGCCGATACTGTAGAATATGACATAACAGGGACTAAAACTAATTACACATTACGAGAAGGAGAGAGCCTGGTAAAATTAGCTGTGAAATTCTATGGTACAAAAAAGCTATGGCCCTATATCGTGAAACATAATAAAAACATCATTAAAGATGCCGACAGAGTACCCATAGGGACTACTCTGCGTATTCCTGAACTAACTCCTAAAAAATAAGCCTTCTTGCATTTTGCCTGCTTTCGGCATAAATAAAGCAGGCAAAATACAAGAAGTAAAAAAAAGTGCGTTCAACTGATATTCTCACTCTACAAACCTTATCTTTGTATTTTAAAATTCTTTAGCCCAATAACCTTTAAAAAGTAGAGATGCACTTTACTTTTTTAATAAAAATTAGTTGCCGCTGTTAATTAATTAGCGTAATTTTGGCTGCGTTAAATGAACAAGGCTATTTACAAGCCCGTTATTAGATCAATAAAGAAATAACTAAATAAACAAAATTATGGCTGAAGCAATTGACATTCGCGAACTAAACGAACGAATTGAAAGACAAAGTGCGTTCGTAACCAACTTAATGACTGGTATGGACCAGGTTATTGTAGGTCAGAAACATTTGGTAGAATCATTACTTATCGGTTTACTGTCCGATGGTCATATCCTGTTGGAAGGTGTTCCGGGTCTGGCAAAGACTCTGGCGATCAAAACGCTTGCATCTTTGATTGATGCCAAGTACAGCCGAATCCAATTTACTCCGGACTTGCTGCCCGCCGACGTTATCGGTACCATGATTTATAGTCAGAAAGACGAACAATTCATAGCAAAGAAAGGTCCGATTTTTGCAAATTTCGTATTGGCCGATGAAATTAACCGTGCCCCGGCTAAAGTACAGAGTGCTTTGCTGGAAGCCATGCAGGAACGTCAAGTCACACTGAGCAAGGAAACCTTTATGCTACCCGAACCTTTCCTTGTAATGGCTACTCAGAACCCGATTGAACAGGAAGGTACCTATCCGCTTCCCGAAGCCCAGGTAGACCGTTTTATGCTGAAAGTTATTATCGACTATCCGAAACTGGAAGAAGAAAAGAAAATCATCCGCCAAAATATCACCGGAGAGAAAATCGAAGTTCGCCCCATTCTGAAAGCAACAGATATTATGGAAGCCCGTAAAGTGGTGCGCCAAGTCTATCTGGACGAAAAGATAGAGCAATACATCGCTGATATCGTATTCGCAACCCGTTTCCCTGAAAAATATGACTTGAAAGAACTGAAAGACATGATTGGTTTCGGTGGTTCACCGCGTGCATCTATCAATCTGGCATTGGCAGCACGCAGTTATGCATTCATCAAACGTCGCGGTTACGTGATTCCCGAAGATGTTCGTGCAGTTGCTCACGATGTGCTTCGCCACCGTATCGGCTTGACTTACGAAGCAGAAGCCATGAACATGTCTTCTGATGAAATTGTAAGCAAAATCCTGAATAAAGTGGAAGTACCCTAAGGATTGTGTTCTGAGGCAGTTCTTAATTGCTTGACAGTTAGGAAGAAGACTTGGAAACAAAAGGTTGAGTACAGAGTTCCACATGGGTGGGACCGCCATTCCACCCATGTGGAACTCCCGTTTCATCTATGTGGGACTGCCGTCCCACCTGGGTGAAACACCAAATGCATCCGTTTGAAAAACCATTCTCGATAGGAGAAAAAACAGAAACCGATGCACCGGATAAATAAACAACATAGTACGAACAGTATGGAAACAAGTGATTTATTAAAACGGGTTCGCCAGATTGAGATCAAGACACGCGGACTTTCGAACAATATCTTTGCCGGACAATATCACTCTGCATTCAAGGGCAAAGGTATGTCATTCTCGGAAGTACGTGAATATCAGTATGGTGACGACGTACGTGACATTGACTGGAACGTAACCGCCCGCTACAACAAACCCTTTGTCAAGGTGTTTGAAGAAGAGCGCGAATTGACGGTTATGCTCTTGATTGATGTTTCGAACAGCTTGGATTTCGGTACGGTGAAGCAGTTGAAGAAGGATATGGTGACCGAGATTGCCGCTACATTGGCATTCTCGGCCATTCAAAATAACGATAAAATAGGAGTTATTTTCTTTTCAGACCGGATTGAGAAATTCATTCCGCCTAAAAAAGGCCGTAAACATATTCTTTATATCATCCGTGAACTGCTTGATTTCAAGCCCGAAAGCAAGCGTACAGATATAAAGATGGCTGTGGAATATCTGACCAACGTAATTAAAAAACGTTGCACCACCTTTATGATAAGCGACTTTATAGATGAAAACGACTTCCGCAATGCTTTGACCATTGCCAACCGGAAACATGATATCGTAGCTATCCAGGTATACGACCGCCGCATGGCAGAGTTACCTGATGTGGGACTGATGAAAGTACGCGATGCCGAAACCGGCCACGAGCAATGGATTGACACCTCGTCACGAGCTTTGCGTCGCGCACATAATGACTGGTGGATACAGCGTCAGGGAGTATTGAATGAAACATTTACCAAAAGTAATGTGGACTCTGTATCTATCCGCACGGATCAGGATTATGTGAAATCGTTGCTTAACTTATTTGCTAAACGAAATTAAAGAATATGAATATACTGAATACTAGCAAAAAGTTCTTGAAAGCTGGAGTTTGTGCAATTATGCTGATAACAGCCGGACAGGCACAGGCACAGCAGGTTACGGTAGACGCCAGCATTGACTCGCTGCAACTTCTCATTGGCGAACAGGCTAAAGTGAAGCTGGAAATCAGCATGGATGCCAAGCAAAAACTGCAACTTCCGTTCCTGCGCGATACATTGGTAAAAGGAGTGGAGATATTGGATATAGCCAAGCCTGATACCCAGATGCTGAACGATGGAAAACGTATGCTGATAAAACAGGAATATACAATAACCTCTTTTGACTCGGCACTTTACTATCTCCCCCCATTCGAGGTGATGGTAAACGGAGAACCTTACCGGTCCAAAGCATTGGCCGTAAAAGTATATTCCATTCCGGTAGATACGCTGCATCCCGAACAATTCTTCGGACCGAAGACCGTTCGTGAAGTACCTATCACCTGGGATGACGTATCGGCCATCGTATGGCTTACCTTGCTGATGCTTGCTTTGGGCGGACTGGCTTACTATCTGTTTGTACGCTACAAGGATAACAAGCCTATCATCAAGAAGATCAAGATTGAACCGAAGTTGCCGCCACACCAGCAGGCGTTGAAGGAAATAGAGCGTATCAAGGGAGACAAAACCTTGCGTACAGCCGATCCGAAGACCTATTATACCGAGCTGACGGATGTACTCCGTACTTATATGGAAGAACGATTCGGCTTTAACGCTATGGAGATGACTTCATCCGAAATTATTGATAAGCTACAGGAAATCAACGACAAAGAATCTATCAAGGATTTGATGTATTTGTTCCAGACTGCCGACCTGGTGAAATTCGCCAAACATTCTCCGTTGATGAACGAAAATGATATGAATCTGGTAAACGCAGTAGACTTCATCAATAATACAAAAGTGGAACCAGACCCGAATGCAAAGCCCGAACCTACGGAAATCACCGTGGAGGAAAAGCGAAGCAAACAGGGCAGAATGATTCTGCTGGGCAGCATCAGCATCATTGTTATTGCTATTGTGGTAATTCTGTATAAGGTGCTGAGTGGTGTATATAACCTCTGGTTTTAACAAATAAATACTAGGAACAATGATTTTTGCAAATATTGAATATCTATTTCTGCTGGTTCTGCTCATACCTTATATAATATGGTACGTCATGAAGCGGAAGAAAACCGAGCCTACGCTTCAGGTTTCTACCACACGCATGTATATGAAGGCACCCAAAAGCTGGAAGATTTACTTGCTGCATGCTCCGTTCGTACTCCGTACGGTGGCTATCATCATGGTAATCCTGATCTTGGCACGCCCTCAGACCACAGACAACTGGCAGAATACCGAAATAGAAGGAATCGACATCATGCTGGCAGTGGACGTTTCTACCAGTATGCTGGCCGAAGACTTGAAACCCAACCGACTGGAAGCTGCCAAACAAGTAGCTTCCGAGTTTATCAACGGCCGCCCCAATGATAATATCGGTCTGACCATCTTTGCCGGTGAGAGTTTTACCCAATGTCCGCTAACGGTAGACCATGGGGTGTTGCTGAATCTGTTCAACAGCATCAAAGGCGATATCGCCCAGCGCGGACTGATTGAAGATGGTACTGCCATCGGCATGGGCATTGCCAATGCGGTGACCCGTCTGAAGGACAGCAAGGCTAAATCGAAAGTGATTATTCTGCTGACGGATGGTAGCAATAACCGTGGAGATATTTCTCCACTGACGGCTGCCGAGATAGCCAAACAGTTCGGAATCAGGATCTACACCATCGGTGTCGGTACAAACGGAACTGCTCCTTATCCGATGCAGACCTACGCAGGGACGCAATATGTGAATGTCCCCGTCGAGATAGACGAAAAGACTTTGACCGAGATTGCAGGTACAACGAACGGAAATTATTTCCGTGCCACCAGCAATTCCAAGTTGAAGGAAGTCTATCAGGAGATAGACAAACTGGAGAAAACGAAGTTGAACGTGAAGGAATTCAGCAAACGCGAAGAAGAATATCAGGTATTCGCCTGGATTGCTTTCTTCTGCATTTTGCTTGAACTCTTGTTGCGTAACTCAGTATTAAAGAAAATACCTTAAAAAAAGAAAGTCATGTTTCGATTTGCAGACCCGAACTTTTTATATTTACTCATCCTATTGCCGTTTTTGGTGGCGCTGTATTTGTATTCCAATTATCACCGCCGCCAAAATATTCGCAAATATGGTGATCCGGCATTGCTGAAAGGGCTCATGCCGACTATTTCCAAGTATCGTCCTGACATCAAGTTTTGGCTGACTTTTGCTGCGTTGACATTGGTTATACTGATGTTGGCCCGCCCACAGTTCGGCTCAAAGATGGAAACGGTGAAACGAAGTGGAGTGGAAGCTGTCATTGCCTTGGACATTTCAAACTCCATGCTGGCAGAAGATGTGACTCCCAGTCGTTTGGACAAATCAAAGAAATTGATTTCCAGACTGGTAGATACGTTCAACAATGATAAAGTGGGATTGATTGTTTTTGCAGGTGATGCTTTCACGCAATTGCCCATCACAAGCGATTATGTTTCCGCCAAAATGTTCTTGGAAACCATTAATCCGTCATTGATAACCACACAAGGTACGGATATCGGTGCGGCCATCCGCCTGGCAATGAAGAGTTTTACTCCGCAAGAAGGAGTGGGACGTGCAATTATTGTCATTACCGATGGTGAAAATCATGAAGGTGGGGCAGTAGAAGCAGCCCAAGAAGCAGCCGAAAAAGGTATGCAGGTATTTGTATTAGGAGTAGGTTCACCGGATGGTTCTCCAATTCCAGCTGAGGACGGTAGCAACAATTTTCGTCGCGATAAGGATGGAAATGTTATCGTCACCCGCTTGAATGAGCAGATGTGCCAGGAAATAGCCAAGGCTGGCAATGGAATGTATATTCGCGTGGATAATACCAACTCTGCCGAGAAGGTATTGAACAATGAAATCGCCAAACTGTCAAAAGCTGATGTAGAAAGTCAGGTTTATACTGAATTTGATGAACAGTTCCAGGCTTTGGCATGGCTGATGCTTATCCTGCTGGTGGTAGAAATGCTTATTTTGGAACGGAAAAATCCGCTTTTCAAAAATGTCAGACTATTTAAATAAGGAATGCTTATGTTACAAAAAACCTATATCACTCTGTTATTCTTACTTGTGGCAAGCAGTGCCTTCGCCCAAAAAACAGAAAGAGATTATCTGCGCAGCGGAAACAAGCTGTATAACGACAGCTTGTTTATCAAAGCGGAGGTAGATTATCGTAAGGCATTGGAAATTAACCCGAAATCAACAGATGCCATGTTCAATTTGGGAAACTCGCTCTTGATGCAGCAAAAAGCAAAGGAAGCGATGGAACAGTTTGAATCTGCTTCTAAGGTAGAGAAGGACAAGGATAAACTGGCACAGATTTATCATAACATGGGAGTTATCCTTCAGTCGTCCAAGCAGTATCCACAGTGTATAGAGGCTTATAAGGAATCTTTACGGAATAACCCGAAAGATGATGAAACTCGTTATAACTTGGCTTTGGCGCAAAAGCTGTTGAAAGACCAACAGCAAAATCAAGACCAGAATCAGGATAAGAATCAAGATCAAAAACAAGATCAGAAAGACGACAAAAAGGATCAGAACAAAAACCAGCAAGAACAGGATAAGAAAGACCAACAAAATCAAAATCAGCAGCAACAGCAGCAAAATAAGGATGAAATGTCCAAGGAAAATGCCCAACAATTATTGAATGCTGTGATGCAAGATGAAAAGAATGTGCAAGACAAAGTTAAAAAACAACTGCAAATTCAAGGAAAGAAGTTGGATAAAGACTGGTAATTTCTTAATTTTGGCAAATAAAAAAATAATTAGATAGCAATGAGGAAAGTAATTCTCTTATTCATATTAATAACATCGGTGCTCGGAGCATGGGCAGACGGAAATGTGACGTTTACCGCTTCTGCGCCTGATGTAGTAGTAAGCGGGGATCAGTTCCGGCTGACTTATACGGTCAACACTCATAAAGTCAGGGATTTTCGTGCACCTAATATCAAGGGGTTCGATGTCTTAATGGGACCAAGCCGTTCACAGCAGAGTAGTACACAGATTATAAATGGTAATGTTACTTCTACCAGCTCCATTACTTTTACTTATATTTTGATGGCTGATAAAGAAGGAACTTACACCATTCCTGGTGCTACTATTGTGGCAGACGGACAAAACAAAACTTCAAATTCCGTACAAATCAAAGTATTACCGCCTGATCAAACAAATGGTGTTGGAGGTGGAAACAATAGCGGTGGAAGAACTTCTTCACGCAGTCAGGTTGCCGGAAGCAAAATAACCAATCAAGATTTGTTTATTACCGCAACAGCAAGTAAGACTACTGTTTATGAACAGGAAGCCATCTTGTTGACATACAAAGTTTATACACTGGTAAATCTGAGACAGTTGTACGGGAAAATGCCGGATTTGAAGAATTTCCATACACAAGAAGTAGAACTTCCCCAACAAAAGACATTCTCTTTGGAGCATTATAACGGAAGAAACTATAACACTACCGTGTGGAGTCAGTATGTACTTTTCCCTCAGCAATCAGGTAAAATGGAAATTCCGTCTATTACCTTTGAAGGGGTTATAGCTCAACAAGTTGCCTCAGACGATCCTTTTGATGCTTTCTTTAATGGTGGAAGTAACTATGTGGAAGTAAAGAAAAACATTGTCACTCCTAAGCTGACCATCAATGTGAAAGCATTGCCCGATGGCAAACCAATTAATTTCTCCGGAGGAGTAGGAGAGTTTACTATCAGTTCGTCTATAAGTACAAAAGAACTGAAAACAAATGATGCTGTAACCATTAAGTTAGTCATTTCTGGTACAGGTAATTTGAAATTGGTCAATACTCCGGAAGTAGCTTTCCCAAAGGATTTTGAAGTATACGACCCCAAGATTGACAATAAATTTACATTAACTCGCGAAGGTTTGTCAGGCAATAAGGTGATAGAATATCTAGCAATTCCAAGACATGCCGGCAATTTCACTATTCCGCCTGTCGAATTTTCCTATTTTGACTTAAAAAGCAATAGCTATAAAACAATAAAAACAGAAGCTTACAACCTAAAAGTGGAAAAAGGTGCAGGAAATGCAGATCAAGTTATTGCAGACTTTACCAACAAGGAAGATTTGAAAGTATTGGGACAAGACATCCGCTACATCAAAATGGGGGAAACTAGTTTAACTCGTAAGGGAGATTTCTTCTTTGGCTCAACAACATATTATCTATGGTATATCATTCCATTGGTTCTCTTCGTTGTTTTCGTAATTGTCTATCGTAAAAAAGCTATTGAAAATGCAAATGTAGCAAAAGTTCGTACTAAAAAAGCGAATAAAGTGGCTGCCAAACGCATGAAAAATGCAGGCAGATTATTAGCTGAAAACAAACAAGAAGCATTCTATGATGAGGTGTTGAAAGCACTTTGGGGATACATCAGTGATAAGTTGAATATTCCGGTTTCTCAATTGTCTAAAGATAATATCGAGGACGAATTGACCAAATATGGTGTTGCCCCCGAACTGATTAAAGATTTCATCGGAACATTGAATGAATGCGAGTTCGCCCGCTATGCTCCGGGTAATCAGAATGAAGCTATGGATAAAGTATATTCTTCGGCTGTTGAGGTCATCAGCAAAATGGAGAATAGTATAAAACACTAAATCAAAGGAGATTATAACAATGACAAAAATATATTTCATTTTGATATTCCTGATAAGTTTTGTCACAGTCTACGCACAGAATGAATCAGACTCTGCACAGGTTACCGCCCAAACAGAAATGCCACAAAGTGCTGCTGTGCAAACTTTCCCAACAAAGACAGAAGCCGATAGTGCATATATAAGAAACGACTTTGCAGCTTCTGTAGAGATGTATGAGAATATATTAAAAAACGAGGGGGAATCTTCCGATATTTATTATAATTTAGGTAACAGCTATTATAAAATGAATAACATTGCCAAAGCTGTCCTTAATTACGAACGTGCCTTGTTGCTAAACCCAGGAAATAGTGATATTCGTTTCAACCTAGAACTGGCTAGAAGCAAAACTGTAGACAAGGTAATCCCTTCTAGTAAAATGTTTTTTGTTACCTGGACTCAATCACTTATTAATACAATGAGTGAAAAGGCATGGGCACATACAGGCATTATCATGTTTATTCTGATGATATTGGCACTGTCTTTATTTATTTTCGGAAAACGAGTAGTCTTGAAGAAAGTAGGATTTATTTCAGCAATCTTTTTCTTTCTAGTGACCATTTTAGCAAATATATTTGCCTCAGAACAAAAATCTGAATTAATTAATCATGATAACGCAATTATAATGGCTCCTAGCGTTACAGTCAAAAGTACTCCTAACCAAAGTGGAACAGACTTATTTATTCTTCATGAAGGTAGGAAAGTAATAATTAAAGATAATACGATGAAGGAGTGGAAAGAAATTAAACTGGAAGACGGTAATGTGGGATGGGTACCTACCAATGTTATTGAAATCATTTAAAACATAATCAATGGATATACAACAGTACATAGCAGCAGATAAAGAATTACTACTGAATTTGAACGGAAGCCAATCCTTATTTTGGGACGGATTCATGTGGGTAGCTACCAGTACAATTGTATGGGTACCTGTAGCTGCTATGCTGTTATATATCATAATTAAAAATAATAAAATTCAAGAAGCATTATTGACTATCGTTATGATTGCCTTAGTCATAACTTTAGCAGATCAAATAGCTTCTGGTTTATGCAAACCGTTTTTCGCACGTTTCCGTCCAACACAAGACCCCAATATTATGTATATGGTTGATATTGTAAACGGATATAGAGGAGGACGATTTGGCTTCATATCCAGTCATGCTGCCAACACATTTGCTATTTCTGTCTTTTTATCTTTACTAATTAAAAGAAAATCTCTTACTTTTATGCTTCTTTTTTGGGCCGTACTCAATTCCTATTCTAGAATCTACTTAGGAGTGCATTATCCGGGAGATATTCTTTTTGGTACTATAGAAGGTTGTTTCATAGGATATTTGATTTATCTCCTTTATAAATTTATTCAAAAAAAAATCTTTTATAAACCACGTTGCATTTCTAATCAATACACTGCCAGCGGTTATTTGATTAGTGATATTAATTTATTCTACATAATTCTCATTTCTACTTATTTCTTCATTATTATAGCAGGTATGATTGTGACTCATACACTCAATCTATAATCAGCAAATTAACCATTATAAATTTACATACAGTCAAAAATAGCACAAAAAGATTTGTTTTATGCATTTTTTTGATTAAGTTTATACCATGATTTAAGTACTCACTTTTATAACTAAATTTAATACATCATGAGAACAATAACATTTAATGAACTGCGCAGAATCAAAGATTCATTACCTAGTGGGAGTATGCACAGAATCGCAGATGAACTCAATATGACCGTAGAAACTGTACGTAACTTTTTTGGTGGACACAATTTCAAGAATGGTAAAAGTGTTGGAATTCATTTGGAACCGGGACCAGATGGGGGACTAGTAATGCTAGATGATACAACAGTTCTTGAAAAAGCCCTTCAAATATTGAGAGAAACTGAAGAAAAAGTAACGCAAGAAGCGTAATATAAAATCCCGGTTGAATGCAACATTCAATTGGGATTTTTTGTTTAACCTGAAAATCACTTAAAATATAGAATTATGGAAGATAAATTGGTAACCTTAGCAATCCTCACTTATGCTAAAGCACAGATTTTAAAGAATGTACTTGAGAATGAAGGAATTGAAGCGTACATTCACAATGTGAATCTTATTCAACCTGTCATATCTTCTGGAGTAAGGCTAAGAATTAAAGAAAGCGACCTGCCTCATGCTTTGCAGATTATAGAAAGTTCTGCATGGCTTTCAGAAGATATAATCAAAGGTAAGGAGAGCAGCTCAGAAAGAAATAAAGAAAAAAGAAAAGTACTTATCCCGATAGACTTTTCAAACTATTCTCTTAAAGCCTGCCAATTTGGTTTTTCTTTTGCTAATGCTATTAATTCAGAAGTTGTGCTTCTACATGCTTATTTCAGTCCTATTTATGTGCCTACAATTCCTTATGGAACTGATAATTTCAATTTTCAGATCGAAAGAGAAGAATCTGTAAAAAGTATGATAGAAACAGTGCACAACGAGTTGAATAAACTTTCTGATACAATCAAAAAGAAAGTTGAGTCGGGAGAGTTTCCTAATATAAAATATACTTGCATTTTGCGTGATGGTATTCCCGAAGAAGAAATCTTACGATATGCTAAAGAATATAATCCTCAGATAATTATAATGGGAACAAGAGGGAGAAGCCAAAAAGATATAGACTTGATTGGTAGCGTTACAGCTGAAGTTATAGAAAGAAGCAAATCCTTTGTATATGCTATTCCAGAACATACACCACTAAAAACATTCAATGATATAAAAAAAGTAGCTTTTGTGACCAATTTTGACCAAAGGGATCTAATAGCTTTTGACTCCTTGATAAATGCTTTTAAATCGTTTCATTTTGCTGTTTCCTTCATTCATTTAAGTACAGATAACGATGCATGGAATGAAATAAAACTAGCAGGTATTAAAGATTACTTTCAAAAACAATACTCTAAATTGGAACTATATTATAATGTAGTGAAAGAAGATAACATACTGAACAATTTGGACAACTATGTAAAAGAAGAAAATATAGACGTGATTTGCATCACAAATTATAAACGAAACATATTTGCTAGATTGTTTAATCCTAGCATAGCAAGAAAAATGATATTTCATGCTAATACACCTATATTAGTAATAAAATAAAGAATCAAGAAGGGTAGCACAAGCAAATCACAATGTGTTACCCTTCAACATATTAATGTTCACTTAGTATTTAATTAAACATAATACTGATTATATATCAAAAATGGCTCGCGTAAATAGACTTGAAAAAGGGATTTATAACAAAGCCCAGACTGGAAAAGTCCGGGCTTTGTGCATAAATAAATAGAAAGATCGTATTAATATCCTAATTCTTTTTCCAA
>DXLM01000025.1:26652-38135 GCA_019414725.1 Bacteroides sp.
GCTTTGTGCATAAATAAATAGAAAGATCGTATTAATATCCTAATTCTTTTTCCAAAGAATCATATTCAGCTCTATTTAACTTCCAATAAATATTTAGCAAATAATTTCCCCACAAAGCTTTATTATCAGGCTTTAATTCTTTTGCCTTCTCATAATATGGTTTAGCTTTCTCATACAACTCTTTAATCTTATTTTCGTTTTCATTGTATTTGGGATCATCAATAGCTAACTTTGCATTTTCCTCAACAATAATCTGGGCTGGGAAAAAATAACAATCACCAATCTTTGAATATGCTTCAGCAACTAAATCTCCGTTGTTTGAAATAATTTTATTAAATATAGCAACTGCATCATCATACTGCTTTTTCTCATACAATAAGATACCTTTTACATAAAGATAGTATGGAGTTTCACTCGTAGCAAGCAATTTATTAATTTGAGCCAAACCCTCATCAACCATACCTTTTTGAATATAATAATCCATAATATTACCAACAAAGTATTCTTGCTTAGGAAACAATTCAGTACCTTCTTTGATTACTTCAAGCCATTTTGCAGAATCACCACCTTCTTTCTGACCATATGTTTCAGCCAAGCACATTAATGCTCTATAACCTTCTTCTTTATGATTCTTACCTATATTGCCATATTTGATGACAGCTTGATTGTCTTTCAGCATATTAGCAGCTAAAGTTGCATAACAAGCATATAATGCATTCAAAGTGTCAGCCTTCAACTCATCATCATCAGCAAACATAGGCTCGTTTACTACATCAACAAATAATCCAAAATATTTTAGAGCATCAGCATAATCTCCTTTATTGTAAGCATCACCACCACCATTAACTAGGTTTAAACGCAAAGTCTTCAAAGCATCTGCATTCTTCTTTCTGAATTTGGGTTTCTTTAACTCACCACTTTGGACTTTAGCCTGCTCTATTTCATCGCATTTCAAGTAGAAGTCATACATCTTAGCTAAGCTGTTATAAAGCTTAGTTGTATCTGCCTGACCTCCGGGTAAATAAAGTTTCATGTTTTCTTCATCATAAATTGCTTTCTGAAAATCTCCAGCTAATTTCCATGTTTCCGGATCATTAGCGGTTTCAGGATTAGTTAAAGCCGGTTCGATAGCTTTTGCAGCTTCTTCAGGTTTGCTTTTCAAGGATTTAGCCTCCTTAACAACACTTACTTGTGCAGACACAAAGCAAGCTGTTAACAATAAAGCCACTGTAAATAATACTTTTCTCATGATTTTGTGGATTTAATAATACAATTTATTTTATTCTTCACTATTTGCTTCGGCAGTTAAATCTGAATTAGTATCAGAATTAGTAGTACCACCACTCTCTCCTTCAGTTATATTTTCAAGATCTGTATTTGAATTTTCATCTGTAACCTCTTCTTCAGATGTCACCTTACATACAGAGCCTATTTGGTCATTACGTTTCTCCAAATTTATCAATCGCACACCTTGTGTTGCACGTCCCATGATGCGGACTTCAGCGACTTTTAAACGAATTGTAATACCAGATTTATTAATAATCATCAAGTCATTCTCATCTGTAACAGACTTGATAGCTACCAATTTACCCGTTTTATCTGTAATATTCAACGTTTTTACACCCTTACCGCCACGATTGGTCTTACGATAATCTTCGATATCAGAACGTTTACCGTATCCTTGTTCAGAAACTACCATAATTGATTCAGCTTCAGGATCTTTTATACAAATCATACCGATAACTTCATCGCCACCATCTTCATCCAAAGTCATACCACGCACCCCTGTAGCCGTACGTCCCATAACACGAACCGCACTTTCGTGAAAGCGAATTGCACGCCCGTTACGGTTAGCAATAATGATTTCATTATCACCGTTAGTCATACGAACTTCAATCACTTTATCATCCTCACGAATAGTTATCGCATTAACACCATTCTGGCGAGGCCGTGAGTATTGTTCCAACAAAGTCTTTTTAATGACGCCATTCTTTGTACAGAACAGCACATAATGGCTATTAATGAACTCGGTATCATTAAGGTTTTTCACACGTAGATATGCTGTAACCACGTCATCGGAATCAATATTCAGCAAATTCTGAATAGCGCGTCCTTTAGCATTTTTAGTTCCTTCGGGAATTTCGTAAACTTTCAACCAATAGCACTTACCTTTCTGAGTGAAGAACATCATAGTATTGTGCATTGTAGCCGGATAAATATGCTCTACAAAGTCTTCATCACGGGTTTCACTTCCTTTTGATCCAACTCCACCCCTATTTTGGGCACGGAATTCTGATAAAGGAGTACGTTTGATATATCCCATATGAGATATCGTGATAACCATCTGATCATCAGCATAAAAATCTTCCGGATTAAATTCTTCTGAAGAATAAACTATTTCAGACCGACGCGCGTCCCCATACTTCTCTTTTACCTCTACTAACTCATCTTTGATTACTTTTTTACAAAGTTCATCATTTGAAAGAATTTCTTCATAATAAGCAATCTGTTTCATCACCTCTTCATATTCTGCGTGAAGCTGATCTTGCATCAAACCTGTTAATTGGCGCAAACGCATTTCTACAATAGCACGTGCCTGAATTTCACTCAGATTAAAACGCTCTATTAACCCTGCTATGGCATCATTAGGGGTTTTTGCAGCACGAATAATACGGATCACTTCATCAATATTATCAGAAGCTATAATCAATCCTTCAAGAATATGAGCACGCTCCTGTGCCTTCCGTAAATCATACTGAGTACGACGAATTACCACATCATGACGATGTTCTACAAAATATCTGATTAAATCTTTCAGATTCAACATTTTGGGGCGACCATGGACCAGAGCGATATTATTTACTCCAAATGAAGTTTGCAGAGCTGTCATTTTGAACAATTTGTTCAGCACCACACTAGCATTTGCATCACGTTTAACATCAATAACAATACGCATACCTTCACGGTCGGATTCATCATTTACATACGAAATACCATCAATCTTCTTGTCATTGACTAAAGATGCGATATTTTCAATCAATTCCTTCTTATTTACATTATAAGGAATTTCATTAACTATGATCTTGTCATGTGTAGTATGAGTTTCTATCTCAGCCTTAGCACGCATCACTACTCTACCACGTCCGGTTTCGTAAGCATCGCGTACCCCGCTTATACCATATATATATCCACCTGTAGGGAAATCCGGTGCTTTTACATATTGCATAAGCCCTTCAATATCAATATCATTATTGTCAATGTAAGCAATACATGCATCGATTACTTCAGAAAGATTATGGGTAGGCATATTGGTTGCCATACCTACAGCAATACCGGATGCTCCATTTACCAACAAGTTAGGAATCCGTGTTGGCATGACAGTCGGTTCCTGCAACGTGTCATCAAAATTATTCTGAAAATCAACAGTTTCCTTATAAAGATCCTGCATCATCTCTTCACCTATTTTCTTTAATCTTGCTTCCGTATAACGCATGGCAGCAGGGCTGTCACCATCAACAGAGCCGAAGTTACCCTGACCATCTACCAACGGATATCTCATAGCCCAATCCTGAGCCATTCTGACCAAAGCTCCATACACGGAAAAGTCACCATGCGGGTGATATTTACCCAAAACTTCACCTACAATTCTTGCTGATTTCTTATAAGCTTTATCGGAGGTATTTCCCAGTTCAATCATACCATATAAGATACGTCTATGAACCGGTTTAAAGCCATCGCGAACATCCGGGAGGGCGCGCGCAACAATTACTGACATTGAGTAATCAATGTACGACGACTTCATTTCCTCTTCGATGTTAATCTTTATAATTCTGTCTTGTTCTAGCATTTAAACAAATATTAATTATACATCTTTTTGGTTTACCAAAAACCACGCTAAAGTACTACTTTTATACGACATACGAAACAAAACCCATAAAAAAGTTAAGTCCATTAAATGTTTTTACTTATATAAGTAAAAAGTATCCCTATACCTTATTTTATAGTATATAGTGATTATCACTCCCACTTCTCATTTACTTTGTGAATAGTTCGCTATAACCCTTATTTTTGTTTAATCCATTTAGCCTGTCAAAGCTTGGCATACATTTTGTTATGCTAATATAAATAAGAAAACAATGGTATGCATTGTTATTATGTGTATCTTTGCACACTGGGAAATAAATACTATACTTTAGGAGGACGATAAATTTATGAACAATCAATTTACACAAAGAGTGTCCGATATCATCATGTATAGCAAGGAAGAAGCCAACAGGCTGCGAAATAGCTATATTGGTCCCGAACACTTGTTGTTGGGACTGATACGTGAAGGTGAAGGAAAAGCTATCGAGATTTTGTTTAATTTGCAAATAAACTTACAGGACATAAAAAATCAGTTGGAGGCCATTGTGAAAAACAATGCAGAAAATGACACCACCTATGACGAGAATATTAGCTTTAACGACAAAGCATCCAAAGTGTTAAAGCTATGTATTCTAGAGGCTAAGTTATTGAGAAACATTGCGGCTGACTCTGAACATATTTTGTTAGCAATTATGAAGGTCAAGGATAATGCAGCTTTCCACGTTTTGGAAAGCAATGGCGTAACATACGAAAAAATCAAACTCACTTTACAACCAGACACCCATGCAGGTCTGGGGTTCAGTGAGGACGAGGATGAAGACGAAGATATACGTCAGAGTCCAAGTGGCAATAAATCAAATGCAGCACAACAGCAGGCACGCCCGGCACAAAAAAAGCCGGCTAATGACACTCCTGTACTCGACAATTTCGGCACAGACATGACAAAAGCTGCCGAAGAAGGAAAACTAGATCCTGTAGTTGGCCGGGTGAAGGAAATAGAGCGACTGGCACAAATATTGAGCCGTCGCAAGAAAAACAACCCTATTTTGATTGGCGAACCGGGAGTCGGCAAATCTGCCATTGTTGAGGGACTTGCATTACGGATTGTGGAAAAGAAAGTATCACGTATCTTATTTGACAAACGAGTGATAGCTCTTGATATGACTGCCGTTGTCGCAGGCACTAAATATCGTGGACAATTCGAGGAACGTATTCGTTCTATCTTAAACGAGTTGAAGAAGAATCCTAACATCATTCTTTTCATCGATGAAATCCACACTATTGTGGGAGCAGGTTCTGCAGCGGGCTCAATGGATGCAGCCAATATGTTGAAACCCGCATTGGCCAGAGGCGAGATTCAATGCATCGGAGCGACGACGTTGGACGAATACCGCCAAAACATTGAAAAAGACGGTGCATTGGAACGTCGGTTCCAAAAGGTTATTGTAGAACCAACAACTGCAGAAGAGACACTTCAGATATTGAAAAATATCAAGGATAAATACGAGGATCATCATAATGTGAACTATACAGATGCAGCCCTTGAAGCTTGTGTGAAACTAACAGACCGATATATCACAGACCGTAACTTCCCCGATAAAGCGATAGATGCTTTAGATGAAGCCGGCTCGCGCGTACATCTTACTAATATCACTGCTCCTAAAGAAATAGAAGAACAGGAAAAACTGATTGATGAGATGAAATCTCTTAAAAATGAAGCTGTCAGGCTACAGAATTTCGAACTGGCCGCCAGTTATCGTGACAAAGAGAAAGAATATACGAATCAGCTTGATACCCTGAAGGAAGAATGGGAAAAAAGTCTGAAGGAAAACCGGGAAACGGTAGATGACGAACAAATAGCTGAAGTCGTTTCCATGATGTCAGGCGTACCTGTACAAAGAATGGCACAGGCTGAAGGAATGAAATTATTAGGAATGAAAGACGATCTGCTTTCTAAAGTTATCGGTCAGGACAAAGCAATCGCCACACTGGTAAAAGCTATTCAAAGAAGCCGTGTAGGCCTGAAAGATCCTAATAAGCCGATTGGTACATTCATGTTTCTAGGTCCGACAGGTGTCGGCAAGACTCATTTGGCCAAGGAGTTAGCGAAACTAATGTTCGGTTCAGCAGATGCACTTATCCGCATTGACATGAGTGAATATATGGAAAAATTCACCGTATCCCGTCTGGTAGGAGCACCTCCCGGATACGTAGGTTATGAAGAAGGTGGGCAGCTGACGGAGAAAGTAAGGCGTAAACCCTACTCTATCGTTTTATTGGATGAAATTGAAAAAGCGCATCCCGATGTATTCAACATATTGTTGCAAGTGATGGATGAAGGTCGGTTGACTGACAGTTATGGCAGAACTGTAGACTTTAAAAATACCATAGTCATCATGACATCTAATATTGGAACCCGCCAACTGAAAGAATTCGGAAAAGGAATCGGATTTGCCGCCCAGGTCCGTACTGATGACAAAGAATACTCGCGCAGCGTGATTACAAAAGCTTTGAATAAGTCTTTTGCGCCCGAATTCATCAATCGTTTGGACGAAATAATAACTTTCGACCAACTCGATCTGGATGCACTGACCCGGATTATTGATATTGAACTTAAGGGCCTTTACAGTCGTGTGGAAAACATTGGTTACAAGCTTGTTATTGACGAAGATGCCAAAAAGTTTGTAGCCACCAAAGGTTACGATGTACAGTTTGGAGCACGCCCATTGAAACGTGCCATCCAAAACAACTTGGAGGATGGCATCTCCGAGCTGATACTTGGATCAGAAATGGCAGCTGGTGACACGATCAAGGTAAGCTATGACAAAGAAAAAGACCTCATTGTCATGACTGTGGAAAAGTAAAGAGTCCAAAGTTATTCAAAAAATAACAGACAAAATGTCAGATATCACTGTATCTGGCATTTTTTTTGCCCATCATCCAACAAAAAGACGATTCAAACGTATATATAACATAATAACTTAAAACCATAAATAGTATGCAAAAAGGAAATATTGGGGTAACCACTGAGAACATTTTCCCCATCATTAAAAAGTTCTTATACAGTGATCATGAAATATTCCTCCGTGAATTAGTTTCTAATGCAGTAGATGCCACACAGAAGCTGAAAACCCTTGCATCTAAAGGTGAATTCAAAGGAGAGATGGGAGATCTTACCATTAAAGTAAGCTTAGGAAAAGATACCATCACCATTTCCGACCGGGGTATCGGACTTACAGCCGAAGAGATCGACAAATATATCAATCAGATAGCTTTTTCAGGTGCTAACGACTTCCTTGAAAAATATAAAGATGATGCCAATGCCATCATCGGACACTTTGGTCTGGGATTCTATTCTGCCTTCATGGTAGCCAAAAAAGTGGAAATCATCACAAAATCCCACCAAGAAGGAGCACAAGCTGTGAAATGGACTTGCGACGGAAGCCCTGAGTTCACTATCGAAAACGTTGAAAAAGAAAGCCGCGGATCGGATATTATCCTTTATATAGATGATGACTGCAAGGAATTTTTGGAAGAAACACGTATTTCTTCATTGCTGACTAAATATTGCCGCTTCCTTCCTATCCCCATTGCATTCGGCAAAAAGAAAGAATGGAAAGATGGAAAGCAGGTTGAAACAAACGAAGACAACGTAATCAACGAAACCTATCCTTTATGGACACGCAAACCGGTAGAGCTGAAAGACGAAGATTATAAGAAATTCTATCGGGAGTTATATCCTATGGCAGACGAACCTCTGTTCTGGATCCACCTGAATGTGGATTATCCGTTCAATCTGACAGGTATTCTGTACTTCCCGAAAGTGAAGAGCAACATTGAATTACAAAAAAACAAAATCCAACTTTACTGCAACCAGGTCTATGTCACCGACTCGGTAGAAGGTATTGTTCCAGACTTCCTGACCCTGTTACACGGAGTGATTGACTCACCGGATATCCCGTTGAACGTATCCCGTTCTTACTTGCAGAGCGATTCCAACGTGAAGAAAATCTCCACTTATATTTCTAAGAAAGTATCAGACCGCCTGCAAGCCATTTTTAAGAATGACCGCAAAGAATTCGAGGAGAAATGGGATGATTTGAAGATTTTCATCAACTACGGCATGTTGACTCAAGAAGATTTCTACGAAAAGGCTAATAAATTTGCTCTGCTGAAAGACACAGATGACAAATATTATACTTACGAAGAATACCAAAGCTTGATCAAAGATAACCAAACAGATAAGGACGGCAACTTGATTTATCTGTATGCTACCCATGCAGACGAACAATACAGCTACATTGATGCGGCCAAAAACAAAGGCTACAACGTATTGTTAATGGATGGTCAGCTGGATGTAGCCATGGTAAGTATGCTCGAGCAGAAATTTGAAAAGAGCCGCTTCACCCGTGTGGACAGTGATGTAATTGACCACCTGATTGCTAAAGAAGAGCGCAAAGATGCCAGTTTGGAAGTTGGCCAACGCGATATTCTATCTTCCGTATTCCGCAGTCAGTTACCACAGATGAAGAAAGTGGAATTCAATGTGGAAACACAATCTTTAGGCGAGACAGGAACTCCTATCATGATTACCCAAAGTGAATATATGCGCCGTATGAAAGAAATGGCCAATATCCAGGCAGGTATGAGTTTCTATGGAGAAATGCCGGATATGTTTAACTTGGTTCTGAATGTTGACCACAAACTGGTGAAACAAGTTTTGAATGATGCGGACAACTCTTGCAAAGCTGCTCTTGAACCTATTGAAGCTGAAATGACCAGTCTGAATAAACGTCACGACGAACTTCACAAAGCACAGGAAGGTAAAAAAGCTGATGAAATACCTCAAGCAGAAAAAGATGAATTAAGTGATGTTGAGAAAAAATTGGCCGATGAAAAGACCAAGAAAGAAGCTGTTTTAGGTGAATACGCAGGTGGTAACAAAGTAATCCGCCAATTGATTGACCTTGCTCTGTTACAAAACAACATGTTGAAAGGTGAAGCTTTGACAAACTTTGTAAAACGCAGTATCGAACTGATTTAACAAATCTATCACATTTTGCTATCAAAAGCGTCGGGAAGTTCATTTCCGGCGCTTTTTTATTCTAAAAAACGATTGGAAACGAAGATTTCTTTCTATATTTGGAACGACACATACAAAGATTCGACATCCATGAAACATTATCTATATATACTTTTTCTTCTCTTTTTACTACTTTCTCCCATCCATGCACAGAAAGTGGGACTGGTACTGAGCGGAGGAGGTGCCAAAGGCCTAACCCATATCGGCATTATCCGCGCATTAGAAGAAAACGGTATCCCCATAGATTATATTGCAGGCACATCCATGGGAGCCATTGTCGGTTCACTTTATGCCATGGGCTATTCTCCCGATGAAATGGAGGCTTTACTCAAATCCGATGACTTCAAACGCTGGTATTCAGGTAATGTGGAAGAGAAATACATCTATTATTTCAAGAAAAATCCTCCAACACCCGAATTTATCAACATCCGTATCTCCTTAAAAGACTCGCTGAAGAATGTCAAACCTCAGTTTTTGCCTACCAGCATTGTAGATCCCATTCAGATGAATATTGTATTTCTGCAATTATTCGGTCAGGCAACAGCTGCAAGCAAGGCCAATTTTGACAGCCTGTATATTCCCTTCCGCTGTATAGCTTCGGATGTGTACAACAAAAGACCACTGATATTGAAAAAAGGAGATCTGGGAGATGCCGTACGTGCCTCCATGAGTTTTCCTGCCATGTTCAAGCCTATCGAAATAGACTCGATACTGGCATACGACGGTGGCATTTACAATAATTTTCCAGTGAATGTAATGCGTGATACCTTCCATCCAGATATCATTATAGGAAGTGCCGTATCCGCCAATCCGGGCAAACCCAAGGAAGGTGACATTATGGGGCAACTAGAAAATATGATTATGCAAAAGACAGATTACTCTTTACCCGATTCCCTCGGCATCCTCATGACTTTTAAATATGATGATGTCAATTTAATGGACTTCCAGCGCTTTGACGAGTTGCATGACATTGGTTATAAACGTGCCATAGAAATGATGGACTCCATAAAAAGCCGAATTCATCGAAGAATCACCCCCGAACAAGTGAAAGTTAAACGACTGGCCTATAAGAGCAATTTACCGGATTTCCGTTTCAAAAGAGTTAATATAACCGGTGCCAATGAACAGCAAAAGCAATATATACAAAAAGAGTTTCATGAAAACGACTCCGATGTTTTCACTATGGAGGATGTCAAACGAGCATATTTCCGTTTGTTGTCCGATAATATTATATCCGAAATCATTCCTCATGCCGTTTATAATGAGAAAGACCAAACCTACGACTTGAATCTTCAGGTCAAAATGGAGGCCAATCTCTCCGTTCGTGTCGGTGGAAACGTGTCTTCCAGTGGCTCCAATCAAGTCTATTTTGGTGCTTCTTATCAAAACTTGAACTATTATTCAAAAGAATTTAATTTTGACGGACAGTTAGGCCGGGTCTACAATAATGTACAACTTGCAGCACGAATCGATTTTCCAACCAAACTGCCTACATCTTATAAATTCATAGCCTCGATCTCTACCTTCGATTATTTCAAAGAAGCCAAATTCTTTTCCAACAAAGACAATCCGGCTTTCAACAAGAAAAGGGAAGAGTTTGTAAAATTGAAGGTGTCATTACCGTTTCTAAGCCGTAAAAAAGCTGAATTCGGTGTGGGTATAGCCCGTATGGAGGACAGGTACTTCCAAACCAATATCATCGACTTCAGCGAGACAAAACATGATGAAAGCACTTATTCTATCTTCGGAGGCTCTATCGTATTGGAAGGAAGTACCTTGAATGCCCGCCAATTTGCCACACAAGGAAGTCGTGAAAAAATGGCTGCACAAATTTTCACCGGCACAGAACATTTCAGATCCGGTGTATCCAAAGTGACTAAAGGCACACCGGAGCCTTATAAAAAAGTACAATCCTGGCTTCAAGTTTCATATCAGAACGAAACATACCATAAGGTAAGCCCTAAGTTTACTTTGGGAGCGTATCTGGAGGCATATTACTCATCCCGAAATTTCTCCAACAATTATACGGCTACATTAATGCAGGCAGGAGAATTCACTCCGACAGCCCATAGCAAAGTAACCTATAATGAGGCTTTCCGTGCTAATCAATATGCCGGAGTCGGCACCATGCCCATCTACCAGTTAAGCGAGTCTTTTCAATTACGCGGAGAATTTTATGGATTTATACCCATCTTTCCTATCAAGAAAGATGAATATGGACAAGCATATTACGGGAAAGCTTTCACAAAATTCGAATATCTTGGAGAAATTTCATTAGTCTTTCAATTATCGTTCGGTTCTATCAGTGCCTATGTAAATCACTATAGCTCACCGTCTAACGATTGGAATGTAGGTTTAACACTAGGCTGGCAGCTGTTTAATTCCCGTTTCGTCGAATAATTTTTAGAAAAAAGTTTAGTAAAACGCTTGCATTTTCAAAAAAAGTCCGTATCTTTGCACCCGTTAAAACGAAAGAACAATAAACAATGGCCGCGTAGCTCAACTGAATAGAGTAGCTGACTACGGATCAGCCGGT
>DXLM01000026.1 GCA_019414725.1 Bacteroides sp.
TAGTAAACGTCTTTCGGGTGTTTCTTTTTGTGCTGTTGGTTCTTTCGGAATCTCAGTTCAAAATGAAACACCCTTTTTATTATGCTAGGCTGTCCACGATAAAAAATGTTCAATCAGGATTGGATGAAACCGGTTCGTTTGGTTTATCTTCACAATATTATGTGCTAAATAATTAAAATATGAAATATCCTATCGGCATACAAATTTTTAGTCAAATCCGTGAAAACAGATCTGTTTATGTGGACAAGACCGATTTTATCTATCAGTTGGTGGGTAGAGGAAGTATCTATTTTTTCAGCCGTCCGCGCCGTTTCGGCAAAAGTAGTATGAAGGGCGGAAAGAGGTGAGGTAATATTCGGACAAGCCTGAAAATATCCTGTAGTTTGGAATAAGCAAGTAATGTTATAAAATAGCTTGATACATTATTTTATTCATCGTTATAAGCCCAAATCCAAAAAAGTTGGGAGCGTTTATGCCCTCATACTCTCACTGTATGTGTAACATGTTGACCATGAATGATTTGTGTAGTTGTGGTAAAAATAGTTGCTCTCACTTATGCTCTCACTAATCCCTCATGCCCTCACTACGTTTTGAAGTATCTTTCCATATAACATGCTTGTTGTCAGTTATATATTCTTTTTTATAGGATATTCCGGCTTGATGTAAAGTAGGATGTTTTTTGGCTTTTTGAGAAGAAAAAGTGTGCGTAAAGGGTTTGTACTTCTATGGAATGTGATCGTAAAGTTCCCGGCATTTCATGCAGGGTAAAAAGATCAAGACGTTTTTAAAAAAGCTCGTTATCTTTTAAAAAAAGCTCTTGTTCTTTTTTAAAAAGCCCGTTATCTTTTTTTGAAAGTTCTTGATCTTTTTGAAAAAATAGTGTAGCTCTTGTTAACTTTTTGAATATCAAAGGATAAACGAAGCATAGAAAATAGACAGGTAACGATTGGGTGATGAAAATCCATTGCTCGCTTGCGTTTTTCTGCATAACTTCAAATGATTCTTCAATTACAAAATTAGTAAACATTCTTGGCCTTAGCAAATTTTTGCGAAATAATTGCCCCGATAAAATTCGGACGCTCCACTGCTTTGCGGCAAGTCACACGAATATTCTCATTAACACCACGTGCATTGCCGGAAATGTAAGGCATGTCAATGGAAGGGATGCCGCTCTTATTATATCCCATAGATGTCATGGGAAAAACAAAATAGCGAGGGCTCTGCGCTTCTATAAAAGGAAAATTCTCTTCATACTCTGCCCTGCTCAGTTCCAGCATATATTCAAAATATTCGCGGCTCATCTCTATTTGTTTGTCAAAAGGTAAAGTTTTGTCCAGTTTCCAAATAGCAGTACAATCCATAGGATATAAAGGATTACCTTCCTGATCGAGAACCACAAGATACATATGTCCGGGTATCTCGACAAATTCAATACTTATTCCTGCACTCAGACAAAGGCTTGCCATTGCGCAAGTTAGCGTGGTACAATATCCCTGGCCATTATTAAACACTTCGGCAAAAGTAGACAGGAGCGTTCCCTCAAAAGAATATACTACTCCATATTTATTCATCAACCAATAAAATGCAACCAATTGCTCCTTGACATAATCATTTCCCCACTGATAACCAAAAAATCCATCTTTTATGTCTGCGATATCACTCATTGCTTCCTGTTTCAGTCTACTTACCATAGGATTATTGGGTGAAACATAACCAAAGAAAAAAGGCTCAAAAGACAAATAGCATATTTCACCATCTTCTCTAATAGGATATTCACCCCAATCCAACGTTTTCAAATATGCAACATAATCCTTAGCATCTGGAGTATCCAGCTCCCAATAAACAGAGTATGGATCTTCTTGAAAGGGAGATACATTAAATTGTTTGGAATATTGACAAATTATATTTTCTTTCATTCTGATTTCCCATTCCATCGTAATAGGCATTGCTGATTTTATGGAAGAAAATTTTTCATATTTCCATTTGATAGGAAAAAACATTTCGATACGCTCGTCTCCGGTTGTCAGCATGGATACCGTTCTCTCTTCATTGAGGGCTGAAGCTTTCATTGTCACATGGATTTCTTGCCCGGCAGCCGGATTATCAAAGGCAAGTACCATATCTTCAAACCGGTCTCCCATTTTATAATATTTACTGATACTTGGAGCCAGATAAGTAAAAAGTGGCGAGATATAATCAGTTCCCCTGGTTGCGAACCAACTCTGCGACAATGCTTCTACATGCAAATCCCTCATTGGAATTTCCTCGTTATCAGCCTCTTCCACAACCTCGGTATAATAATTCTTCTCACAGGCTGTCAAGCAGACTGCCAAACACATCCCGGTCAATATCCGGGAAAATAAATTTGTTAATTTCATATATCTTATATAATAATACAAAGCAAGAAACTGTTTTAAAATAATTGGATGATAATATTAATCAGTCGGTCAGTTATAATAATTTTAAATTCGCAATCCCCAAAATCATGAGCTATAATTATCCGTTTAACTAAAAACAATGGCAAGTTTATTAAAAATACTGTAGATCTACAAAAAAAATAATCAAAAGAGAGATCTGTCAATGAAATTTTAACAAATTTGAAAAAATCATTAAGGGTACTCCCAGATAACCTTGTGCCGAGTTTATCCCTGTGTCACTATTTTGCTATTTGTGTTATTGCCTTGTCTACGGGATATAATGTTAGGGATCTTACTCTTAATTTCAGCAACTTTGCAAACAACAAAGACTCACTGTCAATGTTGGCTGTTTCTGATATCATATTCAACGCTACAATATCAAGATCTGAGAACTAGAGAATAGCTCTTCTTGGTATATTTTCGTTATTGATTAAATTACCGGCTACCGGTTTGCATATGTTCAGGAATTTTGCCAATTTTGCACATTGGTTATGTATATAATATTTGTTTGTTAAAAGTTTATTACTTTCAAAGTATTGAATTTCAGTAAAATACAAACTTGTTATTCATTGATCTTTTATAAATTTAATTCCGCCAACGCGTTATGTATTAATCAAATTTTAAATTTATCAATATGAACAGCAAATTTTTTATTTTAATTCTTTTATGTATGGTGTCGCTCTCTTTCAGCAGTTGTAACAAAGATAAAGATCGGAAGGTGAGCAACTCAGAACGTCTTATCGGTGAATGGATTTATCGTACAACACAGGAAAAGACAAACGGGGAGTGGAAAGATATGCCTACACAGGTAGGTGCTGAAGGCATGCAGACATTCTATAAAGATGGAAAAGCACTCATCACTATGACGTTTAAAGGTGAGTACATGGAGCAGAAATTTGAATGGAATTTGAAAGATAACAATGATTATATCATCAATGGCACTGTGAGAGGACAAATCTTGTTTGAAAGTAACGATTGCTTCTATCTCTACTCGGATGAAACCCTCGATCCGGAAACAGGCGAGAATATTAAAGGAGAGTTTCGCGATATTTACGACCGTAAGAAATAGTTTATGAAGCAGGTCGTTTACAGTGCACTTTTACTTCTTGTTTGCTTTGTTTGCGGATGCGACAAGATACAGAAAGGAATCCGGGAAGCAGCGGTCTTTGTTCCGGCTGCTCCCGATTATAATGAATCGAAAATGTGGTATGTCGAACGTAATGACCAAGGCGATGGTGTCGATGTGTTTTACATTCCTTCTACTTGGGAGTTTGATTGGAAAACATCCGACAGCCTTGTTTCTCATTATGCAGACCCATCTTTGCCCGAACATCGTGTACACATGGAAACCGAAATGGCCAAGGTAGCTGAATACATGGCATTGGGAAATAACTTCTATTCTCCTCATTATAGACATATTACCCTTGATTCGTGGGCGACACTCAATGAAGATACCATTGCGTGCAGATATATGGATGTGTCTTTCAAAGATGTAAAAGCTGCTTTCCACCATTTTCTCATAAATTATAACCAAGGTCGTCCATTTATTCTGGCAGGATTCAGTCAGGGTGGAAAGTCGGTTGTGGAATTGATGAAGCACTTGTCTGAAGAGGAACGTAAGCGGATGATTGCCGCATACGTGTTGGGATACAAGGTTACTCCTGCTGATGTGGAGAAAGCACCGTGGATTAAACCGGCAACAGACTCTATTGACACAGGAGTCACCATTTGTTACAATTCCGTTTCGGATGTCAAATACATAAAGTCCGTAGTCAGTGCTCCCAATGTGATGTGCATCAATCCGGTCAATTGGTGTACAGATGCTACTCCGGCAATGCTTAACGATACCATTACGGTGACCGTTGATCCTTATTACAAGGTACTTGTGCTACAAGGGTTTGACGGTTCTTATTTGCCTAACATCCTCAATGTATTGAATACAGGCGATTATCACGGTATAGAGCCATGGGTATACAGCGACTGTCTGAAAAAGAATATGCGTCAGCGCATTCGCAGTTTTCAACAGGAAAAAATGGGCAGGTAACGATTAGGTGGCGAAAATCCATCGCCCACTCGCGTTTTCCTGCATGATTTTAAATAACTCTTTAGCTACAAAAGTGCTTAATTTACTTGACCTTAGCAAGTTCTTATGAAAGATTTTCAATGGAGATCAAGTCCTGTTTCGGGCTTAATCTCTTTTTTTATTTTCATTCGTAAGGGTTTTATTATCAAATTATTATATTGTTTTAGGATAAAAGTCCTTATTTGATGTTCCCGAATCTTATCTGCCGTGAGTTTAGGATGACAAAAGGCGGCAATGTATCGAAACAGTCGGATAACGCCATATCATGATATGGCGACTTGTGTAGGGCGTAATATCGGAATAGGGATAGACGGAGCTATGTTGATAGCGGTATAACAGATTTTTATATGGCTATATGGTTATAGCAATATAACGAGAAAGCGTACGCTCTGTGGGGAAACGTTTGCTTTCAGAAGACTTGAAATGCGGAAAAGCCGGCAGAAACGCTGCCGGACCGTCCCCGTAAAAGCTCCGGAGTCACTTTTTACATATCTAACTTATAATTCATCTGAAATCACAAAACAGATTGAACCGTATGTGGTTAGTTTGTCTGTTTATTAACTCTACATAAAATTTAAAACTGAATGCATATGACTAGTATAAAAGTAAAATTCCGTCCGTCTTCTACCATCCAAAAAGAGGGGACTCTACATTATCAAATAATTCATCATCGTGAGGTTCGGAAACTTCGTACCGGTTATAGACTATTCCCGAGCGAGTGGAATACAGTTTTGAAACGGATAAATGTTTCGGCCGGAAAGAATGAAGAGCGAAGACTCTATCTGAGAGCATTGAAAAAACATATTGATGCAGATCTGTTCAAAATAAAAGAATGTATCAACCGTTTGAAACAGGAAAATAAACCTTATACAGCCGACCGTATCGTAGAACTTTACTCTACTTATGAAAGAAGTTGTACCTTTCTTTTGTATGGGAAAGAATTGTTGGTTGAATTGAAGAAAATAGGAAAAGTACGTACTGCCGATACCTATCGAAATGCCTTGGGAAGTTTCGAACGCTTTTTGAATGACCGAGCAGATATTCCGCTGGAAGACATGGACTCCAATCTGATGATAGCCTATGAAAGTTGGCTTAAAGGAACCGGTATTTGTCCGAATACCAGTTCCTATTATATGCGTAATCTCAGAGCTATCTATAACCGTGCGGTGGAGCAGGGTTTTGTTACTCAGCAAAATCCTTTCAAGCATGTATATACCGGTATTGATAAAACAAAGAAACGTGCCGTTTCTTTGGATGTGATCCGGGAAATACGAGATTTAAAATTGACGAAAAAATCACTGATCTTTGCCAGGGATATCTTTTTATTCAGCTTTTATACACGTGGAATGTCCTTTGTGGATATGGCATTCTTAAAAAAGAAAGACCTGCAAAATGGGATTCTTACTTATCGGAGAAATAAGACCGGTCAGCTGTTGTTCGTCAAATGGGAAAAACCCATGCAGGAACTCATCGATAAATATGATACCTTTGATACACCCTACTTGCTATCGGTTATTCGAAACAATGGTGTGGACGAGTGGCATCAATACCAGAATGCGGCTCATCGTATCAATAGAAATCTGAAGCAGATTGGCAAGCAGATTGGTTTGGATATCCCACTTACTACTTATGTTGCACGCCATGCATGGGCCAGTATTGCCCAAAGTAAAAATATTGCTCTATCTGTCATCAGTGAGGCATTGGGACATGATTCGGAACAAACCACCCAAATTTATCTTAGCTCTTTAGATACATCTGTTGTGGATAAGGCAAATAACCTCATTTTAATGTCTATATAAAAATATATATTTATATAATATTGACTGATAGATACGACATTAACTTTAAAAACTACATCTCTTATAAAGAGTGGTTTATTTACCATGGAGAATTGGTGGAGTAAATATACCGGATCATAAGAAAGACTGTTTAAAAAAGCAGAAAGTTTTTTGGTACAATAATACAAAACACTTTATAGAAGTACATACTCTCCACAAAATAAACAATTGACTGTTGGCGTGTAGTTGGTAACATTAATTAGATAAAGTATGAATAAACAAATGAAAAGATTTGACCGATTTATTGTTTGTGTTTTAATGGGGATAGTCTCTTTAACTTTCTTTGCTTGTAGCAATGATGAGGATGAGGCTATAACCCAAGTAACCTATGAAATGGGGTTTAGCAGTATTGAGAGCAGCTCGATGACTGACCTAGGGACGATTGAGCGTGCCTATAAGAAGGCTCTGGGAGTGACTGAATCCAAGTTTACATTTGAGGGTTCTGTAAACGAATGCGACCAACGAGTGAAAGATGCCTGCGGCAGTGCCGAGGCGGAATTGAAATCTACAACTTGGAATGGAACTTATACGTTTGAGGTTCTTAATCTTAATACGTCAAAGGTCGTTTATTCGTTTGTGATAGAATAAATCCTGTTCAAAGAAAAAACGCAATCGTTTTTTATATCATTTATTACACATTTTAATAGAACAAAGTATTTATGAAACACGGTCTATTTATGGCTGCCTCGCTATTGAGTTTAGCGATGTCTTTGGCATCATGTTCAGACGATGACCAGAAGTTTGGTCTTTCTTTACCGGAAGGAACAGAAAACACGATTACATTGGATTACACCAACACCTTGAAAACCATCAAGCTGGATGCGGATTCGCATTGGAATGCCTCAGTGGTTTACGCCGATGAGGAAGATGACGGATGGATAGGGCTGTTGGATGATAACGGAGAGGGTTCAGGTGAGATTAATTTCGTGGTGGATGCAAATACGAGCAATGATTTACGTGTTGCCAAAATTATCATCGCATCCGGAGAAAACAAGATTGAATATACCGTCAACCAAAATCCGGTGAATGCCGATGGTGAAAACGGGGAGTTGGATATGTCGAAATTCGGCAAGTCTATACCATTAGGCTTTGGAATGAAAGTTGCGAAAGGGAGGGCTTCGTCAGGTATGACTATGGGGCAGGTGCTTGTGCTCGATTCTTATAAAGAGAACTCGACGTTTAAAAAGTATGCCGAAGAATTGAACCTTAACCCCGCAGGTTATGTGGATGAGACACGGACAACAGAAGTTGAAACACAAATGCTTTACGAATCAAACTGTGAAAGTAACTCACGTAATATCACTGCAAACCTGGAAGTCAATGTAGCTTATGGCTTGTTCAAGTTGGGACTGAACGGAAGTTTCAAAATGTTTGGTTCCAGTACGGATACTACATTCAATTACAGTGTGGCTGCCAATCGTAAAGTCGGTAAATATTCTGTGAATCTGGGTAAAGTAATGGATGATTATGATTTTCTAACAACACCCAATGAGGATGATGACAAAGGTATTGAACAAATGAAACGTGCCGCCCAAAAGATGCTATTGTCCAGTTCCTTTATTAAAATCAGGGATGAAATTGAGACCTTAGTATCTCAAAAAGATGCTAATAAATTACAGAAAAAACTGGATGAGCTGAATAAGAAATTCGGACCGGCATATATAACTCAAGCAAATGTAGGAGGCAGCATTGAACTGAACTATATTTTCAAGGAAGAAAACGGTACCGATACATTAAACATTCATGGTGATCTCCACTTTGGTTTAAATGCCTTGCTGAGTTTGAATGTATCCGCTGAGGCTCAATATATGAATGGCATGAATACACATATACAAAGTAGCATATTCCAGTCGCGTGTCAAGGGAGGTACTATTAAGGCAGCTAGCGATGTAAACAAAAAATTTGCAGGTCTTATATCGAAAAAGGGAGAGGAAACGGTATCGTTCGAGAAGATGATAAGCTCCATAGATGGATGGTATGAATCGGTGAAGGCAGATACTGTGGAAACCATTACTTGTACGGACTATTATCCGGCTCCTATTTGGGAACTTTTCAGTGAGGATGCCGAAGATGTTCTTAAGGAGTATTTCAAGAAAAAATATCCCAATAACGAGGATGGTTCATGTCCTTATACTTTCGATATCCAGGAAATGGTAGAACATTGGTAATGACCTGTTCTGGTTTTATCCATTAAGTTATAGAAAAATATTCGGTGTATGAATCGTTTATATATCTTATTATTAGTAATTGCCGGGATTGGTTTCCCGGCATGTTCCGATGATTTGCCTCTTGATGAGACGCAGCAATCCCCGGTCAATTCGGATGCATCGAAGTTCTGGTATTCGCATATGCGTACCGCTGCCGAAAACCGGGTAATGTACAGGCATCATGCGTTAGGATTTTCTTACCGGGCCGTTACGGGCAGCAAATGCAATTTAGGTGATGTCATGTGCCAGGTGCTCAACATGGACTATATCAAGGAGAACGGTTTATACGGTGAAGAAATAAGGAACGAGGTGACAGACACCATTAGCGTAATACGCGGATTGACGGACTATGTCCATCAAGTCAATTGGCATTCAGATATGTCTGCCAATTTGATTTTATTTCAAAACTCTGCGGCAAAGGATGGCTTTGTCATCGAAAAGGTGGACGAGGAGACGCTCATTTTCAATCAGGTAATAGGGTTGAGTACAAGAAAAAGGAGTGTCGATCTCACCGGGCTTTTGGATGAAGACGGAATCCCCGGTGAAGTAACGGAAAATCCGGACGAGGTGCTGTCGGAAAACTTCAGATACGCTTTGCGTAAACTGGAGGCGGCCTCTCCCAATAACTATGCCGTGGTAGATTCGTTTATAAACATATTCGGTACCCACGTGGTAACCGGTGTGTCGGCGGGAGGTTCGTTCGATTTGTCCGTGCGTACAAGCTCGCGTAATGTAAAAACCTTTTTCCAAGAGCGGGAATTTAAAGAGAATTCAGCCAAGTTTTTCATAAAATGGGAGTCCATCGAAAGCAGCCAGCATAGCACGATTTACAAGAACATCTTCAATACAGCCGAGCTGAAACTGACGGTGAAAGGCGGAGATGCGAGTCTGTTTGACGGCTTGGTTGCTGATCCGAGCTACGATAACCTGCAAGCCAACATGGAAAATTACAACAACTGGATAAGCAGTATTGAAAAAGCCGGCGGCAATGAATGGGACGAACGTTCGGAGCTCATCGATATGGAAGTTACGCCGATATGGGAATTCATTCCTGACAAGGATATAGCCCGGAGGGTCCAGGTACGAATTATGGCTTCGGCCAATGAGATGCGCAAGATTTATGGTGAACGTAATTTTGTAAACGCATCCATAACCATCCCCGGTCCTGACGTCAGATACGATATTTACCCTAAAGACATGAACTCTTGGTATCAAGGCAGCGTGTGTCATGTCATCACCGGCGACAACCAGTCTGTTCCCTCACGAATAGTGGCGGTATCCTATTTGGAATGGGTACCCGAAGCAGAGGGCGACGAATGGCTGATTGTAACCTATCCGGTGTATGAAAACAGAATCCAGCTTACTGAAGGAATAGGACGAAGCATCAAGGATAATGGCTGTTACGAAGTGAAATGGCTTTACGACCGCTTTCAAGTAACCAAAATGGAAACGGAAAGCGATGTGTTCTATCTGGCAAAAGGAAAGCTTTTCCCGAAAAAGCCGGAATGGGTGGACGATAGCAGGAACACCCGTTACATGCCTGACTATGAATGGCCCGGAAGTCTTGATACGAACGGTAATCTCAACACGGGGACAAAGCCCTACATGGTGCGTAAGTTCCTCGACAAGTTTTATCTTACCGATGTGGAGGAAATGGCTCCGGGAACACGTTTCGACAACTTGCCCGGATGGACTTATTACGACGGCTCGCAAGAGATGCTGACGGAGTTTTACGTGTCGAAATATCCTGATGCGGAAACTGTGCTGAAACCGGTGTTCCGGCAAGCCGGATTGGGCTATGGAACTACCCGGAGAATGATGCGCAACGGTATTTATTACTATAAGATTATCCCCAAAGAAGTAATCCGATAAATGAATAAAAAAACAATGAGGAAATATATAGCTCTCTTATTTCTGCCGGTTTTGTTCGCTTCCTGTGCAGACGATGACATTGTGACAGGGGGGCTGGATAATCCCGGAGGCTTGTCGACCGAGGAAAGCGAGGTGCGCCTTCCGATAAGGGCTTCTTATCACAGCATTCACGTAGAGTCGGAAACCGGAAGTCCTTCCGGCCTACCGGTACACGTGGACGAAGACTGGATTGAGCTGATGAGCGATACGGTAAGCTACGACGGCTATGTGGAAATCTATGTGGACCGGAATGAAGGGCTTGCCGGAAGAAGCGGATACATAAACATAGGCAATGCCGGGGATGAAGCGATAGATATAAAGGTGTATCAGTGCGGTCTGGGCGATGATGACAATAACGGAAGCATCACGTGTTATGCCGGATGCGGTTATAACATCTTTCAGGAACTGAACGCCGAATCGAGCATCTGTAATCCCATCTTTGATTATGACCGTGCCACCGCTGTCGATCCGATGATTGTGCAGACTGTGGCGCGAACCTGGCAGGATACGAAGAGCATTACCAGCAATTCGATGGTGGAAATGTCGGAACTGATGACCACCATGCAGGAAAAGACGCGCACCGGACTGAAAGGCGGAAAGAAAACCATCTTGCGATTTGAAGAACAGAAAAACACTACGAGTTTTGACCAGACAGGCTATGCCTATATCAATTTCCAACGCATCGTAGCCTGTTCTTCACTGGACCTTTCAAAGGCCATTCAGTATATGGAGCAGAAACAGACGGATATCCTCACCGACGATTTTCGGAAGAGATACGACGATATTGTGGACAGCCCGTCCGAAGAAAAGATTTTCAGGCTTTTCAAGGATTATGGGACACATATAATCTCTTATGTGGATTTGGGCGGAACAATGGATATCGCCGTCAACTTCAACCGCACGATGGTGGGCGAACTGAATATGCGTGCCGAGGATTTCAACAAATACTTTTTCAACGGTGAGCCTTCCGATTATACGTTGGCAAACGGAGACATCCAGGGAATGGACACCAAAGTGAACAATACGGGGACGTTCAAAATATTCGGAGGAGACCGGCAGGCACGGCAGCAGATTATTAAGGATTGTAACGGCAGTGGGCGGATAAAACCTGAGCATATCGAAGCCTGGACACGGTCGTTGCCTAAAAACAATTTCATGAGCGAAGAATCTCTCAGCAGGCTCTCTCCCATCAATGTGCAGCTTGTGCCGATTTGGTCATTGTTCCCACAACAGCTCGCCAATCTGTTTTTTCAATGCGCCATAGCCGAATCACAGAAAAGCATGAATGATGTAACCGCCTCGGCAGCCGGGCTGGACAACTACGGCATCAAGATTAGCGGTGCGGACTATATGCGGTTCGGCGGAAGCCCGGATGAGTCGCTGGTACGCGTAGTTTATGCCGACCACTCGAACTTAAGCAATGCCGACCCTATCCTTGAGGTCTGTCATGAATATATCCCGGTGTTGAAGAGCAACGAGCGGGTTCCGGTAATCTATCCTATCCGCAAAGGACGCACGTTTCACGGTACGGGCTTGTATCCGGGCGATGGGAAAGGTTGTCCGCCGGCATGGCTTACCTTTTCGGAGGGAGATGTATTCGTGCTGCCCGTAGATGGGGTTACCCCGTCCACACGCATTGATTCCGTATATTATCTGCATGGAAACATCTATCTGACCTCCTTGGGATTGGACTTGAAGCGCAATTTCAAGATGCAGTGGAAGCCCAAAGGAATACTTGACCTTCCCATCGTAAAAATAGGGTCGGGATATTGGACGCGCCGGAACATTGACAAGACTATCAACAGTGGTTTCTTTACGGGTAGTGTCTTTAACGATCGCGAGTATGATGCGGATAATGGCGAAATTTGGGTCAATGTGAACAGTGTGTTGGATGAACCGCCTACCGGTATCGGGCCGGATATGGACGATATATATCAAAAGCCCATGAAATGGTATTATCCCACAGATATTGACCGTGATTTTCTTACACGCTATGTCGGTTACGAGACCCGGCATTTGCTGAAAGGCAATCTTTCCGGTTTCGATGCACAATTCGAAGGCTTTTACGGACCGGGAGATATAGATGGTGTTCCAAAATCGAACAAAATGTCCATTCATAATACGGATAAATGTTATTTGATATTCAAGACATCTAATGATTACAAGACCGGTACGGCATTGTGTCTGGACAAAAATTATCGTTGGAAAGTCGTTGCCTTGGGCAATGGAAAAAACAATTTCTTCCCATTGAGGCTGTTCCGAACCTGCTATTACAAATATGATAAATATTCAAATGCTAAAGATCATTATACAAAATAAGATTTATGAAACTTGACTCGATACAAAAGACATTGCCTTTATTATTGCTGATGACAATGGGCAATTGGGCTTGTTCGGACAACGATCCAGTAGAGGAGGTTGAAACGGAAACCGTTCCGGAATTAAGCATTGAGGCAGAGGTGTACAGCACCCTGTTGTCCAACTACTATCAGACGGTGATAGATGAAAATAAACTTTCCGACAGTACGTCGGTGGAGAACCTTCCTGCCAAATTTGTTCCATCCATGGGGATCGTACTGGATGAATCGCGTCCGTCTGTGCGAAGCGCAGAGGCGGAAACATACGATGAGGCCCACAACGATTTTATGTCTCTTCTTCCGGATGAAGCAGAGGCGCAAAAACTGATTTCTGTATCGGACAAGAAGGTCAGTGTGAACCTGGGAGACTATGGCAGCGTAACGTTTTCGGCTTCAAATGAAGATGGCAGCTTGGCTAAAGCAGAGATGAGCCTTGCCAATGTCCGCCCATACACGTTATACTATAAGCCTCATGCTGCATTTCCGGATAATCAGGGTCAGCAAAATTTGAGCAAAATCTATTCGCCTGGAACTATTCTATATAAAGAGACAGTAATAAAATTTCCCTTTTTTTCCTTAAAATTAAAGGAGTATATTTTAGTTATAGAGGCCAGTAGCTTTGCTTGTTATGGAATAAGCAGTTTATCTTCGACACGCGAGGAAAAAGATCACTGGAAAGATGTTACCTTTTATCATTCAGCCTCTGAGTATGAGTGGCAAAGCATAAGACGTTCATGGACGTATAATAGAGATGCTTTTATTGCTGCATATGAAAAACATCCTGGAATATTCCCTGTATCAAACCTTTATGACATAATGGAAGGAAGCCCTGATTATCCATATATATGTATAGATGGAGATGATATTGGAGCGCATACAGTTTTATGGTGGGCTCGCCATACTTGGTTCAGCTGGACAAAACGAGTTAAAATCAAAGATTTTCGCAATGGTAACTATAGCGTAGAAAAAGTGCGCTATGCCGATGGGACTCATGTTAGAAACACGGATTCATATCATTTGATTTATAAGACTCTTAGCAGAGAAGATGTTGAAAATTATGAAATTGTATATCCTGTCCAATGAAAAGATTGCTGTACATATTCATGCAACTCTTGTTGCTTACGGCTTGCTCCGATGACGAACAGGCGGGCAAGGACGAAAAGGTATATCCGGATATTACCGTCATAACACCGTTGGGCGGTATGGGCGACAACGGTTATAACGACAGTGCGCTTTCCGGTCTCCTTGAAACGGCGTCCGAAGCGGGGGTGATGGTATCTATACAGCGTCCCAAGAACATGGAACAAGCTGCCGATTGCGTACGGAAGTGGTGCGATGCCCGGCAAGGCACGCCTCGCCTGCTTGTTCTGAGCGACAATGAATATGGCGGATTGGCAAAGTCTCTTCAGACCGATGAGCAAAACTCAGTGCTGCTCTTTGAACATGACGGTAAGGATTTGCCTTCGGGAATAGCGACATTCAGGATCTCCCGCTATGGGGTGTCTTATCTGTCGGGATGCCTGGCGCAAGGAAGTGAGGTGGCGCGCATCATCGGTGGAAGAAAAGGCGACCCGGCGGTGGAAGAGGCGGCAAAGGCATTCGGTGAAGGATATATCGCACATAATCCTCAAGGTGAAGTGATAAAGCATTATCTGGCAAACGACCATGCAGGATGGGCAATGCCCGACAGCGCATACAGGCTGGCGGCAAAGCATAATGGAGATTTCTTCTTCCCACTGGCGAAAGGGGCTAATGCAGGTATATTTAAGTATTCGCGTGAAACCCCGTTTGTTTTTATGCTTATCGCCGGCATGGATGTGGACTGTTCACTTTACAGCAAGCGTGTGCCGTTTTCGGTCGTCATAGATGTGAAAAGCGCGGTGAAAGAACATATCCTGCGCTGGATTGACGGCGGACGGCTTTCGGGACATACTTCATACGGCATGACCGACAAGAAGGCATCGGTTTTACTTAGTACCCTTTTTTACGAGGTCAATGATATATGGGAGGAATATTATGTCGATCCGTCTTATTGGGAAAATATTTATGATCAAAATTACGAAGTCGCTATAAAAAAAGAAAAAGCCTATGAAATGGAATTGCAATAGGATATATGGTTTATTGCTGATGCTCGTTGTTTGCCTGAGTGCATGCAATGATGACGATGCCGATAGGACAATGAACTATACCGAAAAGCGATGTCGCATAGCGGTATTGTGTCCCGAAGAGTGGAAAGATAACTGGCAGGAAATAGCAGCTTGGGCTTTGGAAAACATCACGGAAGGACAAGCGGGACAGCCTGTTAAAGTGGTTATGGAACTCGATTGGATAAACGAATACGATCCGGATTTGAGCGACAGGATGTATGACATAGCCCGAAGTGGCGACTATTCTATGATTATCGGTCCTACAACCTCTTCTTCCGCCTATGAGGTGGCGCAACAGGTGGAGGGGCGGATACCGATGATGCTTCCCATTACAACATCCACCGAGCTGCAACGTATATACGGAGGACACAATGGAATGTGGTTTTTTACCCAAAGTGATATTTCCCAGTGTGAAATATTGCTTACCCAAGCCAAATTGGGCGATTATAGCCATGTAAGGCTGATAACTTCCGCCGATGAGTATGGAAAGTCGTTCTCCGACTGGTTTTCTTATCAGGCAATAGAATTGGGCCTGGCCGTAGACGACATCATTGTCTATGCCAACAGGCAGCAATTGGCTGAGGCTGTAAGACGGCAGCATGGCATTGTGAAGTGGTATGATACGGCTATACTGTTCGCGCCGTCAAAAGAAGAGGATGCGTTGGTGTTCGACAAAGAGGTAGGCAGGATTATGACTGAGTCAGGTTCTTCTGACCCCCTGAAATATCCACATGTGCTTTGTTCGGATGTGGTAAATTCTCCCAAACTGAAAGGCAAAATAGGTAATCTGCGCTATGAGGGGATTAATCCAAGCGCTGATCCGCGTAGCGGATGGGTTGCAGCCTATCAGGGACGTTTTGGAGATGAGCCGCAGAACGGTGAAGCACAATTTTACGATGCTTTGATGCTTGCCGCTTTTTCGGTGTTTGCCCGGCAGGAAGAAGAACCTCTCAATAATGCGATTCTGCGTATGGTCGATGGCAGGGAGGGGGCAGTTTGTGACGGATGGACGGCTCCGGATTTACAAGCTACGTTTACCCGTCTTGCTACAGGAGAAGAACCTGATCTGAGAGGAGTATCGGGCGATTGGACATGGGACGCCAAGAACCACAACAGCGTGCTGAGTACTTTTTATGCCCATTGGGTGTATAACGATGGCAAATATACCACTTTGGAATACCTCACTATGGACGGAGCCGACGGCAGTATTTCCTCAACACAAGCTTGGGATTGCCAGTCTACATACCAACAGTCGTTTACCGACAACCAGAAGGAATTCGATTATCCGGAATTGCAGGAACAATATGCCTTGATAGTCGGAGCTTCTGATACATGGATCAATTACCGTCATCAGGCGGATGCCTTGGCTTTTTACCAGTTGCTGAAAACAAGAGGGTATGATGATGACCATATCATCCTTGTAATGGAGGATAATATCGCCAATAATCCCAACAACCCTAAACCGGGTAATGTAAGAGTAACCCCCAACGGGGAGAACCTTTATCACGATGTTAAGGTAGACTATCATTTATCCGACATTTCCGAACAGGATTTTGTCGCGATTTTATCCGGGCAGAAATCGAATAGGCTACCGAATGTGATTGCACCTACAATGCACGATAATCTGTTGATATTCTGGTGTGGACACGGTTCACGAAACACATTGATGTGGGGCAGTAACCAATTTGTTTACGGCTTTGAAATGCAGAGCATCATCAACAGCTTGAGCAAGGAAAAAAGGTTCCGGAAATTGCTTTTCGTACTCGATGCCTGTTATTCCGGAACCATAGGCGAGGCCTGCGAAGGTATTCCGGGAGTGTTGGTGTTTACCGCCGCCCATGCCAACGAAACCTCCAAAGCGGATATGTTCGACAACGATATGCACGTTTGGCTGTCTAATGGCTTTACTCGTTCTTTTTGTGATAAAATAACGAACGAACCGGGCATATCTCTCCGTAATTTATATTACGATTGTGTTAGGGGAACCAAGGGTTCGCATCCCCATATTTATAATGCGGACAATTACGGGAACATGATACGGGAAAACATGAGTGAGTTTATGTTCGTCCGATTATAAATACACTTCCTTGAACCATGAAGTGATATGGAAACGACAGATACGAATGAAGTAAAACGTAAATTTATGGTATTATTGGATGACTTTTGTCCTGATATTGTTCGTCTGAATAATATTCATTCTCAACTATCTTTATTGATATCCCATTGATGCAAGTATAATCCTTACATATCGTTGCCCTATGAAGTGCTAATTTCTTTAAGATTCGTTTGGTGATGTATTATATGGCTGAATATGATGCCCGTACAATTAATATAGGTGCTGAATACAGCTTTTGGAAAGATTATATCAATGCGGTGATAGAGTTCAACAGCTGCCGTTACTTCTCCGGCGGAGTGTTTTTTAAAGTCCACCTGAAATAATAAAAGGAGTGGCTGTCAGTCTTTGATTTTCTTTTTATACACTTCCCCTCTGCTCATTACTTCCTTAACGAAATTGTAAGTCTCTACCCCTCGGAAGTATCCATTCTTACAAACCGGATCATTGAAATATTCTTCATTACTTTTAAGCAGAATATAGTCATCTACGCTGTTGTCCCATACATATTTATTCTTGCCGTATTTTTCAGCCAGTGCCATGGCATCCAGTACGTGTCCTATTCCGGCGTTATAAGCCGCCAAGACAAATTTCATCCGTTCGTTTTCATCTTTTATTGCGTTGAAAGAACGGGAAGTGGCAGCAATATATTTCACGGCGGCCTTTATACTTTCTTCCGGATTCTGTTCTTTACCGGGAGGAACTCCCATAGCACGCGCCGTCCGGGGCATGAGCTGCATTAATCCTTTCGCGCCTGCCCATGATACGGCTGTTGTATCAAAGTTTGATTCCGTATAGGCCAGGGAAGCTAAAATACGCCAATCCCAATCTATATCTTTGGCATATTTCTTGAATAGAGTATCGAAGTGTGAAATCTTTCCGTCTTTGATGGACAAGATGGAACCGTGAGGTGTCCGTTTGCTTATTTCAAAATAACGCTTGCTACTGGCCTGATAGGCAGGAGAAGTCATATTTTCCTGATGCCATTTAGTAGCAGCTTCACCTAGTAGCGGTGAGGTCTTACGTACGGCCCATGAGGCACGTTGGTCAAAACTGACAGCCAGGTCAATATTCAGATTGGGGTAATAAGTCTTGTTTAATTTGGCAAGGTCGTTATCACAGATGGCATAATCTATCTCACCATTGGAAACCTGCATGATTAAATCCTCGGTGGTGATGCTGTCATTATCGACTTCGTGTATCAATATACCGCCACCCAGTTCTTTATCCAGATTGATGAGACGTTCCAGATACTTTCCTGGTTTTACATAGACCTCTTTCCCGATTAATTCTGTCACATTATTCAGTGCTTTTTTCTTTTTTTGAGTATTACGTTGTACCAATACCTGATGGGTGATGATATCTTCCCCGCAAAACTCTACACTGTCTTTGAACTCTTTGGTGACAGGCAGATTATAGGCTATCAGGTCTCCTTCTCCTTGTAATAGTTTATGAACCAGGTCACGTGCATTCTGTGCTACTTTTATTTTCAGTTTTACGTCCAATGAACGGGCAAACTGATCGGCCAGCTCATACTGGAATCCCATAGGCTCGCCCCGATAGTCGAAATAAGAAGTGGAACTGTTCAGTGTCAGGACTACTAATTCTCCGCTGTCTTTTATTTGCGGCAAATCATAATTTGTCACTTCGGCAGATTGTTGCCGGTTACGGCACGCTGTCATGCATATACAGGCAAGAACTAATAGCCAGACATTTTTCATCTTCCTAAAATCTTTTCAATATATAGTTTAAGGATTTCAATGGCCTTTTGGTTGTTGCCTCCATTGGGGATAATAATATCGGCATATTGCTTGGTAGGCTCTATGAATTCGTCATGCATCGGTTTCAGAATGTTCCGGTATTTGTCTATCAGCATTTCCAAGGGGTGGCCGCGTTCCACCATGTCGCGGGTAATCACACGCAGCAAACGTTCGTCGGGTTCGGCATCCACAAAAATCTTTAAGTCCATCAAGTCTCGTAACTCTTTATCATAGAGACTCATGATACCTTCCACAATGATGACTTCCTTTGGCTCTACACGAACTGTTTCGGGCAGGCGTGTACATACTAGATAAGAATAGGTGGGCTGCTCAATGGGATGCCCTTTGCGCAGGTCGGCAATCTGTTGTTCAAAGAGCGGCCAGTCAAAAGCATCGGGATGGTCGAAATTGGTTTGTTTACGTATTTCCAAGGGAATGGATGACTGATCGTTATAATATGAATCTTGTGGAATGACTGCAACGGAACCTGGGGGCAGGCTCTCTATGATTTTTCTAACTACAGTGGTCTTTCCTGAACCGGTTCCGCCGGCTATACCAATAATTATCATAATAATAGAATGTATTTTAAAACAAAACTGTTACTTTTGCATCAGGTTAAATACTTTAGCCCTGTGTCGATTACAAAAGTAGGATAATTAATTAAAATATCAAGTATGGTTAAGCACATTGTTTTATTTAAATTGAAAGAAACTCTTTCACAGGAAGAAAAATTGAAAGTGATGAATGATTTTAAAGCGGCTATTGAAGCTTTGCCGGCCAAGATAGGTTTTATCCGTCATATATTTGTGGGACTGAATGCCAATTCTGCTGAAAAATGGGATATTTGTCTGGATAGTGAATTCGATACGCTGGCAGATGTCAATGCCTATGCCGTTCATCCGGATCATGTAGCTGCAGCCGGCCTTTTGAAGGAGGTTAAGGCTGATCGTGCTTGTGTGGATTATGAATTCTAAAAGATAGCCTATGAAAAAGATAATCAATCCCTGGAAAGGGATGGAAGGATATAATTGCTTTGGCTGTGCTCCCAACAATGAAGCCGGAGTGAAGATGGAATTTTATGAGGATGGGGATGAGGTAATTAGTATATGGAAACCTCAGCCACAGTTTCAGGGATGGATTGATACGTTGCATGGCGGTATTCAGGCGGTGCTGCTGGATGAGATTTGTGCATGGGTGGTTTTGCGTAAACTACAGACTACCGGTGTTACGTCCAAAATGGAAACCCGCTATATGAAACCTGTTAATACCAACGATTCGCATATCGTATTGAAGGCTTCCATAAAGGAGAGGAAGCGCAATATCGTATTTGTAGAAGCGGCTATTTATAATAATAAGGAGGAACTTTGCACCAAGGCGCTGTGCACTTATTTCACTTTTTCTCAAGAGAAGGCAAAGGAAGAAATGCATTTCTTGAACTGCGAGGTGGAGCAAGATGAGATAATACCTTTAATTTGAAAGAAAAAACAAAGTTTTTGCGATAATTATTTGCTGATATTAAATATAAACTTTATTTTTGTCGCAAGTAAAAAGAAAAGACTATGGTTAGAACTGCTACACATCATCATCATTTTCCTAACGAATAATTCGGTGGGCTAAGGTGATATTGTAGTATAATGATATAGGGCTTGCCGAAAACGGTAAGCCCTTTTTATTGCCGGTTAATAATTAAAAACAGATAGAATCATGCTTAGAATTGCAGTACAGTCAAAAGGCCGTTTGTTTGAAGAGACAATGGCATTATTACAAGAGGCAGATATTAAAATCTCCACTTCTAAAAGAATTCTTTTAGTACAGTCGTCTAATTTTCCGATCGAAGTTCTTTTTCTTCGCGATGATGATATTCCTCAGTCGGTGGCTGGTGGAGTGGCTGATTTAGGGATCGTAGGCGAGAATGAGTTTGTAGAGAGAAAAGAGGACGCTGAGGTGATTAAACGTTTGGGGTTCAGCAAGTGCCGTTTGTCATTGGCTATACCTAAAGATGTGGACTATCCGGGTTTGTCTTGGTTTGAAGGACGTAAGATTGCGACTTCTTATCCCGGCATTTTGAAAGATTTCATGGATCGGAATGGCATTCATTCTGATATTCATGTCATTACCGGTTCGGTAGAGATTGCTCCGGGAATCAGTTTGGCTGATGCTATTTTTGATATTGTCAGTTCGGGATCTACTTTGGTAAGCAATAGCTTGAAGGAAGTGGAAGTGGTTATGAAAAGTGAGGCGTTGCTGATAGGCAATAAGAATATGTCTGAGGAGAAGAAAGAGATTCTGAACGAACTCTTGTTCCGTATTGAAGCGGTGAAAGCTGCCGAAGACAAGAAATATGTCTTGATGAATGCTCCGACAGAGCGTTTGAAAGAAATTATCGAAGTGCTGCCGGGTATGAAGAGTCCTACTGTGATGCCATTGGCACAAGAAGGATGGAGTTCGGTACATACAGTGCTTGACGAGAAGCGTTTTTGGGAGATCATCGGAAAACTGAAAGCATTGGGCGCGGAAGGTATTTTGGTATTGCCCATTGAGAAAATGATATTATAGCCGGTCCATACGTCAGGCGAGATTTGTAAACTTATAAAAGAATACATGTATGAAGAAAATAATATATCCTGAAAAGAAAGACTGGATGGAAATTCTCCGTCGTCCGGCATTGAATACAGACACGCTGCGCAATACGGTTAAAGAAGTGCTGGATAAAGTGAAGACGGAAGGAGATAAAGCGGTGAGGGAATATGAAGAACGTTTTGATAAGGTGAAACTGGACTCACTGGGGGTTACTGAAACGGAAATTGCTGAAGCGGAAAAGGAGGTACCCATTGAATTGAAGGCAGCTATCATGCTGGCACAGAAAAATATTCATACTTTTCATAGTTCTCAGCGGTTTGAAGGGAAAAAGGTGCAGACCGTACCCGGGGTAACTTGTTGGCAGAAGGCGGTTGCTATTGAAAAGGTGGGCTTGTATATTCCCGGAGGCACGGCGCCTTTATTTTCTACCGTATTGATGTTGGCTACTCCGGCACAGATTGCAGGTTGCAAGGAAATCGTACTTTGTACTCCTCCTGATAAAGAAGGAAAGGTTCATCCTGCTATCTTGTATGCGGCAAAATTGGCCGGGGTAAATAAAATATTCAAAGCAGGAGGGGTGCAGGCCATCGCTGCTATGGCATACGGAACGGAAAGTGTGCCTAAGGTTTATAAAATTTTCGGTCCGGGTAACCAATATGTAACGGCTGCCAAGCAGCAGGTTTCTTTGCGGGATGTTGCGATAGATATGCCTGCCGGTCCTTCTGAAGTCGAAGTGCTGGCCGACGAGACGGCTAATCCTGTATTTGTGGCAGCCGATTTGCTTTCACAGGCGGAACATGGAGTTGATAGTCAGGCCATGCTGATAACTACTTCTGAGAAATTAATGAAGGAGGTGGAGTATGAGGTACAACGCCAGTTGGCTTTGCTTCCCAGATGGGAAATAGCCGAAAAGTCGTTGGCAAGCAGCAAATTGATTTTGGTGAGGGATATGGATGAGGCAATTGCTCTGACGAATGAATATGCTCCCGAGCATTTGATTATCGAGACCAGGGATTATATGGAACAGGCAGAGCGTATTGTCAATGCCGGATCTGTATTTCTAGGTTCACTTACTCCGGAGAGTGCCGGTGATTATGCATCCGGAACCAATCATACTTTACCTACCAATGGTTATGCCAAAGCGTATAGTGGGGTGAGTCTGGATAGTTTTATCCGTAAAATCACTTTTCAGGAGATTAATGGCGAGGGTATTCAGAATATCGGTCCTGCTATTGAGGTGATGGCGGCTAATGAACAACTGGGTGCGCATAAGAATGCAGTAACCGTAAGATTAAAAACAGTATAGAGATGAAAGATTTGAAAGAATTGACGCGTCCGAATATTTGGGCTTTGAAACCCTATTCATCGGCACGTGACGAATATAATGGAGCGGAGGCATCTGTTTTTCTGGATGCCAATGAGAACCCGTACAATACACCTAATAACCGTTATCCTGATCCTATGCAGCGGGAATTGAAGAATATGATAGCTCCTATTAAAAAGGTAGACCCCGATACGATCTTTCTGGGAAACGGCAGTGATGAGGCTATTGACTTGGTGTATCGCGCGTTCTGTATTCCGGGGGTGGATAATGTAGTGGCTATTGACCCTACTTATGGTATGTATCAGGTGTGTGCCGATGTCAACGATGTAGAATATCGCAAGGTGTTATTGGATGAAAACTATCAGTTCAGTGCCGATAAACTATTGGCGGCAACAGACGATCACACCAAACTGGTTTTTCTTTGCTCGCCCAATAATCCTACCGGTAATAACCTGGATCGTAGGGAAATGGAAAAATTACTGGATACTTTTCAGGGATTGGTGATTATAGACGAGGCCTATTCCGATTTTTCTGATGCGCCGTCTTTCCTTGCCGATTTAGATAAATATCCTAATTTGATTGTCTTTCAGACTTTTTCTAAGGCATGGGGATGTGCTGCCATTCGTTTGGGCATGGCCTTTGCGTCTAAAGAAATCATCTCTATTTTCAGTAAGATTAAATATCCGTATAATGTGAATCTGCTGACACAGAAAGAGGCTGTTATGATGTTGCACCGGCATTATGAGGTAGAACGTTGGGTAAAGTCGTTATTGGAAGAACGGACGCGTTTGGTCAATGAATTTGTAGAACTGCCTTGTTGTGAGAAAATCTATCCTACGGATGCCAATTTCTTTCTAGCTAAAGTGACAGATGCCAAGAAAATATATAATTATTTGGTAGGTAAAGGTATCATAGTGCGTAACCGTACCAGTATTTCTTTATGTCGTGATTGTTTGCGTGTGACTATTGGTACACGTCCGGAGAATGATATGTTGTTGGAAGCATTGAAGAATTATGAATGTTGAAGTATGAAGAAAGCGTTGTTTATAGATCGTGACGGTACGTTGGTTATAGAGCCACCGGTTGACTACCAATTGGATTCTTTCCATAAATTGGAGTTTTATCCTAAGATATTTCGTAATTTGGGATTTATCCGCAGCAAACTCGACTTTGAATTTGTGATGGTTACCAATCAAGACGGTCTCGGTACTTCTTCTTTTCCTGAGGATACCTTTTGGCCGGTGCACAACCTGGTGTTGAAGACATTGGAGGGGGAAGGCATCATTTTTGATGATATCTTGATAGACCGCAGTTTTCCGGAAGACCATGTGTCTACCCGTAAGCCTGGAACAGGAATGATGGGAAAATATCTTACCGGTGATTATGATTTGGCTAACAGTTTTGTTATTGGTGATCGTGCTACAGATGTGGAACTGGCTAAAAATATGGGCTGTAAGGCTATTTTGTTGCAAGAAAATATGGATATTCTGAAGGAAAAGAATTTGGAATCCTACTGTGTATTGGCGACTACGGATTGGGATAAGGTCGCTGAATTCCTTTTTGCCGGAGAACGTATAACGGAGGTCCGTCGTACTACGAAGGAAACGGATATTTATATCAGTTTAAATTTAGATGGCAGCGGAAAATGTGATATTTCCACAGGTATTGGTTTTTTTGATCACATGTTGGAACAGATTGGAAAGCATGGTGGTATTGACCTGACCATTAAAGTAAAAGGTGATTTGGAAGTGGACGAACATCATACTATTGAAGATACCGCCATTGCTTTGGGTGAATGTATTTATCGGGCATTGGGCAGCAAGCGTGGCATTGAGCGTTACGGATATTGCTTGCCCATGGATGATTGTCTTTGTCGGGTAGCTTTGGATTTTGGCGGTAGAGCATGGTTGGTATGGGATGCTGAGTTTCATCGGGAGAAAATAGGGGAGATGCCTACCGAGATGTTTCTTCATTTTTTTAAATCATTGAGTGATGCAGCTCGTATGAATTTAAATATCAAAGCCGAGGGGCAGAATGAGCATCATAAAATAGAAGGTATTTTCAAAGCTTTGGCTCGTGCCATAAAGATGGCTGTGCGAAGAGATATTTACCATTTTGAAGTACCCTCAAGCAAGGGATGTATTTAAGTCGGCTTCAAAGACAAAGTAACTTAACTTAGTTGGGCGAGTAAGTTAAGTTACTTTGTCTTTGAAGCCGACTTACTTTTTTATGTGGTTTATAGCTCTTCGCATTCTTTCAGCCATGAAGCTGCACTGGCATCGCTCGGCATACGCCAGTCACCTCGGGGACTGAGTGATACAGATCCCACTTTGGGACCATCGGGCAGGCAAGAGCGTTTGAATTGTTGTTGAAAGAAACGGCGGCAGAATATAGTAAGCCATTTTTTGATTGTTTCCTCATCGTATGTATCACGAAAAGCGATACTTGCCAGGAAGAATATCTTGGCGGGACGAAAACCGAAACGTAGGAATTGATAAAGGAAGAAATCATGCAGTTCGTATGGTCCTACCAAATCTTCTGTCTTTTGTTTTATATTGCCGTTTTCATCAGCAGGAATCAGTTCGGGACTGATAGGAGTGTCTACAATATCGAGCAGGGTAATACGTGATTCATTATCCATGCCATTCAAAGCCACCCAATTTACCAGGTATTTGACCAGTGTTTTGGGAATGCTTCCATTGACTCCGTACATAGACATATGGTCGCCATTGTAGGTGGCCCAGCCTAGGGCAAGTTCTGAAAGGTCTCCCGTACCAATGACAAGACCGCCCAATTGGTTGGCGACATCCATCAGAATTTGAGTCCGTTCGCGTGCCTGGCTGTTTTCGTAGGTTACATCGTGTACGGTCATGTCGTGGTTTATATCGTTAAAGTGTTGGATGCAGGATTCCTTTATGCTGATTTCTTTAATGGTAACACCTAGTGAAGCCATCAGATGGAGAGCATTGTTATAAGTACGGTCGGTAGTACCGAAACCAGGCATGGTGATGCCGATGATACCTTTTCGTGGCAGATCCAATTTATCGAAAGTCTTGGCACAGACCAAAAGTGCCAAGGTGGAATCCAGACCACCGGAAATACCGACTACTACAGTCTTGCAGTGAGTGTGTACCAGACGTTTGGCTAGTCCTGCTATTTGGATAGCGAAGATTTCTTCACAGCGTTCATCCAATTCTTTGCCTTGAGGAACAAAAGGATGAGCTTCTATACTGCGCGTCAGACTAAGATCGCGTGTGTTGACAAATTCTGTACTGATGTGGATGGCGGGACGTCCCGGGCAGTTGCCGATATTGGCGGCAAAAGTGGTATTGGTCAACCGTTCACCACGAAGACGCTCCACGTCTATTTCACTGATGACCAATTGTTCCTTGAATGAGAAACGTTCAGACTCGGCAAGTAACGTGCCGTTTTCATATATCAGTCCGTTGCCTGCAAAAACAACGTCTGTGGTTGATTCGCCGAAACCGGATGAACTGAATACATATCCTGCCAGACAGCGTGCTGATTGTTGACTGACTAATGAACGGACATAATTATGCTTGCTTATTCCTTCATTGTCGGCAGACATGTTGAAAATGATTTCCGCTCCTTTCAGTGCTAATGCGGAACTGGGCGGAATGGGGGCCCACATGTCTTCGCAGATTTCAATGCCAAAGCAAGTTTCCGGAGTGTCGAAAAGCAGGTTGGCGCTGACCGGTACATTTTGTCCGCAGAGGCGTACATTGGCATCCGGGTGGTTCAGAGCAGAGGTAAACCAGCGTTGTTCATAGAACTCTTTATAATTAGGTAAATATGTTTTAGGAACAATACCCAGTATTTTCCCTTTTTGGAAAATAACAGCACTGTTCAGCAGCGTGGAATTCATAACCACAGGCATCCCTATAATAGAGATGATATCCATTTGTCGGGTATTATTCATAATTTGCATTAAAGCCATTTCTGCTTCTTCCAACAGTAAAGACTGACCGAACAAGTCGGCGCAAGTATACCCTGTAATACTTAGTTCGGGGAAAATGATAATTTGTACTCCTTTCCCATCTGCTATGGCAATTTGAGTTTCAATCTGTTGTGCATTAAATTTGCAGTCAGCCACTTTCACTATCGGAATGGCAGCCGCCACTCTTACAAAACCGTATTTCATATTATACCTATTATTATATATACCTGCAAAATTAATCATTCTTTCCCGATTTATACCTCTAAATAAAAAAAATAAAAAAAAGTGCGTGATTTATTTGTTTGTTGCGAATAACTATCTATCTTTGCATGTGAAATAAAATTGTAATAGTTACAAAAAGGGAATATATGAAGAGTTACGATTATCTTATCAGTTATAACATTAAGCCGTCCGTACAGCGCATAGCTATTATGGATTATTTGTTGGCTCATAAAACTCATCCTTCTATCGATGAGATTTATTTGGCGCTATGTAAGGATATTCCAACCTTGTCCAAGACTACAGTGTATAATACACTGAAACTCTTTGTCGAGCATGGAGCAGCTTTAATGCTTACAATTGATGAAAAGAATGCGTGTTTTGACGGCGATACTTCCCTGCATGCTCATTTCCTTTGCAAGAAATGTGGTAAAATATTCGATTTACCCTATAGTAATGAAGTGAAAAAAGTAGAGCAAATTGATATGAATGGATTCAAAGTGGATGAAATTCACCAATATTATAAAGGTATATGCCCTGCTTGTTCTAAAGAAGATTAAGAAAGAAGTTAAAAAGGATAGAGAGTAAATGACTAACTAATAAATAAAATATTGACTAACTAATAAAAAAAGAAATTATGAAAAAGTTTATTTGTACAGTTTGTGGTTATATTCATGAAGGTGATGCAGCTCCTGAAAAATGTCCGTTGTGTAAAGCGCCTGCTTCTAAGTTTAACGAAATGGTAGAAACAGAAGGTGGATTGGAATTTGCAGACCAACACGTTATCGGCGTAGCAAAAGGTTGTGATGAAGAAATGATTAAGGATTTGAACAATCATTTCATGGGTGAATGTACAGAAGTTGGTATGTATTTGGCAATGAGCCGTCAGGCAGACCGCGAAGGTTATCCTGAAGTTGCTGAAGCTTTCAAACGTTATGCTTGGGAAGAAGCAGAACATGCTGCTAAGTTTGCTGAGTTGCTGGGTGACTGTGTATGGGATACAAAGACTAACTTGGAAAAGAGAATGAATGCTGAGTCAGGTGCTTGTGCTGACAAGAAACGCATTGCTACTCGTGCAAAAGCTTTGAACTTGGATGCTATTCACGATACAGTTCACGAAATGGCTAAGGACGAAGCTCGTCACGGCAAAGGTTTTGAAGGTTTGTACAACAGATATTTCAAGAAATAATATACAATTTGCTATAGTATAAATGGAGAGAGGGGGAGCAATTATTATTGCCCCCTCTCTTTTATTGGTTATATTTAGATTAGAGATATATAGGGCTTGTTTCTCATTCTTTCAGTAACACTTCTTCAATGGCTTTCCTGAAAGTAGCTTTATTGGCTGCTCCTATAATGATTTGTGGCTGTCCCGTTTTGGGAATAAAGATGATGGTGGGCAGTGACTGTATTCCCATAACGGCAGATAATTCTTTTTGTTTGTCTGTATCTACTTTGTAAACTGCAATTTGATCTTTGTATTCTTTGGCCAGACTTTTTAGCAGAGGGGCAACCATACGGCAGGGACCACACCATGTGGCGTAAAAATCAATAACTGCCGGTTTCTCTCCTTTGTATTTCCAGTTAGTGGAACCGGAAGTGTAGTCAAATATATTATCCAAGAACATTTGTTTGTCCATACGTATGACTTTTCCTGAATTTTTATCTGACTTATCCTGGACAGGAGTTTGGGCACTGAGATATCCCGTTAATCCGGCAGTTAATAGAATACATGTGATTGTTTTCTTCATATTTTACTCATATTGGGCTAGAATAGTGCTTAAATCATTGGCACGCATTACACCGCTTTGTCGCCACAATTGCTTACCGTCTTTAAAAATCATTAGTGTGGGAACTGACTGAATCTGATAGTATGCAGCAATTTCTTTATGTTTGTCTACATCTACCTTGACAATTCTTACTTTTTCCCCTTTTATTCCTTTTAATTCTTCTAAAATAGGTTTCATGGCTTTGCAAGGTCCGCACCATTCAGCAAAAAAATCAACTAATACAGGGATGTTTGAGGTGATTAAATCTTCAAATCTTTCCATAATGTTCTCCTTTCGTTATTTTTATTATAATAAAAACGTTTATAGGGTGCTTTTTGTTTAAAAGTAAAGCCGGAACAGTAGACTGTTCCGGCTTTGCATATATAAGGTTGATGAACTATTATTTTTTTACAGAAGAGGGAGTATAACGTGCATTCAGTCCGTCAATGATTTCTTGTGTGATGTTGTATGCCGGATTAGCGTATAGCAAGTTGTCAAATCCTGTATTGCTGATAATCAGATCATATCCTTTGTTCTGATTATAAATTTTCAAGAATGAATTGATAGAATCACGTAACTGCAAGCTGTTCTTTTGGTTTTCAGAAGCTAGCTCGTCGCTTAGTTTCTGTTGGAGTGCCTGCAGTTCTTGTTGTTGTTTCATCAGTCTCATCTGTTCTTGTTCAGCACGTTCACGTGTAGCAAAGCCATTATTTTCCAGTTTGCGTTGGAATTCTTTAGCATCAGCATCCAGTTTCTTTGCTTTTTCATTTAAAGTAGTGCGGATATTTTCTTCTTTCTGTATCATCACTTCATTTAAGTCATTCCAGAAATTGTACTTAGTCAACAGTGAATCGATTTCCACATAAGCTATTTTCATGTTTGAGGAACCTGCAACGCCGGCAGCCGGAGCAGCGGAAGAAGTTGCAGCGTTGTTGTTTTTGTCGCTACATTGTGCGAACACTAACACGATGGCTAGCGCTAGAAATCCATTCAGGATGAAATTTGTTCTTTTCATAATCTTTTTCACGTATTGTTTATTAATTATTATCCGTTTTGCTTTGCTTTTCAATTTCGGCTATGGCATTTTTATTAGATTTGCGTGCTTCACGATCTTGTGATTGCACACAGCCTATTCCTTTTTTACGGAGTGCCTTATTACCGCTTACATGCGTGTTTGGAAACTTTCCTTTTAGAAAGATTCCGATAGACAATAATGCTATACAGATAGCAACTATTAACACAGTTATAAGGATAGTATCAAGCATTTCTATTATTTTTGTGGTGCAAAGTTAGTGTAAGGCAAGGGAAATGCCAAATTTATTGAAGCATTTCGTGTCTGCGGACTAAATTTGCATAGCAAATATAGAATTTTGCAATGATTTAGCTTTCTCTTTTTTCATTAAAAAAGAGGAAGTGTCCTATTTAAGAGAGTTTTTTAACTATTTTTTGCAAATTTGGAAACTGAATTTGCCTAAACGACATGATTATGAATGAAAAGAATTTAAAGCCTGCATCTGTCTTTTATTATTTTGAAGAGATATGTAAGGTACCCCGTCCCTCTAAAAGAGAGGAGAAAATAATTGCTTATTTGAAAGCCTTCGGTAGAGAACATGGTTTGGAAACCAAGACAGACGAAGTAGGCAATGTATTAATTAAAAAGCCTGCCACTCCGGGTAAGGAGAATTTGAAAACTGTGATTTTGCAGTCTCATATAGATATGGTTTGTGAAAAAAACAGTGATGTGGAGCATGATTTTCTAATTGATCCTATTGAAACAGTGGTGGACGGTGAATGGTTGAAAGCCAAAGGTACTACATTGGGGGCGGATAATGGTATCGGTGTGGCGACAGAATTAGCTATATTGGCTGCTACTGATATAGAGCATGGTCCGCTGGAGTGTCTTTTCACGGTGGATGAAGAAACTGGATTGACAGGTGCTTTTGCATTGAAGCCAGGGTTTATGACTGGTGATATTCTGATTAATTTGGACTCGGAAGATGAAGGAGAATTATTTATCGGCTGTGCCGGTGGTGCAAATACTACAGCGGAATTTACTTATCAGCCTGTTTCTGTCCCACAGGATTATTTCTATTTCCGTGTGGCGGTCAAGGGACTGACTGGTGGGCACTCCGGTGATGATATTAATAAAGGTAGAGCGAATGCCAATAAGCTGCTGAATCGTTTTCTGACTCAGTTGGCTTCTAAATATATTTTATATTTATGTGAGATTGATGGCGGAAACCTGCATAATGCCATACCTCGTGAGGCACAGGCATTATGTGCGGTACCTATGAAGGATAAGGAATCGGTTCGTGTAGATTTGAATATCTATACTGCAGAACTGGAGAATGAATATGCTGCGACAGAACCGAACTTGAGAACCGAACTCTCTTCTGAATCCCCTTGTAAGGAAGCGATAGATATGATTACTGCCGGACACCTTCTGAGAGCTGTTTACGCTGTGCACAATGGAGTGTATGCCATGAGTCAGGATATTCCGGGATTAGTAGAAACTTCGTCTAATCTTGCTTCCATCAAACAGGTAGAGGGAAACAAGATTAAAATAGTGACTAGCCAGCGCAGCTCCATTCTTTCGTCACGCAAGGATATGTCCGAGATGATCCGTTCTGCTTTTCTTTTGGGAGGTGCTGAAGTAACAACTGGTGAAGGCTATCCAGGGTGGAAACCGAATACGGATTCTCCTGTTTTGAAAGTTGCGGTAGATAGCTATAAAAAACTTTTTGGTGTGGAACCTAAAGTAAAGGCAATTCATGCCGGATTGGAGTGTGGTTTGTTCCTTGAGAAATATCCGTCACTGGATATGGTTTCTTTTGGACCTACTTTGCGTGGTGTTCATTCACCTGATGAGCGTATGCTGATACCTACTGTAGATAAATTCTGGCGTCATTTGCTGGATGTATTGGTTAATATACCGACAAAATAATTTATATGAAGAAAACAATTTTATTTCTTTGTTTGTGCTACCTGGTAGGGGTAACGTATGCACAGGAACCGTTTCGGGTAATGTTCTATAATGTAGAGAATTTGTTCGATTGTCAGCACGATACGTTGAAAAATGATTATGAATTTTTGCCAGATGCTCCGAAAGGATGGACACAAGCGCGCTATCATGATAAATTGGCTAAGATAGCTAAGGTTATTATTGCCACCGGTGAGGAAAATGTTCCCGATTTGGTGGGGCTTTGTGAAGTGGAAAATGATCATTGCTTGAAAGATCTGACAGAAAACTCGCCATTACGCGAGGCAGGTTATCGTTATGTCATGACTGATTCTCCTGATGAGCGTGGTATTGACGTGGCGTTGCTTTATCAGCGAGGAAGTTTTAAGTTGCTAGGCAAAAACAGCCTTTCTGTTCCTTATAAGGAGATGGAACGCCGCCCTACACGTGATATCCTTCATGTGATGGGGCAGGTAGCATCAGGTGATACTTTGGACGTGTTTGTGTGCCATATGCCGTCTCGTGCCGGTGGTGAGGAAAAAAGTGAGCCTTATCGTCTTTTCACTGCACAGATATTGAACATAGCGGCAGATTCCATCATGAACCTTCGCCAGCATCCCAATGTGATGATAATGGGTGATTTTAATGATTATCCCACTAATAATTCGATAGCTAAAGTATTGGGTGCCGTGGCTCCGAAAGGTGAAGTACAGGCTAAGAAACTGTATAATCTGATGGACGGGCGTAAGGAGGGAACCTATCGTTATCGAGGTGAGTGGGGCGTACTTGATCAGCTGATTGTTTCCGGTTTTTTGTTACAAGGGCATGATAGTATGCGCACTTCATATGATAAGGCACAGATTTTAAAATATCCGTTCCTATTGGAAGAGGATGAAAAATATGGTGGTGATATCCCATCACGTACCTACTGGGGAAAGAAATATCATGGTGGCTATAGCGACCATTTACCAGTGTGTGTGGACTTTGAAATTGGAAAATAGGGAGAGAATTAGTGGTTAGTGATGAATGGACTGCGCTATTATGCCGCAGGTGTTAATCACTAACCGCTATATATTTCTATTCATGATGATAAGGACCGTTATTCAATATAGTCATCGCCCGGTATAGCTGTTCTACGAAAATAAGGCGTATCATTTGATGTGAGAAGGTCATCTTGGATAATGAGATCTTTTCTTGGGCTGCATCATATATTTTGGGTGCAAATCCGTATGGTCCCCCAATGATGAATACTAACCGTTTGTTTACAGTGTGCATTTTGCGTTCTATCCAGTTGGCAAATTCTACGGAACGGAATTCTTTTCCATGTTCATCCAATAAAACCGCTACATCGCCCGGCAACAAAGCTTTCAGAATTAGTTCTCCTTCCTTCTCTTTTTGTTGCTCCATACTCAGGTTTTTGGTGTTCTTGAGTTCGGGGATGACTTCCATATCGAAAGAAATGAAGTGCCTGGTACGTTCCACATAATCATTGATAGCGGTGATATAATGTTTTTCGACAGTGCGTCCTACTACTAATAATGTAAATTTCATACGTTCTTTTCTGGTTTACTTTGCAAAAATACGGAAAATCTCTACCTTTGCCTATCAATTCATAAAAAAACGATAACATTATGGACGAATTAGTAGTAAAAGACTTAATAGACAGACTGATAGACCTGTCTTTTGCTGAAGATATAGGTGATGGGGATCATACTACCTTGTCATGTATTCCCGCAGATGCAATGGGAAAATCAAAGTTGTTGATTAAGGAAGAAGGTATTTTGGCAGGCATTGAAGTGGCTAAAGAAGTATTTCGCCGTTTTGATCCCACAATGAAGGTGGAGGTGTTCATTCAAGATGGAACTCACGTGAAACCGGGTGATGTGGCTATGGTGGTGGAAGGTAAAGTTCAGTCACTTCTTCAGACAGAACGCTTGATGCTGAATATCATGCAACGCATGAGTGGCATTGCTACTATGACCAATAAATATGTGAAGAAACTGGAAGGTACGAAAACTCGTGTACTTGATACCCGTAAGACAACTCCGGGTATGCGTATCATGGAGAAGATGGCTGTAAAGATAGGAGGAGGATGTAATCACCGTATCGGTTTGTTTGATATGATCCTGCTGAAAGACAATCATGTAGACTTTGCAGGCGGCATACATAATGCAGTATCTCGCGCAAAAGAGTATTGCAAGGCGAAAGGTAAGGATCTGAAAATTGAATTGGAAGTACGCAACTTTGATGAATTGAATCAGGCATTGGCAGAAGGGGTAGACCGTATCATGTTCGATAACTTTACACCCGAAGATACTCGTAAGGCTGTAGAAATAGTAGGTGGACGTTGCGAAACCGAATCTTCCGGAGGTATTACTTACGATACCATGTTACCTTATGCGCAGGCAGGAGTGGATTTCATTTCTTTCGGTGCGCTGACTCACTCCGTGAAGGGGCTGGATATGAGTTTCAAGGCTTGTTAATATTGGTATCATTTTATGACCTGTTGGACGAAGTAAAGAATCTGAATGTCAGTTCTTTATTTCGTCCAAAATAATAAATGGCAGGCCTTATTTGCTCTAACAGTTTATATGTGTCCGCTATTTTTGTTTTTCTCCTTGAATTGTGAAGGTGTAACCCCTTTCATCTGTTTAAATGAAGTACTGAAATAGCGCGGATAAGAAAAACCTACTTCATAGGAAATCTCGCTAATGCTCAGATTGGTATTTGCTAAAAGGTATACAGAGCGTTCTATGCGTAGTCTGTTGATATATTCATTGACCCCTAATCCGGTAATTTGCTTTACTTTATTATATAAAGATGCACGGCTCATGGCCATGGTATCTGTCAGGTACTTGATAGATAGTTTTTCACTTGATAGATTCTCATTGATAATTTGATCCAGTTTTTTTATGAAATCTGCGTCAGCACTGCTGAGCGGAGTTGCTTCCATTGCTTGAGGATATGAAGTATCTGTTATTTCTTCCAAGTCTTTCTCTTTTGTATTTTCTTCTTTATTTCCCAGTACATTATAGAGGACGGTTTGGACAAAATCGCCCATTTCATCTCTCATTTCCTTCTTTTTCTTATGAAATACCCAAAGAGCTATTTTAATGGAAAGAAGAATAAATAAAAGAGTACATATCGAGAAAAACCAACTACTTTTATACCAGGGTGGAGTGATGACAATGTTGATTATGGGTACAGGAGTAGTGTATTCACCATCTTTGGTGCTGCTTGATACCCAGATTTTGTATTTACCTGGTGACAGGGAAGATAAAGAGAGTTCGGAGTCGAAACTTTCGACCGTTTGTTTTCCTCTGCCTGATATGGTATATCTGAGCAAGTTCTTTTGGAAGATATCTTCATTTTTTACACATATATGAATGGTCAATGAATTGTAGTTCCATGGAATATGAAGTGTCTGATTCTTTATTTGTTTCAGATAAGAACATCCGTTAAATTTAATATCTGCCAGACTTATCTGAGGTATTTGCGTTTCAGACTGAGGAATATTGGTATTGATTTTCACCAGCCCTTCCGCACCTCCCAAATAAACAAAATTGGGATTGGATAGTGTGTAGTGGGCAGCTAGTATGTCGTTAGGCAGAAATCCGTCAGAACTGTTCCACAATGTGAATTTCTTTTCTTTAATCAAATAAGAAAATAGTTTGTTGTGTGCACAAATCCATAATCTTCCTTTTTTGTCGCCAATGAGGAAAGATATTTTTTCAAAATAGTTGGTATGTATATGGTGGAATTTTTTGTGTATCATATCATAACATCCCAGACCTCGGTCCGTACCTATCCAAATAGTACTATCCTGATAGGCAAGAGCTGTAATTGTCTCCTCTGGGTCTATTTCACATAAAAGGCTGATACTGTCGTTTTCTTGAGGTACATAAAATATTTGATTGACACGTTTTAATAATGAGAAATGCTCATTGGAATAGACGAGACGCAATGCATCCGTATTTTTCAGATTGTTGGTGGGCATTAAAGAGAATTTTCCACTTAATGGATGGTATACCCATGGACGGTAACTGATAATGTAAATTTTATCATTGGCTACTTGATGGGCCAATGGAAGATAGCCATAGAAGCATTCTTTGTAATTTGTACCTTCATCAACAATGGTAAAGGGGCGGTAAGTGCCGGTTATTTTATTGAAAATAAATATACCCTTTGTGTAAAGAGATACCATCAACTCCTTTTCAGATATTTTGGCGATAGAGGCCACTTTGTCTCCGTAGGTCGAAGGAAAATGGGTAAACTGATCGGTGTGTGGATCATATAGATTAATACCTCCTCCATCTGTACCAATCCATAATTTGTCATCGTCATCTTCATATAAGGAAATGATAGACTTATCGCTTAAACCGTTGGAGTTGTTCAGGGCTACATCTTTATAAGTTCTTATATAGGTTTTCTTAATGTTAAAGATACCCCCTCGGACACTACCTGCCCATAAGTTCCCGTTTCTGTCCTCGTATAATAAGACAATAGAATTGACAGGCAAAGAGAAGTTGTCTCCAGCCACATGACACATTACTTTGATTTGGTCGGAGTTCATGTCAAGTACATTGATACCTCCTCCGTCTGTAGCAATCCATAATTGTCCTTTATGTTCGATGATGTCTAGCACATAGTTGTTGTTTAAAGAAGAAGTCTTTGATGTATAAGACTTTACTATCTTGCCATCTTGGTTGTAGCAATAAATCCCATTGCCGTAAAAAGAGGCATATACATACTTGTCTGATACCACATAGAGCGAAATCAGTAGATGATGGATATCTGATGTGAAACGGGTGAGCTGTTGCGTGCAACAATCATAGAGATAGATACCTTGTTCTTTGGTTCCTATCAGTATTTTATTTTTTTTCAACTGAACCATTTTTTGTATCCGGTATTCGGATATATCCAAATTCTTCTTCTGGCAAATATAGATGCTGTCCATGGTCCGGCTTTTATAATTATAGCGGAAAATGATATTCTCACTTCCAAACAATATACCTCCTTCAATGCAGAGGGAAGAATAAATACAATTGTATCCAGTAGGCGTGAAATTATGATTATCGCTGTTATATAAAACCATCTCTTTGGAGGTGGCCACCCAGATGGTACCTAATGAATCTTCTACTATGTGATTGATGTAATTGTTAGGTAAGGATAGGGAATCACTTTCATGGTGAATGAAGGTTTTTAGTTGCTGCTGGAAATAATAGTTCAAGCCGCTCTGAGTACCTATCCATAGTCTTCCTTTCTGATCCATTGTAACGGAGGTAACAGAAGCTTGTGATAATCCTTGATTAGTGGAAAGTTGGGTGAAAGAGTAATTAAAGTCTTGTCCACTTGCAATTGACACCCCTCCCCATATAATATAGGTGGGTTCTATCAATTCCATTTTTTATTTCTTGCATAAGACAGCAGAA
>DXLM01000027.1 GCA_019414725.1 Bacteroides sp.
TATAATTACAATTTATACGGAGTGTAAAGGTATGAAAAAAAAATAAATGAGCGAAGAATTAAAAGATATTTCGTTGAACTTTGTTAGAAACACATTCTATCTCAAAGTTTTTCCTTACTTTTGTACCGTTAATTACTAGAAAATGTCATGAGGAAGAAATTTATATACGTGCTTTGGGCTCTTGTAGTCGGCGTACTGTTAGTTATAGCGCTTATATTCACCGCAATAGCGAAAGGATGGATTGGATATGTACCGCCTATTGAGGAATTGGAAAATCCGAATTTAAAGTTTGCAACCGAGATTATATCCGATGACGGCAAGATGCTGGGTACTTGGTCACTTAGTAAGGAGAATCGTGTTTTTGTAGGTTATGATCAGCTTTCATCGAATCTGATTCGTGCGCTGATTGCTACCGAAGATGAACGTTTTGCAGAACATTCCGGCATTGATGCCCGTGCGTTTGTCCGTGCTTTGGTGAAACGGGGAGTGATGATGCAGAAGAATGCCGGTGGGGGTAGTACCATAACCCAGCAGTTGGCAAAACAATTCTATTCACCTACGGCAGATAATGTGATGGAACGTCTGTTGCAGAAGCCCATTGAATGGGTAATAGCTGTTCAGTTGGAACGCTATTATACAAAGGAAGAGATTCTGACTATGTATCTTAATAAGTTCGATTTCTTGAATAATGCAGTGGGTATCAAAACAGCTGCCAATACTTACTTCTCGAAAGAACCGAAAGATTTGAGCATTGAGGAAGCGGCTACTTTGGTTGGTATGTGTAAGAATCCGTCTCTTTATAATCCGAAACGTTTTAATGAACGTTCACGTGGACGGCGTAATGTGGTGCTTGGCCAGATGCGGAAGGCGGGATACCTGACTGATGCGGAAACTGATTCATTAAAGGCGTTGCCTCTCGTCTTAAAATATCGTCGTGTGGATCATAAAGAAGGTTTGGCAACTTACTTCCGTGAATATCTGCGTGGAGTAATGACAGCCAAGGAGCCGAAGAAAAGTGATTATCGCGGATGGCAGATGCAGAAATATTATGAAGATTCATTGGCATGGAAAACGAATCCGCTTTTCGGCTGGTGTGCTAAAAACAAGAAGAAAGACGGTACCAACTACAATATTTATACAGACGGTCTTAAGATCTATACCACTATTGATTCACGTATGCAGAAATATGCGGAAGAGGCTGTTTATGAACATGTGGCGCAATACTTGCAACCTCGTTTCTTCAAGGAAAAACGGAAAAAGAAAACAGCTCCGTTTACTAATCAGTTGACAGAGGAGGAGGTGAATACCATCATGACCAGGGCTATGAAACAGACTGATCGTTATCGTATTATGAAAGAAGCCGGATGCTCGGAAGCGGAAATAAAGAAAGCGTTTAATACTAAATACGAAATGTCTGTATTTTCTTACGAGGGAGAGAAGGATACCATTATGACTCCGATGGATTCTTTGAAATATTATAAATTCTTCCTTAGGGCGGGATTTATGTCTATGGATCCCTTGACAGGTCATGTGAAGGCGTATGTGGGTGGTCCTAACTATAATTATTTCCAATATGATATGGCGATGGTGGGGCGTCGCCAAGTAGGTTCTACTATTAAACCTTATGTGTATACTTTGGCTATGGAGAACGGTTTCTCTCCCTGTGATCAGGTGCGTCACGTAGAGCAGACATTGATAGATGAGAACGGGCGTCCATGGTCACCACGTAATGCCAGCAAAAAGCGTTATGGAGAAATGGTAACTATCAAATGGGGATTGGCTAATTCGGATAATTGGGTAACGGCTTATTTGATGGGGAAACTTAATCCTTATCAGTTGGTTCGTCTGATTCATTCATTCGGTGTGCAGAACAAACAGATAGACCCCGTAGTATCACTCTGTCTGGGACCTTGTGAAATTTCTGTAGGGGAGATGGTCAGCGCTTATTCAGCATTCGCAAACCGAGGTATCCGTACAGCACCAGTATTTGTAACCCGTATTGAGGATAATGAAGGTAATGTATTAGCGAATTTCACTCCGCAAATGGATGAGGTGATTAGTGAGACCAGTGCTTACAAAATGCTGGTTATGTTGCGTGCGGTCGTTAATGAGGGTACCGGTGGACGTGTACGCCGTCTGTATGGCATTACTGCTGATATGGGGGGGAAGACAGGTACAACCAACCGTAACTCTGACGGTTGGTTTATGGGATTCACTCCCTCATTGGTGTCCGGTGTATGGGTAGGCGGTGAAGAACGTGATATTCATTTTGATACGATGGTAGACGGGCAGGGGGCTGCTATGGCGCTTCCTATTTGGGGACTTTATATGCAAAAAGTCTATAAAGACAAGAGCTTGGGATATTCTCAGGATGAGAAATTCAATATTCCTGATGACTTTGACCCTTGCAAAGATACCTTAATAGATGAAACTTCGGTAGAAGAAACCGGAGGTTTGGATAATATATTTGAATAATTGAAAGATTTATCAATAAAAAAGTCTGTTTGCAAGGAAAAGCAAACAGACTTTTTTTATTGATATACCTTTTATAAAAGGTGCTTTCTCTACTTGGTGTTGTGGAAAATAATTTATGTAAAAATAGTGAAAACCCTTGCTGTTTCGTAAGAAAATACTATATTTACAAAAAGAAAATCTTTACCTTATGAAGATAGGAGGTAATTATGGATAGAGATGTAACTCTGTATCAGATAACTAATGTTATGGCCGAGAGAGTTTTCCAAAAAATAGATAACTTCAATAAAGGCCGTAGAGAAGATGCGGGATATTATGCAATCAGTGTTTCTACCCCTTACCGATCATATTATGCATTATGGCGTATATTTCCGGACAATATTTATTCCCCTTTGTTTATTCAATCGCTGGCTGTCACTTTTAATGATGCGGCAGAACGTGCTTTTCAGTATTTGCAGAACTGTAACGTCCTGCTGAAAGTAAAAGACAATACTTTTTTTGAACCTTATTATGGAATATCCGAGGATATAGTCGCATTTGGAAAATATCGTGGAAAAAGATTAGCGGAGGTTTATTACATTGATCCTAACTATGTACTTTGGCTGGCACACAAATTTGAGGCCCGAAATCCTAGGGATAAGAAGCTGGCAATGTTAGCGAAGGCTTTTGCTACTGTGCATTATGAAACGGTTATCAGAAAACATCATTTGCCGGCTGGCAGTCGTTTTATCGGTCAGCCGGGAGAAAAACTATCCGACTTGCGTTTAGAAGTCTTAGGGATAAGGTTACAACTGGACATATACAAAACAACCGGATATTATGTGGACCAGAGTGTGCTTGCCGCTGATGCTGATGGCAACCGTTATACTTTTATTATAAAGGCGGCGGCTTCCAGTATGTCACCGGATATGTTGAGCTGTTATACAAAAAAAATCAATGTCCATGAAAGTTTGTATTTAAAATCGGCTAAAGTTCTTTCTCATTATGAGAACAAAGGAATAAAATATACTCGCATAGGATATTTGAAGTTCAAATAGAAACCGGGCGAGGTGGGAAAAGTACTTGTCTTCATTCATGAAGATAAGGGCAGGTGGCAAGATATTATATGTTTTTATTCTATTAAGTTGGGAAAAACTTTTAGTGTTCTGAATTTTCTTGGTGACATGCCGGTTATTCGTTTAAAGAAACGGGTGAATGAGGACGGAGTAGAAAAATTCAGTTTATAGCAAATCTCCTGAATGGTAAGGTTGGAAGAAATCAGTAGGGCTTTTGCTTCAATAATTACATAATTGTCAATCCAGTTTCCTGCCAGTTCTCCGCTAACATCCCGGATTATGGAAGATAAATACTTAGGGGTTAGACAAAGCTTCTCAGCATAAAAAGAAATGTCTCTTTCTTTATAATGATGGGTTTCTACCAGTTTTAAAAACTGTTTGAATATGTCTTCTTTATGCGGCAGTTTTTTCTTTTTTATTTCCAGATGCTTTAGTAGGAGCTGGCATACTTCGTAGAAAGTAGCTTGTATCAGATATTGTATGGTAAAATCACGAAACAGATTATTTTCTTCACTGATTTTTTTGTAAAGCAATACATGATATGTTTTCAATAAATCTGTTTCCGCGATATTCAAATTGACACATGGATGATTTTTTAGAGGAATTAAAAGAGACATCATTTTATAAAAATTATCTCGGGTATCAAAATATTTATTAGATATCATGATGAGATGTGCTTTGTAATCCTCGCTTATTTCATTATATTTAATTATTTGATTAGGCACCATCATTAGTAATGTATTCTCTTTAGTAGAATAGTTGATGGAGTCTATTTCTATTTCAGAAGTTCCGGAAAGGCACAGTATAAATGAAGTATAGGTCGTTTTATATGAATTGTTGTGAAAGAAAGGATGGGCAAGAGTCTTGCGGGTAAGATCTTTTCCCGTATTATTATAAATAATGAAATCATCGGAAAAATAATCTGCGTTAATGAAAAAGCCGGTATTCCAGATGTCTATGTCGGTATGTCCTTTTATCATTCTTGATGTTATTTAAAGTAAAAGAATAAATTTAATTGGAATGAAACAACACCATTCGACTATTTGCTAATAATAAGCGACATTCAGAAAATTATTAGTTCTGTGTTATGGTTGTAAAAAGCCTTCCCTCATGGCGAGAGAAGGCTTTTTATTATCCGTTAACCTTTTTGTAATCGGCCAGGAACTTTTCTAATCCTATATCTGTCAATGGATGGTTGAGAAGGCCTTTAATGGCGGATAACGGGCAGGTTACTACATCTGCTCCCACTTCCGCACATTGTAATATATGTAAGGTGTTTCGGATGGAGGCGGCAAGAACTTGTGTCTTGTAGTCATAAGTTTGGTACAATTCTACAATTTGTGCAACCAGTCCTACACCGTCATTGCAAATATCATCCAGTCTGCCGACAAACGGAGATACATAGGTAGCCCCCGCCTTTGCCGCAAGTAATGCCTGTCCGGCAGAGAAAACCAGTGTACAATTGGTACGGATTCCTTTATTACTGAAATATTTGATAGCTTTGATGCCGTCCTCAATACAAGGAACTTTTACTACAATGTGTGGATTAAGGGCTGCCAGTTCTTCACCCTCTTTGATCATTCCTTCGTAATTGGTGGCAATGACTTCGGCGCTGACATCTCCATCCACAATATTACATATCTCGATGTAATGCTTATGTTGGTTCTCAACTCCCTTAATACCTTCTTTAGCCATTAAAGAGGGATTAGTAGTTACACCGTCCAGTACGCCCAATGCGTTTGCTTCGCGAATTTGTTCCAGATTAGCTGTGTCAATAAAGAATTTCATAACTTTTTCTTTTAGATAATTAAAATCAGGTTAGCAATAGGCTGCTAAGCTACTGATATTAACAATGATAAACAAGCAAATGTTCCGATTTATCTGTTATGAGTTCTTTTTATAACTGAATACGGCCCAACCGTTCAACATGATAGCCATAAAAAGCAAGGCAATAAATTGCATGATCAAGTCATCGAATCCGCTTCCTTTCAAATAGACCATACGTGTCACTTGTATAAAATATTTCAAGGGATTGGCTATGGTGATGGCTTGAGCCCACTCAGGCATACTGTTGATGGGGGTGAATAATCCGCTCATCAGCATGATGATAATCACAAAGAAAAACATGACAAACATGGCCTGCTGCATGGTTCGGGAATAGTTGGAAACTACCAGTCCCATACCCGAAATGACGATAATGAACAGCAATGCGAAGAAATAAAGCAGCCATAAATGACCGGCCGGAACCAGACCATAGACTAACCATGCCAGAATGATACTGATTGTGAGGATCAGCATGCCAGCTACCCAGTAAGGAATCAGCTTGGCCAGAATGAAAGTGAACTTGCTTACAGGAGTCACATTGATTTGTTCGATGGTTCCGAATTCTTTTTCACTCACAATATTAAGAGCAGGCAGAAAGCCGCATAACATCATCAACAATTGCGCCATCAGTGCCGGAACCATAAATACCTTATAATCCAGATAGGGGTTGAAACGTCCTTGGGTATCTATTTTTATCACTGGGGAGGGAGAAATAGAGCCGGAATGGGAAATCCGGATTTCAGTGGCATAGGCATTCATTATATTACTGAGGTAGGAACTTCCCAACGTTCCTTTCGTTCCGTTTACGGTGTTGGCTGAAACCAGTACTTTTGCTACACCGGTTTTCAGCAAATCGCGTTCAAAGTGTGGCGGGATTTCCAAAATGAGGTCGGCATCTCCTTTTTCAATGCATTGCATTGCTTCCTGATAGTTGTTTGATACATCTATCAGATGAAAATATTCGGAAGCTCCCACTTTCTGTACTAATCGGGTAGAATAGGGGCTGCGGTCATTATCCACTATGCTGAGATTCATATTTTTGATTTCGAAGTTTGCGGCCCAAGGCAACACCAGCAGGATAATACAGGGAAATACGAGCAGCATCCGCGGAAGCATCGGGTTGCGCAGTAACTGCTTGAATTCTTTTTCTAATAAATACTTTATCATATCTTCCGGAACTTATTCTAATCGTTTGTTAAACTTTTTTAGGCTGATGATTAAAAGGACAACAGCCATCAGCATAAGTATACCCATTTCTCTCTGTGCATAACTGATACCCAATCCTTCAATCATGATTTTCTTGATTCCGACAATATACCATCTGGCAGGGATGACATTTGAAATCAGCTGTAAAGGAAGAGGCATATTCTCGATGGGGAATATCATGCCGGAAAGTAGAACGGTAGGCATCATCAGTACCATTCCCGAAAACAGCATGGCTTCCACTTGGGTACGGGCGATAGTGGAAACCAATAATCCCAACAGCAGAGATACTACGATGAAGATCCATGAGAGCAAAGCCAACGAAAAAAGACTGCCTGCTACCGGAACATGTAATACATAAACAGACAGCAACAGAATTGTAACCAGATTGACGCATGACAGCACAAAGTAAGGTACCATTTTGGCTATAATCATCCATAGCGGACGTACGGGAGATACCAGCAATACTTCCATCGTACCGGTTTCTTTTTCGCGGACAATAGAGATGGAAGTCATCATGGCGCATATCAACATTAAAATCAATCCCATTACTCCCGGCACAAAATTGTAGGCACTTTGCATACCCGGATTGTACAATAACTTTATTTGGGGGATAATCTGTATGGGTGATTGTTGTTGCATGATCCGGCTTTGCTGATAATCTGCAATAATATTGGATGCGTAAGAGGTCAGTATGGTAGCATTGTTGGGATCGGTGGCATCGGCTATCAGTTGTACTCGGGCTTTACCGGTATGCCGCAGATTGTTATCGAAACCAGCCTCAAACACAATGATCAGGTCCGAACTGCTTTTCCGGAGTGTTTCCTCTATCTCGTTGTTGTCATACAGTATCTTGTTGACATTGAAATAGTCACTGGCATCCAGTTTGTCGATGATTTGCCGGGTGGATACATCTTTTGAGAAATCCAGCACAGCTACTTTTACATTCTTTACTTCGGTGGTGATGGCAAAACCGAAAAGAATAATTTGTACGACAGGCATACCTAATAATATCAGCATCGTCCGGAGGTCCCGGAAAATGTGATAGAATTCTTTTCGCACAAATGATATAAATTGTTTCATTCTCTTTTTCTTTATCTCTTTTTCAACTTCTTACGGCCTTGCGTGCCAATTGTCTGAATACTTCATCCATGTCTTGGGCATGGAACCGTTCTTTTAACCGTTGTGGGGTGTCCAGCGCCTCGATTTTTCCATCCACCATCATTGAAATCCGGTTACAGTATTCCGCTTCATCCATATAGTGGGTGGTAACGAAGACGGTGATTCCCCGTTCTGCCGCCTGATAAATCAATTCCCAGAACTGCCGGCGTGTGGCAGGGTCTACCCCTCCTGTCGGTTCATCCAGAAAAACGATCTTCGGCTCATGGAAAATAGCTACCGAGAAAGCCAGCTTTTGTTTCCATCCCAGGGGAAGTGACCGGACCAATGTGTTTTTCTCATTCAAGAGCCCTAATTGTTCCAGCACCTTGTCTGTTTTTTCAGCGATCTCCTTGTCGCTCATTCCATAAATCCCTGCATATAGCCGGATGTTCTCCCATACTTTTAAATCTTCATACAGTGAGAACTTCTGGCTCATATATCCGATCTTCTTTTTAACCTGCTCGTATTGCGTGGCTATGTCAAAGCCCGCTACTGTACCTTTTCCCCCGGTAGGTTGTGATAAACCGCATAACATGCGCATGGCTGTTGTTTTTCCAGCGCCATTAGCACCTAGGAAACCAAAAATCTCTCCCTGTCTCACTTTGAATGAGATATGGTCCACTGCCGTGAAATTGCCGAATTGTTTGGTCAAGCCTTCTACTTCTATGGCGTATCGCCCGGTGACTTGCGGCTCATTAAAAGACAGCCCTTCAGGAGAAAGGATCGAACTGAACTGTTGAAGAATACGGTCCGGAGTGTCAATGCCTTGAATCTTTCCTTCACGGATAAATGCAATACGGTCACAGCATTTCATCTCGTTCAGGTAAGGCGTTGCCGCAATGATGGTAAGACCTTCTTGTTTCAATTTCAGCAGCATGTCCCAGAACTCCTTTCTGGATACAGGGTCCACACCGGTGGTAGGTTCGTCCAAGAACAGTATGGAAGGCCTGTGAATCAATGCGCAACTCAGAGCCAGCTTTTGTTTCATGCCGCCGGATAGTTTTCCGGCACGCCGGTGTTTGAAAGGTTCTATTTGTTGGTAGATATCCTTTACCAATGCGTAGTTCTCCCGGATAGTGGTATTGAAAAGCGTGGCAAAGAAAGTGAGATTCTCTTCTACGGACAAATCCTGGTATAAGGAAAAACGTCCCGGCATATATCCTGCCTGCCGGCGTATCTCTTTGTAATTCTTCACCACATCCTGCCCGCAGACTTCCGCTTTTCCTTCATCGGCTAGCACCAATGTGGTGAGAATGCGGAAAAGAGTAGTCTTTCCTGCACCGTCCGGTCCGATAAGCCCGAAGATTTCTCCCGGTTTCACCTCAAAGCATACATCTTTCAGGGCTTGAACTTCACCGTAGCTTTTGCTAACTCCTTTGACAGAAACGATATAATCCATTGTCCTATTTATTTCTTCATTTCTCCGTACATGCCTATCTTGATGTATCCGTCATTCTTTACTGCTATCTTTGTGGCGTATACCAGATTGGCGCGTTCGTCACGTGTCTGGATTGTTTTAGGGGTGAATTCCGATTTGTCTGAAATCCAGGTGATTGTCCCTTCGTATTCCCGGCGGTCATCTTTCCCTAAATCAGAAAACACTTTTACTTTATCTCCTAATTTCAGTTGGGATAATTGATCGGCGGTGATATAGGCGCGTAAAAAAAGATGTTGTACATCCGCCACTTTAAATAAAGGTTTTCCTTGCGTGGCCAGTTCCCCGGCTTCGGCATATTTGGCCAGTACTGTTCCGCAAATCGGACTGGTAATGTGACATTTGCGAAGCTGGTCATCCAGTTGGGCTACTTGTATTTCGTAGGCCGAGCTTTCTTCTGTGATACTGGCATTGCCGCGCTGAAGCGTAGAGATCTGTGCTTCCAACTGTTTTTTCAGAACGGCAATCTGGGAGTCAATATCATCTATTTGTTTTTGGGTGGCGGCATTTTCCTTCAGCAAGTTTTCTGTGCGTTTTCTTTCATATTCGGCTTTGCCGATTTGTTCTTTTGTGGCAGCTATCTGTTTATTGATGTCCGTGCTTTTGCTGGCTATCGCTTTACCGCTGGCCAGTAACTGCATCTTTTTCAAATAGAGTTGTAAGGTATCTATGCACCCCACTTCTTCCCCGGCCTTTAATAACTGTCCTTCTTCTATGTTGAATTGCATGATCTTGCCATTGGCTTCGGAGGATACAATTACTTCGGTAGCTTCAAATGTACCTGATGCATCATAGTCGCCTCTCTTGTTTCCGCAAGAGGATAAACCGAGCAGAGTGGCGGCAAGTAAGATATATTTATTTGTTCTCATATTGGTTTGTTGTATATTTTAATTCGTAAATGGCTGACAATAACTGAATTTCATGCAGGATTTTATCCTGCATGGCAATGTTCTCGGCTGTTACTTCACGTAACATTTCTGTAACGGTCAGTGTTCCGTTGGCAACTTTTGCTTGGGCTGATTTTTTAATGTTGTTACGTAGGGTGATAATCTCCTCATCGTTCTTCATCAGTTCCGTCAGTTTCTTAATTTCACTGTTGTTTTGAGTGATTTCCAGATGAGTGTTAAACAAGAACGTTTCTTTCTGTACGTTCACATCCTGTTGATTCAGTATTAATTGGCGAGATTCATTCTTACGAGTATATAGGTTGCCGAAGTTCCAGGAAAGGCGTACGCCTGCTACGTAATAGGCCGAAAATTCATTTTTCAGCATATTCAGTCCCGGGTTGCCGTATGCGCCTTGCACGAATAAGTCTAATCGGGGGAGGTTCTTGGCGGTAAGTTGTTTACGTTGCGCCTCCAGTTGCTGGTTCTGTGCCGCGAACAAGTTAAGTTCCGGACGTCGGATGAATTCTGTAGAATAGGCTTCTCCTTTATATAATAAGGCATTTACATCTGGTTTCTTTAGTGTGTTTTCGGTTAAAGGAGTAGGGTGGTTAATCATGATCTTCAACATCTCGCCGTAAGCACGATAGGTGGCTTCCAGAGTATGACGTTGCTGTATGTTGTTCAATTGTTCCACTTTTACAGCATCCAAATCGGCTTGATTGGCAATGCCATTCTTTACATATGCTGCAACATTGTCATAATTCCTTTGTAATTCTTCCTGCATAAGCTGGTTTTGCTTCAATTGCTCTTTCAATAACAGGATGCCAAAAAAAAGTTGGTTTACCCGTTCGTTGATGGCATACATGTCCACTTCCAGTTTCTGTTTGTCTACTTCGGATGTGGCACGGGTTACCTCTTTCCGTGCCCGGATGTTACCACCGTCCCATACCACTTGGTCCAGTTGCAACATAGCTTGGTATTGATCCTTGCGTATGCCGCGAATATCAATTCCGGGCAGGTCAACGGGTATTTCCGTTACATCCGATTGATAACTGGCTTTGGCGGACAATGAAACCTGTGGCAGATAACCCTTGCCGGCGTTAGAGATGTTGTATTCTTTCGTCTTTTCAATCAGTCCGTACCGTTTAATCAGCGGATAATGCGCCTGGGCTTGCTGCTGACACTCTTCCAGCGTGAGTTCCTGTGCATTCAAACAAATGGGACTGATGCCGAGAAGAAAGGTTGTGAGAATGAATAACCTTTTCATATTCTTAATCTGCTTAATATGATTTCTACATTTTCTTGTTTTCTGCGTTCCATATATTGATGATATTCTTCACCTTTTTCTTCTACAAACAATTGTATCAGTGGGTTTGCCACAAAGACAAAGATATTGAGTGAAATGGCGCTGACCATTAAATCTTCCGCCTTGACGGGGCGTATTGTGCCCTTCTTTATTTCCTCTTGCAGTGACCGGTCGAGCAGACTGATTGCTAACCGGAAATTAGGGAACAAGGTTTTACGGCAAATTTCTTTTCCGCATTCATTGGTCAGAATCTCCCTGTATATAAATAAAGGTAGTTCGGGATTAGCAGTCAAAAGGTCGAAGTGTGCTTCAATGAAACATTTTATTTTCTCCAAAAAAGGCAGTGACTCATCTACACGAGAAAGAAATGTATCGGCCAGTTGCCTGGCTTTTTCTTCAAATACTTTGTTGAACAGATTCTCTTTTGTACGGAAATAATAATGCAGCATGGCATGGGTTACACCAGCCTCCTTAGCTATTTCTGTTGTTTTGCTTCCGGAGAATCCTTTCTTAAGGAATTCTTTTTCAGCAGCTTTTAGTATGGATTGTTCTGTATTGCTCGTTTCTTCTTTCATATTATCATTTTTGTTTAACAGGATTGTTAGTAAACGCAAATGTATAAGGAATCATTGGAAACAACAAACAGATGAGATAAAAAAATGTGCTTTCTGTTCTTATGAAATGTTTTTTTCAAGGAAAGCTAATCTCTTTTTTGAGGCAGGTTAAGGCTTTTCTTTCTGTTGTGTTCTATCTCCATAGGCTTTGGAGTTAACTCCAAAGGCTGCGGAGATAACTCCAAAGGTTATGGAGATAACTCCAAAGCCTATGGAGATAGAAATAGAACGGCCGGAAAGCCTTAGCCTTCTTGGTAGAAAGCCTTAGGTCTGCCAATGAAAATACTTAGCTGTTTTCCCACCTGTCAGGTTGGGTCTCTCAGTAACACTATCGTTTGCCATAGGGGGGGGATGGAGGCGGGGTATCACAAGGTGATAATGATTAGTATATAATAAGGTATAAGCTCTAAAAGAGCACAGACATTCCACGGCGGATATATTCTCTTTCCATATCTTCCGGTTTCAATATCTTATTGTCAAAGACCAGCAAGTCAATATCCAGTTTTACCACCCCTTGAGCCTTGTCTTCGGGAATCCGTCCGCTGCGTCGTTCCAATTCTTTAAACAAATCACGAACAGAATCGGGTGAAAGCGTAGTGCTGAATTTTGCCAGTTGATTGCTGAAAGGGGAGTGAAAGCCGCTGCCAACAGCTTCCGTTTCCATCATCTCGCCGAAATGAATGTCGGGAAACGTGGTGCGCAATGCTTCCCGTGCAACCGAGAGTTGCGCGTAACGGTTGGTATTAGAGCCCATACAAAGCAAACAATGGTGTTCGTCCATAACATTTATTGCATTAATGGTGCAAATGTATGAAATGTTTTTGTTACTTTTGCATGAATATATAAAAGAAATGCTACCATGAAATTTATTGGAATTATTCCTGCAAGATATGCCTCTACACGTTTTCCTGCCAAACCTCTGGCCGTCTTGGGAGGCAAGCCTGTGATTCAGAGAGTCTATGAACAAGTGTCCGGCATATTGGATGAAGCATATGTAGCGACGGACGATGAACGCATTGAATCCGCCGTAAAAGCTTTTGGCGGAAAAGTGGTCATGACCTCCGTTCACCATAAAAGCGGCACAGACCGTTGCTATGAAGCGTATACCAAAGTAGGACGAGGATATGATGTGGTTGTAAATATCCAGGGTGATGAACCTTTTATTCAAAAATCACAGCTTGAAGCCGTGAAAGCTTGCTTTGAAGATCCTGCCACACAGATTGCGACTTTAGTGAAACCTTTCATCCCGGATGACGGGCTTGAAGCCTTGGAAAATGTAAACTCTCCCAAAGTAGTAGTCGGTAAGAATATGAATGCTTTGTATTTCAGCCGTTCCATCATTCCTTTCCAGCGTAATGTGGAGAAGGAAGGCTGGCTGAAAGGGCATACTTACTATAAACATATCGGTCTGTATGCTTATCGGGCCGATGTACTGAAAGAAATAACTTCGCTTCCACAATCTTCGCTGGAGCTGGCTGAATCGTTGGAGCAGCTTCGTTGGCTGGAAAATGGTTATACTATTAAGGTGGGAATCAGTGAAGTGGAGACAATAGGCATTGATACGCCTCAGGATCTGGCACGTGCCGAAGCATTTTTAAAACAAAGGGAGGGGGAGTAAATGCTGGACAGAACCACCCCACCGCCAATCCGCCAACTAAGCGAATTCAGTATAACCCGTCCCGACAGGAGGACGATGAAGAACGGGATGCCTTTGAATATCATTCATGCGGGAACCGAGGATGTTGTACGTTTCGATCTTCTGATAGGAGGCGGACAATGGAATCAGGAACAGCCGTTGCAGGCTATGTTTGCCAACAGGATGCTGCGTGAGGGAGCTGGGAATTTAACGTCTTCACAGATTGCGGAGCGATTGGATTATTATGGAGCCTGGCTGGAGTTATCTTCTTCCGTGAACTATGGATTCATAACACTTTACTCTCTGAATAAATATTTTGCCCGCACGCTGGCCGTCATATCCGAGATGATAAAGGCTCCTACGTTTCCGGCAAAGGAACTTTCCGTGGTGGCCGATACGAACAAACAGCAATTCCTGGTGAACAGCACCCGGGTGGAAATGATTGCCCGAAAGCAGCTGAATACAGCCTTGTTCGGTCCGGAGCATCCTTTCGGGCGCTATGCGGTAGCGGAGGATTATGACCGGATTACCCCGGAGGTGCTCCGTTCGTTTTATCGGAAATATTATCATTCGGGCAATTGTTCGGTATATATTTCGGGAAAGGTCACATCGGAAATTATCCGTTGTATAGAAGATAACTTGGGAAGTGGACAATGGGGGGAAGTGACGGAAAAAGCAAAGACAATGCTTGTTCCTCCGGTTACCACCAAAGAAAAGCGTATCTTTATAGAACGTGAGGATGCACTTCAAAGTTCCTTGAAAATGGGATGTTTCGTAATGGACCGTCATCATCCGGACTTTTTGAAGGCACGTGTCATGGTCACTTTGTTCGGAGGGTATTTCGGGAGCCGTCTGATGTCCAATATCCGTGAAGACAAGGGATATACATACGGTATCGGCGCAGGCATTGTGTCCTATCCGGAAACGGGAATACTGACTGTCAGTACCGAGGCGGCCAATGAATATGTGGATTCTATCATAACAGAAGTTTATCGGGAGATGGACAAATTGTGTAATGATCTCGTTCCTCAAGAAGAATTGGAAATGGTGAAGAACTATATGCTGGGCGATTTATGCCGGTCGTACGAGGGACCTTTTTCTTTGTCTGATGCCTGGATTTATATAGAAACGGCAGGGCTGGACGAACGCTTCTTTATCCGTTCGCTGGATGCCATCCGGGGAATCACCAGAGAAGAAATACGCATATTGGCTCAAAAGTATTTCTGCAAAGAAAACTTAATAGAGGTCATTGCGGGTAAAAAAGTGTAATAACCTATCATGTCCAAAGATAGAAAATCGTATCTTTGGCATAAATCTTATCTATTATAAGTAACGAACCAATGAAGAAATACGTATATATATTATTGCTTTTGGCATCGGTCAGTACATTGGCCACCGCTCAGATAAAGATCGGGAATTATACTTTTAAAGACGGGGGCGAATATACCGGAGAACTGAAAGGCAGAAAACCAAACGGTAAAGGAAAAACAATCTACAAGAACGGAAATACCTACGAAGGGGAATATATAAAAGGTAAACGCGAGGGGAACGGGACATATACGTTTCACGATGGAGAAAAGTATGTGGGGCAATGGTTCCAGGACCAGCAACACGGCAGCGGAACCTATTATTTTATGAATAACAACCGGTATGAGGGTATGTGGTTTGCCGACTATCAGCAGGGTGAAGGCACTATGTATTATTATAACGGAGATGTTTATATAGGTAACTGGTTTCAGGACAAACGTAGCGGAAAGGGTACTTATACCTGGAAAGCAGGAGCCAAATATGAGGGCGAATGGAAAGAAGACAAGAAAAACGGACAGGGTGTTATGGTATGGCCCGACCAGTCAAAATATGAAGGCGAGTGGAAAGATGACGCACGTGACGGAAAGGGGACGTTTTACTATGTCAACGGTGACAAGTATGTGGGTGACTGGAAGGATGACGTGCAGCACGGTAAAGGCATTTATTACTTTCATAGCGGTGACCGTTACGAAGGTGACTACGTGAACGGTGAACGTACCGGGCAGGGTATTTATATACATAAGAATGGCGACAAGTATGTAGGGCAGTTCAAGAACGGCGAGCAGCATGGGACCGGAACCTTTACATGGGCCAACGGTGCTGTGTATGAAGGGCAGTGGGTGAATAACCAGCGCAGCGGTAAAGGACACTATATTTGGGCGAACGGCGATGACTATGAAGGTGAATGGAAAAACAACATGGCCGACGGTGAAGGCACTCTGCGCACGGCTGACGGAACCAAATATAAGGGGCATTTCGTAAAAGGAAAGGAAGACGGCAAAGGTGTGCTTGAAGATAAGAACGGAGTACGCTATGACGGATTTTTCAAACAAGGGAAGAAACACGGCGCTTTTGTGGAGACTGACAAGAATGGAAATGTAATCCGTAAAGGTGTTTATAAGTTTGGAACGCTGGATGCGGAACAAAAATAAGAATATAATGTTGGATTTAGAGAAGATAACGTTGAATGTACGTGAAATAGCACTCCGGGCGGGTGCTTTTCTTCGTAATGAGCGTAGCGGTTTTGACCGTAGCAAGGTAGAGAAGAAAAATGCTCACGACTATGTGTCGTATGTAGATAAGGAATCGGAACGCCGTATTGTGGCCCAACTTCGGGAATTGCTTCCCGAAGCAGGATTCATTGCCGAAGAAGGTTCGGGCAGCCTGACTACGGAAAACTATTGCTGGCTGGTAGATCCGCTGGACGGAACCACCAATTTTATCCATAATAATGCTCCTTATTGTGTGAGTATCGCCCTTCGCAATAAAGAAGAACTGCTGGTTGGGGTGGTGTATGAGGTATGCCGCGATGAACTTTACTGGACTTATAAAGGAGCGCCTTCTTATCTGAACAACAAAGAAATACATGTATCAGATGTTTCTGATATGGACGAAGCGTTTGTGGCGTTAGGCTTTCCATACGATTCGCAAAAGTATAAGCCTTTGGCGGAGCATATCGTGCACGAGTTATATGGAAATGTGGGAGGCATGCGCCTGCAAGGAGCTGCTGCGGCAGAACTTTGCTATGTAGCTGCCGGTCGCTTTGAAGCCCGTATAGAAGGGCTGCTGGGACCGTGGGATATTGCTGCCGGTTCGATAATCTTGATGAATGCCGGTGGAAAAGTGACAGATTACAGCGGAGGGGGAGACTTTTATTCCGGTCGTGAAGTGTTGGCTACTAATGGAAAGTTGCATGATGAGTTTCTCAAGGTCTTGGGAAAAAAATAAATACTTCGCTTTTTTCTAGTTCGTTACAAATATATTTTGTAAGTTTGTCAAGTGAACACATGAACATAATGTAACATGGATGTATCTGTTATCTTTCAATTTTTAAAAGACCTGGCCGCAAACAATAACCGGGAGTGGTTTCAGGGGCATAAGGATGAATATCTGAAAGCTCAAAAAGAGTTTGAGGAATTACTGACAGCAATCATCGCCCGCATTTCGTTGTTTGACGAAAGTATTGTCGGTATTCAAGCCAAGGACTGTACATACCGAATTTATCGCGACACGCGTTTTTCCAGTGATAAGACTCCTTATAAGATACACTTGGGCGGCTATATCAACGCTCGTGGAAAGAAATCGGAACATTGTGGATATTATGTTCATATAGAGCCTGATAACTGTATGCTTGCTGGTGGAAGCTGGTGCCTGGAACCTAAAGTGCTGAAAGCTGTCCGCCAGTCCGTTTATGACAACATAGACGAATACAGGGAAATTGTGGAAGATCCTGCGTTCAAGCAATACTTTCCTGTTATCGGAGAAAATCACTTAAAAACGGCTCCCAAAGGATTTCCGAAAGATTTTGAATATATTGATTATTTAAAATGTAAGGATTATACCTGTGCTTATATGGTGCCTGATGCGTTTTTCCTTGCCCCTGACCTGTTGGACAAAGTAGAGGATGTTTTCAAGCAACTGAAGCGTTTTGCTGATTTTACAAATTTCACAATAGACGACTTTGAATGATAAAAGCAATATTTTAACCATTAAAATGAAATAATTATGGTAGTAGACAGATTAGAAAACTTAGAAAAGTACGCTTCATTGAATCCTTTGTTCGCTAAAGCAATGGAATATCTGAAGACTACAGACTTGAACGCTCAGGAATTAGGAAAAGTAAAATTACAGGGTGATGATCTGGTAGTAAACTTTTCTCAGACCAAGCCTAAAACTAAAGAAGAAGCAAAATTAGAAACTCATAATCAGTTTATTGATATACAGATTCCTCTGTCAGGGGTGGAAGTGATGGGTTATACGGCCCGTGAAGATCTTCCCGAAGCAGACTATGACGCAGATAAGGATATCTCGTTCTATCCGGGACTTGCCGAAAGCTATATTCCTGTAAAGCCGGGAATGTTTGCCATCTTTTTTCCACAGGATGCTCACGCTCCGGGAGTGTCTCCTGACGGTGTGAAAAAAGTGATCGTTAAAGTTTTGGTTTGAAAGAGAATAACTAACAAGTAATCATATTATGGAAAATACCACTCCTAAATTAGGCATAATAGAAAGTGATCCTTGGCTGGAACCGTATTCGGCAGCGATTGAAGGACGCCATCAGCATGCACTAGACAAAGAATTGGAACTGACCGGAGGCAAAGGAACTTTATCGGACTTTGCCACCGGATATTTATATTTCGGCTTGCATCGTACCAGAAGAGGGTGGGTGTTCCGTGAATGGGCTCCGAATGCGAAGGAAATTTATCTTATCGGAGATTTCAACGACTGGAAAGAACATGGCGATTATAGGATGTACCATGTAAAGAACTCTCCTGGTGTATGGGAGGTGGAATTACAAAGCGGTGCTATAAAGCATGGTGATTTGTATAAACTGAAAGTCCGTTGGAATGGCGGTGAAGGAGAACGCATACCGGCATGGGCCAACCGTGTGGTACAGGATGAGCAGACAAAGATATTCAGTGCACAGGTCTGGGAACCGGAGAATCCTTACCGGTTCAGAAAGAAGGTGTTCCGTGCAAAGACTGATCCTTTGATGATTTATGAATGTCATATCGGTATGGCTCAGGAAGAAGAAAGGGTAGGGACTTATAATGAGTTCCGTGAGAAAATATTGCCGCGTATAGCGGAAGCCGGATATAACTGTATTCAGATTATGGCTATTCAGGAGCATCCTTATTATGGGAGTTTCGGGTATCATGTTTCCAGTTTCTTTGCTCCGTCATCCCGTTTCGGTACACCGGATGAATTGAAGGAATTGATTGATACGGCACATAGAATGGGAATTGCCGTCATTATGGATATTGTTCACTCTCATGCCGTGAAGAATGAAGTGGAGGGACTTGGCAATTTTGCCGGTGATCCTAATCAATACTTCTATCCGGGCGGGCGGCGTGAACATCCGGCATGGGATTCCTTATGCTTTGATTATGGTAAGAATGAGGTGATTCATTTCTTGCTGTCCAATTGTAAGTATTGGATGGATGAGTTCCGTTTTGACGGTTTTCGTTTTGACGGTGTGACATCGATGTTGTATTATAGCCACGGCTTGGGAGAGGCGTTCTGTAATTATGGGGATTACTTTAACGGGAATCAGGATGATAATGCGATTTGTTATTTGACATTGGCCAACAAGTTGATTCATCAGGTAAATTCCAAAGCGATTACCATTGCGGAAGAAGTTTCGGGTATGCCCGGGTTGGCAGCACCGATTCAAGATGGTGGATATGGGTTTGATTACCGTATGGCCATGAATATTCCGGATTATTGGATTAAAACAATCAAGGAGAAGATTGATGAAGACTGGAAACCGAGCAGCATGTTCTGGGAAGTGACCAACAGACGTAAGGACGAGAAGACTATTTCGTATGCCGAAAGCCATGACCAGGCATTGGTGGGCGATAAGACTATAATTTTCCGTCTGATAGATGCTGACATGTATTGGCATTTCCAGAAAGGGGATGAAAATTATACAGTGCATCGCGGCATCGCATTGCATAAGATGATTCGTTTGCTTACTGCCTCTACCATCAATGGAGGATATTTGAACTTTATGGGTAATGAATTCGGGCATCCCGAATGGATTGATTTCCCGCGTGAAGGTAACGGATGGTCGCATAAATATGCCCGTCGTCAGTGGGGGCTTTTTGATAATAAGAACCTGTGTTACCATTACTTGGGCGATTTTGATTCAGCTATGGTCCACCTCATTGAGAGTGTGAAAAATATTCAGGAAACTCCAGTGATTGAAGTATGGCATAACGACGGTGACCAAGTGTTGGCTTACCGGCGTAAGAATTTGATTTTTGTATTTAATTTCAATCCTACCAAGTCATTTACAGACTATGGTTTCCTAGTGCCTGTCGGGGCGTATGATGTGGTACTGAATACGGATGCGACAGCTTTCGGAGGCAATGGTCTGGCTGATGACAGTATACGTCATTTCACTAATTTCGACCCTCTTTATAAGAAGGATAAAAAGGAATGGCTGAAACTGTATCTGCCTGCCCGTTCGGCTGTGGTATTGAAAAAAGTGAAAGAGTAATTTATGAGCAGCAACAACAGCTTATCCTATAAAAGAGCCGCCCGCATCCTCACGGTTGCGTGCGGTCTTCTTTTCTCTATTTTTAGTATTGTCTATCTTTTTGTGCTTCAGAAAGATGTAGTAGGTGCATTGCATTATTCATTGTCACAAGGAAAGACACATTATTCTCCGTTGGTGGGAGCTATTATCATTACAGTGGTTTTATTGGTATTCCGTTGGGGAATCAATGGATTGATGGGATTAAAGGGGCCTGTACGGACACTTTCTTATTTCCCGTCTTGTCTGTTGCTGGGAGTGCTGACGGATGTGGACCGGACTATTTTCCACGGAGGAAACATAGGAGATAAATGGTTTTGGCTGCTGCCGTTGCTTTTGCTTATATATATAGGTGTGGTCTATACTTTACGGCGTGTGTTTCGTTCCTGGCTGAATCAAGAGGGGTCCATATTGGGCTTAATAAACTCTAACTTAGCTATTTTGACACTTTTATGCCTGATGACGGTAGGTATAGGAAATACGAATGTGAATTTTCATCATGAACTGGCTGTGGAGCAGGCTATCCGTAATCATCATTATGAAGCTGCACGGATGGTAGGAGCAAAGTCTTTGGAAACAACCCGTACATTGGCAGTGCTTAGAGCCTATGCTATGTCTTTGGAAGGTACCATGGGGGAGCATTTGTTTGAATATCCTCAATATTATGGTGCGGAAGGGCTTTTGTTTGCGCCTCATTCTCAGGAAACTTTGCGCTTGAATGCCGATAGTTTGTATGCTTATCTTGGTGCAAGACCACATGTTGCAGAAAAGACAGTAGACTTTTTGGCTCGTATCTGTCGTGATGAAATAGGTAGACATACCGCTTTGAATTATTATATGAGTGCATTGCTGCTGGATAAGAAATTGGACAAATTTGTATCGGCGGTTGATATGTATTGTTTCGAGCAAGATACATTGCCGCGTTATTATCGTGAGGCATTGGTGCTTTACAAACGGACTCATCCTGGATATGGAAGAGAAGTCAAAGACACGCTGATGGTGCGGCGTTTGGATGAGTTTCTTAACCGTCAGAAGGAATTTTCATCACCGGTGGAAGAGAAAAACCATATGCGGCGGGAATATGGTGATACCTATTGGTGGTATTATCGTTATCAATAAGTTATTTTTATACTTTTTGATCCTATATTTTTGCTAAATCATTGGTACTTTCCCATGCTTTTTTACTAATTTTGCAAACTCTTAAAAAGGAAAAACAAAAATAACGATATAGCAATGGCAGTAGAATTGAAAGAACTTACCAAAAGAAGCGAGAATTATTCTCAGTGGTATAATGACTTGGTGGTGAAGGCCGATTTGGCTGAACAATCACCTGTGCGTGGATGTATGGTTATCAAGCCTTACGGATACGCCATTTGGGAGAAAATGCAGCGTCAGTTGGACGATATGTTTAAGGAAACCGGCCACGTGAACGCTTATTTCCCGTTGCTTATCCCGAAATCTTACCTTAGCCGTGAAGCTGAGCACGTAGAAGGATTTGCCAAAGAGTGTGCTGTAGTTACTCACTACCGTCTGAAGAATGCAGAGGACGGTTCGGGTGTTATCGTAGATCCGGCTGCCAAACTGGAAGAAGAATTGATTATCCGCCCTACATCTGAGACAATCATTTGGAGTACATATAAGAACTGGATTAATTCCTATCGTGACTTGCCTATCTTGTGTAACCAATGGGCAAATGTTATGCGGTGGGAGATGCGTACCCGTTTGTTCCTGCGTACTGCGGAGTTCTTGTGGCAGGAAGGACATACGGCTCATGCGACCCGCGAGGAAGCAGAAGCGGAAGCACAGAAAATGTTGCATGTGTATGGTGACTTCGCTGAGAAGTATATGGCTGTTCCGGTAATCAAAGGGGTAAAATCGGCTAATGAACGTTTCGCCGGTGCATTGGATACTTACACCATCGAAGGCTTGATGCAGGATGGAAAGGCATTGCAATGTGGTACTTCTCACTTCTTGGGACAGAATTTCGCAAAAGCGTTCAATGTACAGTTTGTTGACAAAAACAATAAACTGGATTATGTTTGGGCTACTTCCTGGGGAGTATCTACCCGCCTGATGGGTGCTTTGATAATGACTCACTCTGATGATAACGGATTGGTGTTGCCACCGCATTTGGCTCCTATTCAGGTAGTTATCGTTCCTATTTATAAGAATGATGAAATGCTGAAGAAGATTGATGCAAAAGTAGAAGGCATTGTCAATAAGTTGAAAGCAATGGGTATCTCTGTGAAATATGATAATGCAGACAATAAGCGTCCGGGATTCAAGTTTGCAGATTACGAACTGAAAGGTGTGCCTGTTCGCTTGGTAATGGGTGGTCGTGATCTTGAAAACAATACAATGGAAGTGATGCGTCGTGATACATTGGAGAAAGAAACTCGTTCTTGCGACGGAATCGAAGAATATGTACAACAATTGTTGGAGGATATCCAGAACAATATTTATCAGAAGGCATTGAACTATCGTAACGAACATATCGTGAAAGTGGATTCATACGATGATTTCAAGGAACAAATAGAGAAAGGCGGCTTTATTCTGGCTCATTGGGATGGAACCCCGGAAACGGAAGACCGGATTAAAGAGGAAACCAAGGCAACAATTCGTTGTCTTCCTTTTGATGCTGATGAAGAGAGCCTGACTCCGGGCAAGTGTATGGTAACCGGAAAACCATCTGCTCGCCGTGTTCTCTTTGCGAGAGCATATTAAACTTCGACACATTTATTTTATTTTAATACATTATGTGGAGTCGGCAGCAGTGAATGCTCCCGACTCTTTTTGTTTTTATGTGATGATTAATATAGAAAATATATCTATCAGTTTTGGCAACCTGACTCTTTTCAGAGGACTCGACCTGCAAGTTCATTACGGAGAAAGCGTATGTATTTGTGGTGGTTCCGGCAGTGGAAAATCTTCATTGCTGAAAGCTGTTTTGGGCTTTGTACCTTTAAGTGAAGGGACAATAAAGGTGGACGGCACACTGCTGGCACCTAGAACGGCGGATCATATCCGAAAGAAAATAGCATGGATTCCCCAGGAGTTGGCTCTTCCTTCGGAATGGGTCAGTGAAATGGTGCGGATACCTTTTGAACTGAAGGCAAACCGTGAGGCGGGATTCAGCAAAGAGCGGCTGATGGATTATTTCGTATCATTAGGATTGGAAGAGAAACTTTATGATAAACGGGTAAATGAAGTGTCGGGTGGTCAGCGTCAGCGTATCATGTTGGCAGTGACAGCCTTGCTTGACAAACCTTTACTGGTAGTGGACGAACCGACTTCGGCACTTGATCCGGAATCGTGCTTACGGGTGATTAACTTCTTTAAATCCTTGTGCAGTAAAGGAATGACTATCTTGTCTGTTTCGCATGACAAACAGTTTGCCGCCGGATGCGACAAGGTATTTACTTTATAATCTGACTGATGGGAACAATTGATATAGACTATGGCAGTTTGGGAATAGGATTGCTGCTGATGCTTATTCCGGTTTATTTTTTATGGCATTTCAAGACGGGCTTGCTTAAACCGGTTCTGATAGGCACGGTACGTATGATTATACAGTTGTTTTTGATTGGGGCTTATCTTCGTTTTCTGTTTGAATGGAACAATCCGTTTATCAATTTTCTATGGGTGATCATCATGGTTGGGGTGGCTGCTGAAACGGCTTTGACGCGTACGCGGTTAAAACGTGGAATTTTGATGATTCCAATCTCTATCGCTTTTTTTGTAACAGTGGTGCTCGTCGGACTTTATTTTCTTGGTTTTGTATTAAAGTTGGATAACATCTTCAGCGCCCAGTATTTTATTCCGGTTTTTGGTATAATCATGGGGAATATGTTGGGAGTGAATGTGATAGGATTAAATACTTACTATGCCGGATTGCGTAGGGAACAGCAACTTTATTATTTTCTGTTGGGGAATGGCGCTACCCGTAATGAGGCGATAGCTCCATTTGTGCGTCAGGCTCTTATTAAAGCGTTCAGCCCGGGCATTGCCAATATGGCAGTAACAGGGCTTGTTGCATTGCCGGGAACTATGATTGGGCAGATATTGGGAGGAAGTTCGCCACATGTGGCTATCAAATATCAGATTATGATTGTAGTTATCACTGTGGTGGCATCCATGCTTTCACTAATGATGACCATTTTTCTGGCCTCACGGAAATCATTCGACAGTTATGGCCGGTTGTTACGGGTTCATAAGGATACCAAACGGAAGTAGGGTCTTTCCTTGCTTTGTATACATTATATATTTCTTTCAATAAAATAGAAAAATATGAATGAGCAAATTTGGAAATATATAGCAGAATTATCAACTCCCGGTTTCTTTGTCACTGCGGATATAATGTATGAAGGAGAGGAATTTCCCGTAGATATTAAAGCATTTATCATTGATAAACTAGCTCTGATAGAAACAGGAATATCAGCCCGCAAATTTACGTTTCATTCGGGCGGATGGCGTATTCATCTTACTTTTTTCCCGACAGACCGTGTTGTTGACGAGCGTTATGCTTTGAAAAATAAAATGATAAAGTGGGGAAAGTATAAAAAATAGCTGGGTTGCTTTTTAAATTCAAATGGATTGATTATCTTTGCAATCAAATTTTCGCGAACGAATGAAAATTAAGGAAATAGTAAGTGCCCTTGAAAGGTTCGCGCCTCTGCCTTTGCAAGACGGATTTGATAATGCCGGATTGCAAGTTGGACTGACAGAAGCGGAAGCAACAGGGGCTTTGTTGTGTCTGGACGTTACTGAAGCTGTTGTGGATGAAGCTGTCATGTTGGGATACAACCTGATTATATCGCATCATCCACTTATATTTAAAGGTTATAAATCTATTATTGGTCGGGATTACATTGAACGGTGTGTGTTGAAAGCCATTAAAAATGATATTGTCATTTATTCGGCACATACCAATCTGGATAATGCTCCCGGAGGTGTCAATTATAAAATAGCTGAAAAGATAGGCCTCAAGAATGTACGCATATTAGACCCGAAAGAAGAATATTTATTGAAGTTTGTAACTTTTGTGCCGGATGCACAGGCTGACAGAGTAAGAAAAGCTTTATTTGAAGCCGGTTGTGGTTGCATAGGTAATTATGATTCATGCAGCTATAATTTGGAAGGTGAGGGGACTTTCCGTGCGCAGAGAGGAGCCAGTCCGTTCTGTGGAGAAATAGGCGAATTGCATAAGGAATCCGAGGTGCGTATAGAAACGATTCTTCCGGCTTTTAAAAAGGCTGCGGTGATAAAAGCATTATTGGCAACACATCCTTATGAAGAACCGGCTTTTGATTTTTATCCGTTGAAAAATACCTGGACACAAGTAGGTTCGGGAGTGGTCGGAGAATTGGAAGAGCCTGAAGCCGAACTGGATTTCTTGAAACGCATCAAGAAAACGTTCGAAGTGGGCTGTCTGCGACATACTCGTTTATCCGGTCGTCTGATACAGAAAGTAGCGTTGTGTGGCGGAGCTGGAGCATTTTTATTGCCTAAAGCGGTAAGTGCCGATGCTGATGTATTTATCACAGGTGAAGTGAAATATCATGATTATTTCAATTATGAGAATGATATCCTGGTAGCTGAAATGGGGCATTATGAGAGTGAACAGTATACAAAAGAAATATTTTATTCAATCATACAGGAGATGTTTCCGGAGCTGGAAGTCCAGATAACCCGGGTAAATACAAATCCTATTAAATATTTGTAAGAAAAACTATGGCTAGAGAAGCAAAGAAAGACCCGAGCGAATTAACAGTGGAAGAAAAGCTGAAGGCTTTGTACCAGTTGCAAACCATGTTGTCTGAAATCGATAAAATTAAGACTCTGAGAGGGGAACTTCCTCTTGAAGTTCAAGACCTTGAAGATGAGGTTGCCGGTTTGAGCACTCGTATCGAGAAAATTAAAGCTGATATCGAGGAGTTGAAATCAAACATTGCAACTAAGAAAATTGAAATCGAGACAGCTAAGACTTCTGTTGAAAAATATAAAGCTCAGCAGGATAATGTGCGTAATAATCGTGAATATGATGTGTTGACAAAGGAGATTGAATTCCAGTCATTGGAAATCGAACTTTGCGAGAAACGCATAAAGGAATATATTGCAGCGGAAAAAGCAAAGAGCGAGGAGATTGAGCACAGTAATCAAGACTTGGATGAAAGAAAGAAGGACTTGGAAGCGAAGAAATCCGAATTGGAAGAAATTGTTTCTGAAACCAAGCAGGAAGAAGAAAAGCTGAGAGAGAAAGCAAAAGTATTGGAGACAACTATCGAACCGCGTCTGTTGCAGGCATTTAAACGTATCCGTAAGAATTCTCGAAATGGATTGGGAATTGTATATGTTCAGCGTGATGCATGTGGTGGTTGTTTTAACAAGATTCCGCCCCAGAAACAGCTTGATATCCGTATGCGTAAGAAAATTATCGTATGTGAATATTGTGGTCGCATCATGATTGACCCTGAATTGGCGGGTGTGATTGCTGAACAGCATTTGGAAACTGTCAAGAGATAATATATCTCCTGAAGCAGTATCTTTTTCTTTGTGGAAAAAGAATTTCATCACATTCTAAGCAAGATCTTGTAAGAAGATGTTGCTTAGAATGTTTTTATATCTACAGTTCTGAATAATGGGGAATCTCCGGTAGAAAAAGGTATGTTTTTGTATTGTAATCAATATGGCAGCAGTAATGGTTCAATCCGTTGCTGACAATCAGATAATCAACTTTCAGGACCATGTTATACCTGGTTATCTGATCAAATACTGTTTGCGTGATTTCTATATGTGGAGCTTTGTATTCCACAATCAGTTTGGCACTTAGATCTTTGTTGTAGAGCACAGTATCACAACGTTTTTTTGTTCCGTTTAAGTCCAGTTGTATTTCGTTGGCCAGTAATCCCTTCGGATATCCTTTATAATCCGTCAGATAATGAACAAAATGTTGTCTTACCCATTCTTCCGGAGTAAGGGCGACATATCTCTTGCGAAGCATATCGAAAATAACATTTTTTCCATTTCGCTCCGCGATTTTAATTTCGTAGGATGGTAAGTTTAATGATAACATTTAGTAAATTTGCATAAGTGTAACTCGGTAATAACCGATACAAAAATACAAAAGATTATGAAAACAAAAGAGGAAATTGTAGCAAACTGGCTTCCCCGCTACACAAAAAGAAGCTTGAATGATTTCGGAGAATACATCCTTCTGACCAATTTCAATAAATATGTGGAACTTTTTGCCGACAAATTCAATGTGCCGGTATTAGGACGTGATGCCAATATGACTTCGGCACATGCGGAAGGAATCACTATTATTAATTTTGGCATGGGAAGTCCTAATGCTGCCATCATTATGGATTTGCTAGGGGCCATCCAGCCTAAAGCATGTTTGTTTTTAGGCAAATGTGGGGGCATAGATAGGAAAAATAAGTTGGGAGATCTGATTCTACCCATTGCAGCCATTCGTGGAGAAGGAACATCCAATGATTATTATCCGCCTGAGGTACCTGCGTTACCTGCATTTATGTTGCAGCGTGCCGTTTCGTCGGCTATTCGCGACCATGCCCGCGATTATTGGACTGGAACGGTATATACTACCAACCGCCGTATATGGGAGCATGATGAAGAGTTTAAAAAGTATCTCCTTAAAACGCGTGCCATGTGTGTGGATATGGAAACGGCTACGCTGTTTACTACTGGTTTTTACAATCATATTCCTACTGGAGCATTACTTTTGGTATCCGACCAGCCGATGATTCCTGAAGGGGTGAAGACGGAGAAAAGCGACAGTATTGTAACGCAGCAATATGTAGAGGAGCATGTGGAGATTGGTATTGCTTCATTACAGATGATTATTGAGGAAAAGAAAACGGTCAAGCACTTAAAATTTGACTGGTAATTTTACTGTGTATGGCAAAAGAAACAACATACGAAGAGATAGCCCGTGAGCTGAAAAACCGTATCTATAAGCCTGTTTATTATCTAATGGGTGAAGAGTCTTATTATATAGACCGGATATCTGAGTATATAGCACAAACGGTGTTAAATGAAAATGAAAAAGAATTCAATCAGACTATTGTTTATGGGGCTGATACAGATATCGCGACTGTTATCAATGCAGCCAAGCGTTATCCCATGATGTCCAAATATCAAGTTGTAATAGTAAAAGAGGCTCAAAATATAAAGAATATTGAAGAGCTTGTTTATTATCTCCAAAAACCTTTGGATTCTACAATTCTGGTGTTATGCCATAAACATGGTACATTGGATAGAAGAAAAAAATTGGCAGCTGAAATAGAGAAAGTAGGTGTCCTTTTCGAATCGAAAAAGATTAAGGATGCCCAGCTTCCTGGGTTTATATCTTCTTACTTGAAACGTAGATCAGTAGAAATAGAACCTAAGGCTTCAGAAATGATGGCGGAATTTGTTGGAGCAGATTTAAGCCGTATGGCTGGAGAGTTGGAAAAATTAATTATCACACTTCCAAGAGGACAAAAGCGGATTACTCCAGAACAGATAGAACGTAACATTGGCATAAGCAAGGATTATAATAACTTTGAGCTTAGGAATGCTTTGGTGGCAAAGGATGTTTTCAAGGCTAATCAGATAATAAAATATTTTGAGGAGAATCCCAAAACAAATCCTTTGCAGATGACCTTGTCTGTGTTATTTAATTTCTTCTCTAATTTAATGCTTGCATATTATGCTCCTGATAAGTCAGAGCAGGGTATAGCCAATCAGCTGGGGCTTAAATCATCATGGCAGTCTAAAGACTATATGGTTGCTATGAGGAAATATAGCGGAGTAAAGGTAATGCAAATTATTGGTGAGATTCGTTACTGTGATGCAAAATCAAAAGGAGTGGGTAATCCATCTTTGGGAGATGGAGATTTGCTGCGCGAACTTGTATATAAAATTCTTCATTAATTAACAGGGTCAAGTAAGATTCCGATATCCCGATGCTTTTATTTTTTAAGTGTCGGGATTCTTTTTATCCTTTCTCTCAGCAGAAATTCTGTTGATGGCTCAATTGAGAATAATATTTTACATTCATACTTCTGTTATTATCTCATTTAATGCTATAAGTTATGCTTTTGTTCTCTATTTTTCTAGATGATGAGAGATGGATGATGAGAAAAATAGTATTAACTCGCTTATTACTAGATTGATAGAGTATTTTTCGCCTTCTTAGAATCGTGTATTTTAAAGAGAATGTCCGTTAGTACATGAATATGGTAGTATTTTGCCTTTTCGGAGTAAAATGAATAGAAGAATGGGGATGTGAAAGAATGCAGATGAAGTGAGCAAATAAGCTACCATTTATTTTTGTAAGTTCCATACGCTATTTTAAAATTTTGAATCTATACTTTGTTCTCTTATCGTGCCTTCCATGATTCTCACTATCCATGAATTCCATAAAGCGAAGATAGGTTAAAACTTGGATGGGTTTACCATGAAAAATACATTGACTTGTAAAATAGGAAAACAAAATATTCATAGGATCAAGCTGGATCATAAAACAGAGGAAATTTACTTTTGGAAATAATTATAATTTAATTTTGTAACATTACACCTGTAAATGCTCTTAATATAGAAGGTTTTATAAGTTTTACAGATTTATTAATGTGAATATTACAAATATAAACAGGATGGTGGTCAAGAGTGAATGTTACATATATAAATGTGTATGAATAATTATTTATCCCTTGTTTTATTACAATAATATATTATAAACCAAAGTTTTACATCTTATTGATAAAGCTATTGATAACTTGTATGCATTTTATTTGCTTATATAGTCATGTTTGTTTGTAAATATATTGTTTTTGCTGTGAGTATATTATAGATAATCAGTATTTTATATACTTATAGTTAAAGTGGTAATTATGGTGTTTTTAGGAGTGGTTTACGTGTGTAAATCTTAATTCATTTCCAATAATACACCATTTCTTTACTTTTGTAATATATACATTTCTACATTGTAAATTTGCATTTATGAATTATATTAATTACTTTTGTATCTGTAAATTTTGCCTTATACTTTTGTAAATGAAGGAAAGAATCGCTCAAATAATCCAAAAAGAAGATATGACTGCAGCTCAATTTGCAGAGAAGATTGGAATTTCACCTTCCTCTCTTTCCCATATTCTTAGTGGCAGGAACAATCCTAGCTTAGAAGTCGTCATGAAAATACACAAGGCGTGTGACTATATCAGTTTAGACTGGTTACTCTATGGTGAAGGACAAATGGAAACGGATGTTGATTCAGACAATAACATTCATTATACGCCTTCTTTGTTTGACGAGAATTCATTATTTACGCCCGAACGTCCGGCTTCTCCGGAATATCGCAAGGAAAATGAGGTTAAAACACCGCTTTATTCTCCTAAAGAGATTGTGCGTGAGGAAATTAAGTATGTGGAAGTACCTGCCAAAAAAATCACTGAAATAAGAATATTCTTTGATAATGGGACTTATGAAACGTTCAAACCTGAAAATTAGGGTGGGAATCCACTAAAATGCCGGTTGGCAGAATAAGATTTGGGTAAATTCGTGTATCTTTGCATAGAAAACGAATTTACCCAATTTTATTTCATGAAAAAATATATTTTAGACCTTGTGGTTACACAGAACATCAAATTGCATGCCAATTATGTTCTGATAAAATTGACTCATGCCAACCCATTGCCCGAGATGCTGCCGGGCCAGTTTGCTGAGATACGTATAGACGGTTCCAATACTACTTTTCTCCGCCGTCCTATTTCTATTAATTATGTGGATAAAACAACCAATGAAGTTTGGTTCCTGGTGCAATTAGTTGGCGATGGCACTCGCAAACTAGCCACTGTGAAACAAGGAGATATTGTTAATGTGGTGATGCCTCTCGGTAATGGATTTACAATGCCTCGGAACGTGACAAAGGTAAAGCCGTTACTGGTTGGCGGTGGTGTGGGTACCGCCCCGATGTTGATGCTTGGTGCAGAGTTGGTAAAAATGGGATGTACGCCTGCTTTCCTGCTAGGCGCACGTTCATCCAAAGACCTGTTACAGTTGGAAAATTTTGAGAAATTAGGTGAGGTGTATACAACGACTGAAGATGGAAGTATGGGCGAGAAAGGTTATGTGACACAGCATAGCGTCTTGCATACAGACCGGTTTGATATGATATACACCTGTGGTCCAAAACCCATGATGGTTTCGGTAGCTAAATACGCCAAAGCTCATGGAATAGAATGTGAGGTTTCACTGGAAAATAGGATGGCTTGTGGTGTCGGTGCATGCTTATGCTGTGTGGAGAACACGGACGAAGGGCATTTGTGTGTTTGTAAAGAGGGTCCTGTATTTAATATAAAGAAACTATTATGGCAGATTTAAGCGTAAATATCGGCGATTTAAAGCTTTGTAACCCGGTTATGACAGCATCGGGTACCTTTGGATACGGAAAAGAGTTTGAGGATTTTGTAGACCTCGAAAAGATTGGTGGTATCATTGTAAAAGGGACTACCCTTCATCATCGTGAGGGTAATCCTTACCCACGCATGGCAGAAACCCCTATGGGGATGCTTAATGCGGTAGGGTTACAGAATAAAGGGGTGGATTATTTTGTTGAACATATCTATCCGCAGATAAGGGATATTCATACTAATATGATCGTTAATGTATCCGGATCTGCTGTAGAGGATTATGTGAAGACTGCCGAGATCATCAATGATCTGGATCATATTCCCGCTATAGAATTGAATATTTCATGCCCTAATGTAAAGCAGGGTGGTATGGCCTTCGGGGTCTCCGCATGCGGATGTTCCGAGGTTGTAAAAGCTGTACGTAATGTATATAAAAAGACGCTGATCGTAAAATTATCTCCCAATGTGACAGACATCACAGAAATAGCACGTGCAGCCGAGGCCTCCGGTGCGGACAGTGTATCTCTGATCAATACCCTGCTGGGGATGGCTGTCGATGCTGAAAAGCGTAGGCCTGTACTTTCCACTATTACCGGCGGCATGAGTGGTGCAGCGGTAAAACCAATTGCATTGCGTATGGTATGGCAAGTCGCTAAAGCAGTAAATATTCCTGTCATTGGACTAGGGGGTATCATGGGATGGAAGGATGCTGTGGAGTTTATGCTAGCAGGTGCCACCGCAATACAGATAGGTACTGCCAACTTCATAGATCCAACTATTACTGTCAAAGTTTCAGAAGGAATAAATGACTATTTGGAACGTCATGGATATACATCTGTAAAAGATATAATAGGCGCTTTGGAAGTCTGAAAATTTTATCTTTTAAATTATAGCCCTGCGAGAGTGTAGATGAATAAATTGAAGCATCTCTTGCAGGGCTTTTTTATAACCTTCTCTAGATGGAATGAGTATGAAAATGGTTGCCGTTGCAACTTGTTACATGGGTATAAAATGATAACTTCAATTATTTTTTTTCGATGAAATGGCTTGTTTTTGAAAAAACGGAGTAGAAAAACACTTGAAAAAGCTTTATTAATATATAAGGGAAAGGAAGATGAACTTAGATTACACTTAAGGAGAGAACATCTTTTCGGATATGATATAAGCAAAAGAAAAGAGGTAAAAGCCCTATGACGAACATGGCTTTTACCTCTTTATTATTTATATATATTTTTTATTTCAACAAATCGGGTCTTAGCCGCTGTGTCCTTTCTAATGACTGCTGAAGTTCCCATTCTTTAATCTTTGCCTCGTGTCCGGATAACAACACATCGGGAACTTGCCATCCTTTGTATTCTGCAGGACGAGTGTATACAGGAGCAGCTAACAGATTGTCTTGAAAAGAATCGGACAATGCCGATTGTTCGTCAGAAATGACCCCGGGAATAATACGAACTACGGCATCGGCAATAACGGCGGCAGCCAACTCCCCACCTGTCAAAACATAATCACCGATACTGATTTCTTTCGTAATGAAATGTTCACGTATTCTATAGTCTATACCCTTAAAATGGCCACATAGAATGATTAAATTCTTTGCGAGTGAAAGTGAGTTGGCCATCGGCTGGTTAAACTGCTCTCCATCTGGAGATGTAAATATTATTTCGTCATACTCGCGTTCTGCTTTCAAAGCTGAGATGCATCGGTCTATCGGTTCAATCTTCATCACCATACCGGCAAATCCACCGAAGGGATAATCGTCTACTTTGCGATAACGGTCGTATGCATAATCACGCAGATTATGTATATGTATTTCTGCAATTCCTTTTTTCTGCGCACGGCTCATGATAGAGCAGTTAAAGAAGCCTTCCAGCATCTCGGGTAAAACGGTAATGATGTCTATTCTCATATTCGGTTATTTTTTGCAAAAGTAGCAAATTCCTCTTTGTCGGAAGGTGTTTTTCATTCAAAAAATAGCTATTTTTGCGGGAAAACTACCTTTTATATATGACAGAAATAGAAAGAATAGACCAATTGCGCGAGGAGCTTCATCGACATAACTATAATTATTATGTATTGAATGCGCCTGAGATTACAGACCAGGAGTTTGACAAGCTGATGCGTGAACTTCAGGATCTGGAAGAAAAACATCCGGAACATAGAGATGAGAACTCGCCCAGTATGCGTGTGGGAAGTGATATAAACAAAAATTTCACGCAGGTGGTACATAAATATCCTATGCTTTCATTGGCTAACACCTATTCGGAAACGGAAGTAACCGAGTTTTATGACAGGGTAAAGAAGTCTCTGAACGAGGATTTTGAAATTTGTTGTGAAATGAAGTATGATGGAACTTCCATCTCTCTGACTTATGAGAACGGAAAACTAGTGCGCGCCGTGACGCGTGGCGATGGTGTGCAGGGAGATGATGTGACAGGCAATGTAAAGACCATCCGCAGTATCCCTTTGGTGCTGCATGGAAAGGGGTATCCTGAAACATTTGAAATTCGTGGGGAGATTTTGATGCCTTGGGTGGTGTTTGAGGAATTGAACAAAGAACGGGAAGCCCGCGAAGAACCGTTGTTCGCCAATCCCCGCAACGCGGCTTCGGGAACATTGAAGTTGCAGAATTCTGCTATTGTGGCATCTCGCAAGCTGGATGCCTACCTTTATTATTTACTTGGAGATAATTTGCCGTGCGACGGTCATTATGAAAATCTGAAAGAAGCTGAGAAATGGGGATTTAAAATTTCCGATCTCACTCGCAAATGCAAAACATTGCAGGAAGTTTTTGATTTTATCAAATACTGGGATGTGGAGCGTAAGAATCTGCCTGTAGCTACGGATGGAATAGTATTGAAAGTGAATTCTTTGCGACAGCAGCGTAATTTGGGTTTTACGGCAAAATCACCCCGATGGGCCATTGCATACAAGTTTCAAGCCGAACAGGCACTTACCCGCTTGAACAAGGTGACCTATCAAGTGGGGAGAACAGGTGCTGTGACTCCGGTGGCCAATCTGGATCCTATACAGTTGTCCGGAACCGTGGTAAAGCGTGCTTCGCTCCATAATGCCGACATCATAGAAGGGTTGGATTTGCATATTGGTGATATGGTATATGTAGAAAAAGGCGGTGAGATTATTCCAAAGATTGTAGGTGTGGACAAAGACGCCCGTATTATGATAGGTGACAAAGTAAAGTTTATTACTCATTGTCCCGAGTGTGGCAGTAAATTGGTACGCTATGAAGGTGAAGCTGCTTATTATTGTACCAATGATGCCGCTTGCCCCCCACAGATCAAGGGAAAAATAGAACATTTTATCAGCCGTAGAGCTATGAATATTGATGGTCTCGGTCCGGAAACGGTAGATCAGTTTTACCAGGAAGGATTGATACGTGATGTTGCCGATCTGTATACTTTAAAAACATCGGATATCATCAACCTAGAACGTATGGGAGAAAAATCTGCCGAGAATATAATAAAAGGTATAGAGCAGTCCAAAGAAGTGCCGTTCGAAAGGGTACTCTTTGCATTGGGCATCCGTTTTGTGGGTGAAACTGTGGCGAAGAAGGTGGCAAAATCCTTTAAGTCGATGGATGCTTTGGCAGACGCGAGTTTGGATAATTTGATTCATGTCGATGAAATCGGAGAAAAAATAGCGCAGAGTATCTTGTTGTATTTTGCTAATCCGAAGAATCGTGACATTATAGAGCGTCTTCGTGTGGCGGGTGTGAGACTGGAAGCCGATGAGGAGGATACTTCGGAACACACTGACAAACTGGCAGGGAAATCTATCGTGATCAGTGGGGTTTTCGCCCATCATTCGCGTGACGAATATAAGGAGTTAATTGAAAAGCATGGCGGTAAGAATGTGGGAAGTATTTCGTCCAAGACCAGCTTTATTCTGGCAGGTGACAATATGGGGCCCAGTAAACTGGAGAAAGCGCAGAAACTGGGTGTGACCATTGTGAGCGAAGAGGAGTTTCTGCAAATGATAGAGTGACTTTTTAGCGAGTATAAAGTAAAAATAGTGTGATTTTTATCGCTAAAATAGAAAATATTCGTACTTTTGTAGGCTATTAAATAAGAATTTATAATTCATTTATGATACAGACAAGATTAAAAGGCATGGGAGTAGCGTTGATTACTCCTTTCAAGGAAGATGACAGCGTTGATTATGATGCGTTACTTCGTCTGGTTGATTACCAGCTTCAAAATGGAACAGACTTTTTATGCGTGTTGGGAACCACGGCTGAAACCCCAACTTTGACTAAAGAAGAAAAAGACAAGATAAAACGTTTGATAATCGAAAGAGTGAATGGACGTATTCCTATTCTGCTGGGGGTTAGCAGTAACTGTACCCGTGCTGTTGTGGAAACGCTGAAAAATGATGATATGACAGGAGTTGATGCCGTGCTTGTTGCTGTACCTTATTATAACAAACCTTCTCAGGAAGGTATTTACCAACACTATAAAGCGATTGCTGAAGCAACGGATCTTCCTGTGGTTCTTTATAATGTGCCGGGACGTACTGGTGTGAACATGACTGCTGAGACCACCTTGCGTTTGGCACGTGATTTCAAGAATATTATCGCTATCAAGGAGGCATCGGGTAATATTACTCAGATGGATGATATCATCAAGAATAAACCGGCTAATTTTGATGTGATTTCGGGTGATGATGGTATTACATTTCCTTTGATTACTTTGGGTGCTGTAGGGGTTATTTCGGTTATCGGTAATGCATTTCCGCGTGAATTCAGCCGTATGACCCGTTTGGCATTACAGGGTGATTTTGCAAATGCATTGACTATTCATCATAAGTTTACGGAATTATTCAGCCTGTTGTTCGTAGATGGTAACCCTGCTGGGGTGAAGGCTATGTTGAATGTAATGGGGCTGATTGAAAACAAATTGCGTTTGCCGCTTGTACCGACTCGTATCACAACATTTGAAAAGATGCGTGCTATTTTGAATGAATTGAAAATAAAATGCTGATAAAGGAATCTTTTTAATTAGATAAGACTGGTGCTTCTCATATAAAAAACACCAGTCTTTTTTTATGCCTGCCTGTTCATTCTTTGATATATATGTTATACCTGTAAGATTCTATATCTTTCACGCATAACATTACTAATCTTTCACCTGATACATTAGTAACATGTTACCCGACACGTTACTAACCTGTCGGTCTGTATGTTAGTAACCTTTGAAACGTCTTGTCTTTAAAAAACAAGTGCTTGTTTTAACTAACTAATTCTCCCAAGTTTGAAAACTGAGCCTCCGTTTTCAAACTGAGCCATCCTAATTCTGGACTGACTCAAGAAAATACAAAAAAGACTATCTTTTCAGATAGTCTTTTTTGTGATCGCGACAGGATTCAAACCTGTAACCGGCTGATCCGTAGTCAGCTACTCT
>DXLM01000028.1 GCA_019414725.1 Bacteroides sp.
TTAGAAATAAGTAAGAAGGATAATATGGTGTAAAAGCAGTCCGGCATATGGATGAATATCTGTGCCGGACTGCTTTTTTATATTGTGGCGGAAGAAATGGAACTTTTGATAAACCTTTCGGACACATGCTTGTTTATGATAAGTTCATGTTTTTGACATGAGTAACATAAATCTATTGCAAAGACTAATGAAAGAAAATAGACCTCCTTTTTTGCCGTTTTCGCAATCTTGCTTTAATTATTTTAAAGTAAGGGGCTTTATTGGATTTTCGGAATTGTGTATCAGAACATTTCATCCTGATTCACAAAGATATATATGTCCCTATTTGCCCGATGCGCATATTTTGGAGTTCCGGCTTCCGGCAGCGACTATAGAGTGTGTTATCAATAAACAAGGTATATGCATTGAGGCTATCATGTTTACCGATTAGTAAGTGCTTAATCTTCCTTTTTCATTTCTTAATAATTAAGCCAAAGCTTGAATGAAGAAAGTTTTTCTTCACTGATGGTGATTTGGGCTTTGTAAGGAGGAAGGACACTGACTACTATCTTGCCATTAAAATAAGGTTCGGCATGGTCTATGGAAGCAATGCTGATAATAATCTGACGGTTGGCGCGAAAGAACTGTTCTGGGTCCAACTGTTCCATTAATTTATTCAGAGACAGGTCGATTATGTGTTCTTGTCCTTTTTGGGTGACGGCAAAAGTTATTTTATTTTCAGAATAGAAATAGGCTATGTCCGTTACTTGAAGAGACCAGAAACGGTCGGCTCCATAAATAAGGAAGCGTGTACGGTAACGTCTTTCTTTATGTTGCAGGGTATCCAGCAATGTATCCAGATATTCTTGGGGGCGGGAGATTCCTTTGTTTTGTAAAGTTTCGTATTTGATGATGGCATCGAGCAGACGTGTTTCGTCGATGGGTTTCAGTATATAATCTATGCTATTTACTGTAAATGCGCGGATGGCATATTGGTCGTAGGCAGTTGTAAAAATAATTATAGAGGAAGGATGCACGGCCGAAAGGAAATCGAATGCGTTTCCATCTGCCAATTGGATATCGAGGAAGATCAGGTCGGGTTGTGGATTATCTTTAAACCAAGCCACAGCTTCGTCCACACTGCCCGGTATAATGGTCAGTGTCCATTGCGGGCGCAGACGGGTAATCATGGAATGTAATAAACGTGCTGCTGGCACTTCATCTTCTATAATGATTGCGTTTAGTTTATTCATATGCTAAAGGTACTTTTACGGTAAACAAATTGTTTGCTTTAGTGACAATGATTCCTTCGCCGAGCAGTAGTTTGCAACGGTTGGAAAGATTATTCAATCCTACTCCCGAAGAGGTGTCATTACTCTTTTTAGGTTGGATAGGGTTACTTACTGTCAGGTAATAATTTTCAATTTCTATATTAATTTGCATAGGCTTGTTTGAGGTGATGGAATTATGCTTGATGACATTTTCTACCAGCAGTTGCAAAGTTAGTGGCGGGAGCATGGCTTCAGGATAGTCTTCGGGAAGATGACATTTGTAACTGATGCAATTTCCTAATCGGACTTCGTGAAGAAAGAGGTAGGATTTCATAAATTCCAATTCTTCGCTTAAAGGTACCAAGACTTTATCTTGACTTTGAAGGACATAGCGGTAAACGCTGGACAGATGCTTAGTGAAGCGGATTGCATTGGCGGGATTGTATTCTATTTCTGCAATCAGCGTGTTAAGACTGTTGAACAGAAAGTGTGGATTGAGTTGGTTTTGCAGGGCGGTGTAACGGGCTGTGTTATTTTCTTTTTGAAGTTCGGCAGCTTCTTGTTGCAGTTTTAATGTGTTCTGAATAGAACGGTTAGATAAAAGTAGTCCTACAATAACTAACTCCACCAACCATACCAGAAAGAGGATGCGCCAGCCGCCATTTGGGAAAATAAATATGTTGTAGGAACCTACCAGAAGTTTTCCGACAATCAATAAACTATAATTCAAAAGAAAGAACAGAAGAGTTACGGCTATATAAATGGTAATAATTTTCCAACGTTTGCGGATATTCAATGCATATTGACTGTTTAGCCAGGAACTGAGCCGCAACGTTGAGTAGCCAAGAATATTGAAGGCTGTGATGAAGAAGATAAAAGCACCTTTGGAAAATAGCATATCTGCCACATGGGGTGACAAATCGGAATAATTGGCTAGAAGAAGATAGGAAAATGCTCCTAGTCCGGAGAATAAAAGGCCATATAATGTAACATTCCATTTCATGTGAACAAAGCTACAATATTTTACAGAATAATCATAGACTGGAGAGGTGTTAAATTAATATTTTCCATTCACTATAGGTACGGATAAATTCCGTTCCTTGGTGAATGGAAGAATATGCTTTTCATGATGGTTGGTTTTATCTAATATTTGTTTAAAGCTTTCAGCAATGCGGAATAGTGTCCTTGTGCAGAAACTTTGGCTTGTACATAGTTGGTTTGTGAAATCTGCCGATAGTTTTGTGCCTCTATCATTTCCACTATTGATACTTTCCCCTCTGTATATCTTTCCAATGCCATTTGTTCGTTTTTGCGGGCTTTTTCCAATGAGTTTCTAGTTAATTGTACTTGTTCCATTGCTTGAGACAAGGATACACGGGCTGTCTGCACTTCCAGATTTACATGGTCACTTACTTGGTGCAGATTATCAGTCGCGGCACCGATCTGGAAAGAGGCTGCCCGTTTTTCGTTGCGTCGTTTCCCCCATTCAAAAATAGGTACAGATAACTTAGCATAAACGGCATAGTTGGGATCAAGGTCGGATTTAAAGTTATATCCTGGTGAAGAGTAACTTCCTTCTATGCCGACATACAGTTGCGGTTTATATTTTGAGTCAGTCAGTTTCTTTGAGCTTTCGGCTATGCCTATTTGGTCGTATGCTATTTTTAGTTCCGGTCGGTTAGAACCGTCTTGCTTCCATAACTGCTCATTCATTACGATGGAAGGAATGGTATCTTCCACTTCCGTTATTTCATGAAGTGCCGTGCCAATCAGTGAATTAAGTGCCATTCTTCCTGTTTCCAAACTGCTTTTTGCTTGGAGCAATTGGTATTCGGCTTCATTTAGTTTTACTTCTGCCATAAGCAAGTCTTGCGGGTCAACTAGTCCTGCTTCGACTCGCTCACGGATAGTTTTGGTGAGTGAGGCGATAGAGTTTCGATAGTCGGTAGCAACTTGCAGAAGTTCGGCACGGGCTACGGTATTCCAGTATTGCATATCGGTTTGGTAGCACAGGGCGGAACGAAAGTATTCCGCCTGATGTGCTGCCAGACTATGTTGATGTTTTGCCATCCGGATGGTTTCCAGCAGACGCCCGCCTGTATAGACCGGCTGTAATAGGGTAAGTGAGGCACCATATTTCATGTCCTTGCCTTCGAACGTCAGTGGGTTTTGCATACTGGGCAAGTCCAGAGTGAGCTGGATGGGGTTGCCGGTATATTGAAAGTTGGCGTCACCCGAAAGTTTGGGACGCAAATCTTTTCGGGCGGCTTTTTCCAGTTCGATACTTGCAGAGATGTGTTTATCCGCCGCCTTCAGGTCGTGGTTGTATTCCACAGCCATCGACCTGTACTTTTCCAATAAATCACTTTGTTGGGAGAAAGTAGCGGACGGAACACTAAAAATAAAGATAAACAGTATATTAATTCTTTTCATAGGATGCATATTTAGAATTACTCTTAATTTTATAAAACATGGCATATAATGCCGGGGTTACGAATAACGTTAGCAATGTGGCAAACGTCAGTCCGAAAATAATAGTGGCTGCCATACCGCCGAATGCTATATCGAACAACAACGGAACCATTCCTAAAATAGTAGTGGTCGCTGCCATAAGTACAGGTCTTGTTCTTGACACTGTAGCTTCTATGATGGCGGTATAAGGTGCGATTCCATTTCGGCGCTGTATATTTATTTCATCCAGTAACACAATCACATTTTTAATAATCATACCTAATAATCCCAGCCATCCGGCGATGGGGAAGAAGCCGAAATCGAATCCGGTGAGCAGCATACCTATGGCAACCCCGATAAGGGAAAGGGGAAGGATACACAGGATAATGACCGGTTGTCTGAAGTTACCGAATAATGCTACAAGAATTACAATGAGCATCAGAAAAGCCAAAGGAAAGAACTTGGCAATGGCCTGCATCGCTTCGCCTTGGTCTTTGTATTGGGCATCCCAGAAGAAGGTATATCCTTCGGGCAATTCTATTTCTTCTATCTCTTTTCGTATTTCTCCGTGTACTTCCGCCATGGTGTGTCCCGGTTTTACTCCACACATGGCTGCCATGGATAACTGACGGTTATAAGTACGTATTTGCGGAAATTCCCAAGTGGTTTCAATTTTTTCCGTTACTTGTGACAGAGGTGCCGAATGCTCCCCGTTCCAAACAGAGAAATCCCCTAAAGATCGCTCGTCTGTAATATGAACCCCTTCCGATTTTAGTAATACAGGTACTTTCTTTTCATTATCCCGATAAATTCCTACAGGAGTTCCATCACTGATAGACTTGACGGATTGCATCATTTGTGCTTTGGTGATACCCAGTGCTCCGGCTTTTACCGGATCGTAAACAGGGCGGATCATTAAACTCATGTTGCCCCATTCGTTGCGGGCGTCCGCTACTTTGGGATTGCGGCGCATGATTTCTATTGCTTTCCCTGCCAGTGAATCTAGTACAGCAGGATCCGGTCCTAGAAAACGGGCTTCGATGACGGCTTCTGTCAAAGGGCTAAGCTCGAATTTGTTCACTTTTATCAGGGGTTCGGGATATTTCTGGCGAATGGAGTCTTGCAGTAGCGCATGTAATTCCTTTGAATCTTTGGAGGTCTTGCATTTTACCAGTATTTGTGCATAATTGGATTGAGGACCGAAAGATACATTGGATAAATAATAGCGGGGGGGCGTGCGACCTATGTAGGTAGAAACCATTTCTGTTTCTTCGTGTCCGCGTATATAGTCTGCCAGACTGCTTGCCATGCGGTCTGTTTCGTTAATGTTTGTTCCTTCGGGCAGCCACATATCTACGGTAAAGTATTGTTTTTCCAGTGCGGGTACGAATACTTTAGGAATAAATTTGAAACTCCAGGCAGAGAGTATCAGCATAATGGCCAGTGAGCCGATGGTGACCGACCGGTGGCGGAGCACCCAATGTAAAGCATTGCGGAAACGGTTGTAATATTTTCCGTCAAACAGTGCCGCTTTCAGTTCCTCGGGACGTGGGCGGCGGACAAATTCCTGTATAAAGAAAGGTGTCTGTGTCAGTGCGAACACCCAGCTGAACATCAGGGATACTCCGATAACCACGACTAATGAGGATAACAGTTCACCTGTGATATGTGGTGAATAATAGATAGGAAGGAAAGTAAGAATAGCGATTACGGTTGCTGCCAACAAGGGCAGGGCGGTAGTCGAGCAAGCCTGCATGATGGCTACACGTTTCCGCATTCCACGCTCCATATTGATTAAAGCGGAGTCTGACACAACAATGGCATTGTCTACCAACATCCCCATGGCGATAATGATGGCGGCCAGTGACATTCGCTGGAGTGCGATGCCGCAAGCCATCATGACAATGAGAGTGGCGAAGATGGAAAAAATCAGTCCGCTACCTATCAGCGTGCCATTCTTGAACCCGATGAAAAATAATAGAATGGCTATAACAGTTAAAACGGAAATGATGAGATTCAAGACAAAGCCTTGATTGGCAACGGCTGATTCATATCCTTGATCGTAGATAGAGGTCAGTTCATATCCTTCAGGCATGGATTGGGATAATTCGTCAATGCGTTTTTTCACAGCTTCTGCCATATCCACTACATTTCCGGTGGGGACGGTGGAGATGGCAATACCTATGGCCGGATTACCGTCAATGCGCATCAGATTGCTGGCAGGTGTCTGATAACTTTCTTCTATTTGTGCAATGTCGGCAAGGCGGAAATGTTCACCGGAGCGTGATACGATAGTCAGGTTTCTTATATCATCTAATGAATAAAAATTTCCAGTGGATTCAATGCGCAGCCGATTTTGTCCGGCATCAATACCTCCGGCATCCACCACTTTATTTTGTGCTTCGAAAGCGCGGGCTATATCCGAGGTCGTAATTCCGCTTTGTGCCATGACGGATGGGCTGACAGACACGTCAATGGTAGGTGTCTGTATTCCGTAGATTTCTATTTTAGCAACATCTTTTATTTTCAATAGTTCGTTTTTGATAATCTTGGCTTCGTCTTCCAGTTCCCGATAGGTATGGCTCTTTCCAGTCAGTCCATAGAAAACTCCCAATACATCTCCAAAATCATCGTTAACAACAGATGGACCTGCTCCGGCGGGAAGTTTGCTTTGTACATCATTTACTTTACGGCGTAATTTGTCCCAAAGTTGTTGCATTTCGTCTGCCCGGATTTCCTTTTTTACATAAACGGTTATTTTTGAAAGTCCTGTTCGGTTTTCTGTTTTCAGATAATAAAGTTCACCAAGAGATTGGATGGATTCTTCCAGAACATCTGTTACTTGAGATTGTACCTCGGAGGGGGATGCTCCGGGATACGGAGTCAGTACGAGTGCTTGTTTGATGGTAAAGGGGGCGTCTTCCAGTTTTCCCATTTTGATATAGGAGAACAGCCCACCGGCCAATATCAATACCAACAGCAAGATAGTGACTGCTTTCTTCTGTAGAAAATATTTTACGAGTTTCATGATTGTTTATTTCTGTGATATTATTCGTTTTCTACACTTATTTTCATTCCATCCGATAGGAAGCGGAGCCCACTGTTTGCTACAGTTTCATCAGGATACAAGCCTTCGGTGATAGATACATAACCGTTTGGCAATAGATCCCCTTTCTTTACTTTTCTCTTAGTTACTTGTTGGGTTTTGGAATTTACTACCCATAAATAATCTCCTTCTGTAGGGCGATGGCAAAGGGCTGTTTGAGGGATGGCTGCTCCTTGGGAAAGAGTTGAAACGGAAGGGGCATTTAGGCTTGCTTTACCAGACATACCTGCCAGTAATTTCCCTTCTTTATTGGGAAGTAGAGCGGTCAGCAGATAAGAGAGGTTATTGCGGGTAGTCCCTTTGGAAATTTCCATTATCTTAGCATTATATACTTTATCGGGTTGGGCGTCAAATCGTACTTGTATTGTATCTAGTGCTTGCGCTGCACGGGCAATGTCTTGAGTGACATAAATCTCCAGTTTAAGTTGGTCTATATCAATAAAAGAAATGATGGGCTGGGTTGCTTTCACGTCTTGAAATTTCTCTATATATACTTCACCCACATAACCATTGAATGGAGCGATAAGGCGTGTGTCTTCCAGTTCATAGGAAGCTGTATTGAAAGTTGTTTTTGCAGTGATATAGTCTGCTTTTGCTTTTTCATAAGTACTTGCAGAAACATTTCCTTTGCCGTATAACTTTTGTATACGTTCGAATTCCGCTTTTGCCTGATGGTAGATTGCTTCGGCACGTTCTTTACGGATGCGGAAATCGCGCGGATCTATTTCGGCTATGATGCTGCCTTGTTGGTATCGGTTACCTGCGTATACATCGAAACGGTCGATGGGACCGCCTACTCGGAAAGATAACTCGGAAGTGCGAAAAGGTCGGGCAATAAAAGAGAATTCTTTGTCACCCTGATGTGAAACTGGAACAGCTTGTGTTGTTTTTACAATAAGGTCTTGTTTTTTATCATTGCCTTCGGCAGCACAGGAAGAAAGTAGTGCGGCAAGGCTTAATAATAGCATGGAATGTACGTTTATCTTCATATTTTGTCTTTTAAGTTTGAGACAAAAATAAAGATTGAAGGGAGAACAGATGGGGAAGAAAATGCTGAAGCCGGAAAAAGAAGACCGGAAAAAGGGAAAATGCATCCTGAATAATTTTATCAATGAAGTAAAAAAAGATTTATTCAGGCAACTTTTTATACAGAATAGCTGTTTTTATCAGTAAGATGATTAACTATAAACTCTAAAGAATAAAGCGTATGTATTTTATTTGGTACATTATTATCGGAATTATTGCTGGTTTTGTTGCCGGTAAGTTGATGAGAGGGGGAGGTTTCGGTCTCTTTATTAATTTATTGGTTGGTATTGTTGGTGGTGTCCTGGGCGGCTGGGTATTCAGTTTGTTTGGTATTGCAGCAACTGGTATTATTGGCAGTCTTGTTACCTCTATTGTGGGAGCTATATTATTGTTGTGGATTGTTTCTTTGCTCAAGAGGTCTGATATTTCTTGAATTATAAGAGTAAAAAAGAACCGTCCTGACGACACGCTTGCCGGGGGCGGTTCCTAACCAAACAAATCAAAAAATATAAGTATATTAACTAATTGCTTCCACCTCCTAAGGCACGGTAAAGCATGATATGCAGTTTACAAGATTCCACATTCAGAGCGATACGTTCCAATTCACAATCCAGGAAACGTTCATCGGCCGACAGTACATCCAGATAGCCTGCGAATCCTACTTTAAACATTTCATTTGCATTATAAATAGATCGATGATGGATACGGCTTTCTTCTTCTTTCAACTTTTTGCGCTGGTGCATTTGCGATGATGCAGTAATGAGGTTTAATACTTCTTCATAGGCTTTTAATACCGTTTCGTGATATCCTAACAAAGCGATGCGTTGCTGGCTTTTCGCATCATTCCATAATGCACGTATAGTATTTTGTTTGAATATAGGTGCTGTGATACCTGCACCGAGATTGTAAACCAGGGATGCAGGAGCAGTAAACCATTTATCCAGATCAAATGCGTTAAAACCTCCGTTTCCTCCAATCACGATGGATGGGAAGAAAGCTTTTCGCGCTGCAGATACGTCGGATTTACTAGCTAATAACTCCAGTTCGGCAGCCTTTATATCCGGGCGATATTGCAAAAGTTGTGACGGGATTCCTGCATCTGTGGGAAACTCATAACTACATGCAGTTTCAAATGACACTCGTTTCACCTTGAAAGGCAGTCGTCCTAATAAGGTGGCGATGGCACGTTCCTTTTCACTTATTTGCTGTTCGTTTGCAAGCAGCATTTCTTCCAATTTAAGGCGTCGTGACCGGAATTGGTCTACAGAAAGTCGGGTTACTTCACCTTCTTTCATCAGTTCATCGGTTAAATTATAAGCATCTCTGGCTGTTAGGATGGCTTCGCGTAGCACATATCGCTGTTTATCCAGTCCTATTAATTCAAAATAGTGTGTACCTACTTCTGATATCAATAAGGTGCGTGCCAGACGCATAGCTTCTACAGACTGCATCCAGCGGGATACGGCCGATCGTTTTTTATCGGTTAGCTTACCCCATATGTCAGCTTCCCATTGAAAATTGAGTCCTAGGTTGAAATTCCGGTAGGGATCTGGAATATGTTTGTCTTTTTCTAAATCGGGAGTGTTGGTGGTGCTGTTACCAACTCCGTCCATAGTGTACTCGCCAAAACGTTGTACTCCACCATCAATGCCTAATGAAAGATCGGGCAGCAGCGCTCCTTTTCCTACTCGAACTTGTGAACGGGCAATGGATATCCGTTCTATAGTTTGAAGGAATGAATGATTGTTATTTAACGCTTCGGCTATATAACTTTGCAATAACGTATCTGGAAAAAATGTTTTCCATGACATGGAAGAGATAGTAGTGCTGTCCGTTTCCCTATCCATATAGAACTCGGGTAACTCTATCTTTTCTGTCGGAGTAAGGGAAGGGGCTTTGCAACTTACCATAATCAGACAGAAAGCTCCTATTATTAAACCTGTTTTGTTTATATTGTTATTTTTCATCTTCTTCATCATAGCTGACTTTATTACGGTTAAGATGTGCAGACCAACTCTCGAAAATAAGGTAAAGTCCAGGTACAAGGAAGATTCCTACGAATGTACCGATAAACATACCTCCGGCGGCAGCTGTTCCGATGGAACGGTTGCCCAAAGCACCGGCTCCGCTTGCCATTACCAACGGGATTAGTCCGCATATAAATGCAAAGGATGTCATCAGGATGGGGCGCAGACGGCTTACGGAACCTCTAACGGCAGCATCAAAGATGCTCATTCCCTGTTTGCGGTACTGGTTGGCCATTTCCACAATAAGAATGGCATTTTTGCCTAGCAGACCAATCAACATTACCAAGGCTACCTGGGCATAAATATTATTTTCCAAGCCTGCCAGTTGCAGGAAAAAATAAGAACCGAAGATACCTGCCGGCAATGAAAGTATGACGGGAAAAGGCAGTAACAGACTCTCGTATTGTGCTGCCAGCAATAAATAAACAAACAGCAGGCAGATACCGAAAATAAGAACGGTTTGTCCACCCGAATCTTTCTCTTCACGAGTAACTCCTGACCATTCTATATCATAACCGCGAGGTAATGTCTCTTTGGCAATTTGTTCCACTGCTTCGATAACCTCTCCTGAACTGACTCCTTCGGCAGGTTCACCTGTAATCAAGGCCGAGGTGAACATATTGTAGCGTGTAATCTGGTTAGGACCGAATATACGGTCCATCGTCATAAAGTTAGAGTAGGGTACCATATTCCCGTCCTTGTTCTTGGCATAGAACTTATACAGATCTTCAGGATTCATACGATACTCTGGAGAAGCCTGTAACATCACCTTATACATTTGTCCGAAACGAATAAAGTTGGATGAGTAGAAACTGCCGATATAGGATTGGAGTGTTTCCATGGATTCATTTAGATTTACTCCTAATTTAGCTGCTTTAGCAATATCCACTTTCAGCAGATATTGTGGAAAATTAGGATTGAATCCTGAGGTTGCTCCCACAATGCGCGGATCTTCATTCAGTTTTTCTACTAATGTATTGGCAACATCGGCAAATTCTGCAAAGCTGCCTGCTGTTTTATCTTGTAAACGAAGTTCGAAGCCGCTGGCATTACCGAATCCCGGAACTGTAGGAGGCAGGAAGAACTGAATATCCGCATCTTTGATATGCGAGGTGCGGTCTTTGTATATCTCTATAAGTTCGGCTGCTGTTTGATCGCGTTCACTCCACGGGGTGAGATTAATCATACCCATACCGAAATTGGCACCTTCCGTTTCAGTCATCAAACTATAACCTGCTAATGTGGAGATGCTTTCAATTTCTTTGAAAGGAAGCAATGCAGCTTGTACAGCGTTCAAGGCTTTTTCGCTGCGTTCCAATGTTGCTCCCGGAGGCGCATCTACATTGACATAAATCATACCTTGGTCTTCATTGGGAATAAAGCCTGAAGGAAGTACCTGGCTCATGCCGAAAGTGGCAAGGAAGAAAATAATCAGTGTGGCATAAGTGATTATTTTCCGGCTCAAATACTTGTGTAATCCGATATTGTATTTCTTTTCAAAGCGGTCGTACCGGCGGTTGAAAAAAATAAAGAAACGACGTAGCCATCCTGCTTTTTTCTTCTTTTTTCCATCAGCGGGTTTCAGTAACAAAGCACATAGGGCAGGCGAGAGGGTCAATGCGTTTATTCCTGAGATAACAATGGCTACCGCCAGTGTCAATGAGAATTGCCGATAGAAAATACCTACAGTTCCCTGCATGAAGCCCACCGGAACAAAGACTGCCGACATGACTAGCGTGATGGCAATAATGGCTCCACCGATTTCATTAATAGCTGCTACAGATGCTTTATAAGGAGAGAGTTTCTCATGATGCATCTTTACATGGACAGCCTCTACGACGACTATTGCGTTGTCTACTACAATACCTATTGCGAGCACAAGGGCGAATAAGGTCAACATATTTATGGAGAAGCCCAGCATTTCCATAAAAAAGAATGTACCGACCAATGAAACTGGTACGGCGATAGCCGGAATTAAGGTGGAACGGAAATCTTGTAAAAATATATACACCACAATAAATACCAGTATGAATGCTTCGAGCAGTGTCTTCAGCACTGACTGTATGGAGGCGTCAAGAAAGCGTGATACGTCATAGGAGATATTGTAATCCATGCCAGGCGCAAAACTGCTTTCTTTGATTTCTGCCATTTTGGTTTTAATATTTTGGATGACTTCCCTTGCATTGGAGCCAGGGCGTTGTTTGATCATAATAGATGCCGATGGCCTTCCGTCGGTCATAGAGGTCATGTTATAATCTTCAGAATCGAATTCAATAGTGGCAACGTCTTTCAGACGTAGCAGTGAACCATCGGGAAGAGCTTTCAATACAATCTCTCCATATTCTTCTGCTGTGCTGAACTTTCCGGTATATTGTAATACATATTGCAGTTGTTGGGGTAATTTGTCTGAACTGATACCTGTCTTGCCGGGTGCTGCTTCTATGTTTTGATTACGGATGGCTTCAGTTACATCTTGAGGTACCATGTTGTAGGCGGCCAGCCGATTAGGATTCAACCATACACGCATGGCATAATCACGGCTACCCATGATTTCTACCAAGCCTACACCGTCAATACGTTTTAATTCGCGCAAAATATTGATATCGGCAAAGTTATAAACAAACTTTTCGGTATGTGCACTGTCCGTACTCATGATGTTCAAGTACATCAACATACTGTTTACTTCTTTTTCTGTAATAACTCCGGCACGGATTACTTCTTCAGGCAATTCGTCTAGTACGGTAGTCACACGGTTCTGTACATTTACGGCAGCTACGTCCGGATCGGTTCCCACTTTAAAATAGATAGTAGTAAGGGACATACCGTCGTTGGTACAAACAGTGGTCATGTAGGTCATGCCGGGTACTCCGTTGATGGCACGCTCTAACGGGGTGGCGACTGTTTTAGACATCACATCGGCACTAGCCCCGGTGTATCGGGCGGTTACCGTTACAGATGGGGGTACGATATCGGGAAACTGAGTGATGGGCAGTGTCAAAATAGACAGTACGCCCAAGCAGACGATAATGACGGAGATTACTCCTGAAAGTATCGGTCTTTTTATAAATAGCTTAAACATAAACTGTCCGTTTTATTTTACGATAGGTTGTTTTAATTCAACTTCTTTTCTGATTGCTTCCATATCAATGGTATCAGTCTTGATGGTAATGCCATCTTTCATCATTTGCACTCCCTCGTATACGATGGCAGTGTTAGGAGAGAAGTCTTGTGTCACATAGTAATTATTATAGCGTTCCAGCGGTTGGAAGCTGCGTACTTTTACTACACTGGCACTATCAACGGTATATACATAGGTGAAATCTTGAATTTCGAATGTTGATTTCTGGGGAACTAGGCAGATGTTGTCCATTTGGGTCATCATACGTACTTTTCCAGTCACTCCATGTTTCAGCAGTCCGTCCGGGTTCGGAAAACGGACACGGAAGGCAATGGAGCCGGTTCCTCGTTCAAAGTCACCTTCTACTGTTTCTAATGTGCCTTTGTGGGAGTAGATGGAACCGTCTGACAAAATCAGTTCCACATTATTTTCTTCGTGCTGTTTTTGTCCGCTAAGTTGTTGGCGCTTGTATTCCAGATATTCGCTTTCGTTCACTTTATAGTAAGCAAAGATCTCGGAAATATCACTTACGGTAGTCAGTAAGCTTTGCGGATTTACCAGACTTCCCGTCTTATAAGGAATACGGTCTATGTAGCCGTCAAAAGGGGCAGTGATAGTGGTGTAAGAATAATCCATCTGTGAACGTTGCATTTGTGCTTTTGCCTGTTCCACTTTCATTTGGGCTACTTCTTTTTCTTTATTGGCTTGGTCGAGTCGGATTTTTGATAAGATTTGTTTGTCAACCAGCCGGCCTATTCTTTCGGCTTCATAATTTGCCATTTCATATTGTGCCTGTGCTTGTTTGTAATTGGCTTGCGCCTCTTTTACCGTTTCGCTATATTGGTCGGAACTGAGTTGGAATAGAGGCTGTCCTTTTTTGACTTTCTGTCCTTCGTCTACATATATTTTTTGAACAAATCCTTCCACTTTGGGCTTAATTTCTACAAACTGTATAGCTTGCACATCAGCTACATATGAGCGTGGAAACTCAATGGTTGTGGGGTGAAGAATGGTGATGGGAATGAATTCTTTGTGATGTTCCTGCTTGTTGTCCGATTGACCACAAGAGCATAGCAATCCTGTGCATGTACACAGGACCGCAATTTTCTGAAAATTACTCTTCATGAAATTACGAATACAATTTAAAAAGATTAATAATTGAGTTTGAGTAAATAAAAGATCCGGCTTGCATTCAAATCTTTCAGAATACAAGGCCAATATGTATGAATATGCTTTAATGTGACATATTAAATGCGGTACACACAAAAGATAATGTGATGATGTACCACTTTCCCCGGATTTTCACTGACAGGTGTGTAACTTTGTACCGGAACTTGGGGAATAGCAAAAAGATTGACCAGCATGTCGATAGTGCAGGGTAAAAAACGACTGTTTGGCAGTTGTGCACGTCCCGACTGGAAATAATAAGTTTCTTCTCCTCTGCTTTCTTCATTGTTGTCAGAAGGCAGGGTGGGCTGTTCCATCGTTTCTACCATAGCCAGATTGGCATCAATCAGTGGAGCGCATACATCAAATTGTACGAGTAATAACATAATTACGCATACTATTCTTACCACATATTTTTTGATACCGTTGAACATGAAAGATACTTTGTTTGTCAATTCGTTTGCAAATTTAATATAATTGAACACTGTTTTCAAACTAATCATCCAAAATTAGTGAGTTTTAATATATCCTTTCTCTTTTTTGGAACTACTATCCTTTATACTGACTGAAATCTGTTATTTTTGTACTCAGTATTTTAAATAATCAGATAATATTACTTATGTTACAACCCGAATTGAAATATCGTCGAGATAAAATACGCTATTTGATGGCTCAACAAGGCATTGATGCTGCCCTGATAGCTTGTAATGTAAATTTGCTTTATACGTATGGTGAGATAGTGAACGGCTATCTTTATTTACCGCTTCATTCACCGGCACTTCTCTTTGTAAAACGTCCTAATAATATTGTGGGAGAATTTGTATTCCCTATTCGTAAACCTGAGCAGATAGTGGACTTGTTAAAAGAAAATGGTATACCTGTAGCTTCAAAGATAATGTTGGAAGCCGGGGAACTGCCTTATGCGGACTATATGCGTCTTGCATCTCTTTTTCCTGAATCGGAGGTAGTGGATGGAACTGCTATTATTCGTGAAGCGCGTAGCGTAAAGACTCCGCTGGAGATTGAACTTTTTCGTCGGTCGGCTGCTTTACATGCTCGAGCATATAGTAAGATTCCCGATGTATACCATCCGGGGATGACTGATCGTGAACTATCTGTTGAGGTGGAACGCCTGATGCGACTGGAAGGTTGTCTGGGAATATTCAGAGTATTTGGTCAGAGTATGGAGATATTTATGGGAAGTGTGTTGGCCGGAGATAATGCAGCTACTCCTTCGCCTTATGATTTTGCCTTAGGTGGTAAGGGATTGGACCCGTCTTTGCCCGGAGGAATGAATGGAACTTTGTTGAAAGAGGGGTATAGTGTAATGGTGGATATAGGGGGAAACTTTTACGGATATATGTGCGATATGAGTCGTGTGTTCTCCATTGGAAAATTAAATGATGAGGCTTATGCAGCTCATCAAGTCTGTCTTGAAGTGCAGGATAAGGTTGCCTCTATGACGGCGCCTGGTGTGGTGTGCGAGGATCTTTATAATGCGGCCATTGAGATCGTGACGAAAGCCGGATTTGCCGATCGTTTTATGGGGGTGTCCCAACAGGCACGTTTTATAGGACACGGCATCGGGTTGGAAATCAATGAGGCACCAGTGTTGGCTCCGCGTATCCGGAGGGAGTTGGAAGAGGGAATGGTGTTTGCCCTTGAACCTAAAATCGTATTGCCGGGAGTAGGACCGGTCGGCATTGAAAATTCTTGGGTAGTTACAGAAAACGGAGCCGGCAAACTGACCATTTGTAATGAGGAGATTATAGAGCTTTGATTCCTTGGATGTAAATATTGAAGCGGAAATATCAAAAAAACGAAAAATTTTATGGTTCTTGTTCTAGTGTCATTGGGGGCAAAGTGAAGAACTTGAATATAAAAAAGATCCCGAAACTTTTAGTTTCGGGATCTTACATGGTTTGAAGTATATTTTTTATTCCCACTCAATGGTCGCATTGGGTTTGGGCGACAGGTCATAGCATACGCGGTTCACATTCTTTACTTCTTTTAGAATACGGTCGGTAATTTTCATCAGAATGGACCAGTCTATCGGTTCGATAGTAGCTGTCATAGCATCTACGGTGTTGACAGCTCGGATAATAACAGGCCAGTCAAATGAACGGGCATTGTCACGCACGCCTACTGATTTGAAATCGGGTACTACGGTGAAATATTGCCATACTTTCTTGTCCAAGCCTGCCAGTTGGAATTCTTCACGCAAGATGGCGTCCGATTCGCGAACAGCTTCCAGGCGGTCACGAGTGATAGCCCCCAAACAGCGCACTCCCAAACCAGGACCAGGGAACGGCTGACGGTAGACCATGTCGTATGGTAAACCAAGTTCCACTCCGCAGGCACGGACTTCGTCTTTGAACAACTGGCGTAAAGGTTCTACTAATTCAAACTGTAAATCCTCGGGTAAGCCACCTACATTGTGATGGGATTTAACCATTTTGGCTGTTTTAGTACCACTTTCTACGATATCAGGATAAATTGTACCTTGTCCCAAAAAGTCGATTCCATTTAGCTTACGGGCTTCCTCTTCGAACACACGAATAAATTCACCACCGATAATCTTGCGTTTCTGCTCCGGATCAGCTACATTTTCCAGTTTACTCAGGAACCGGTCTGTAGCATCCACGTAAATCAAATTAGCGTTCAACTGATTTTTGAAAACTTCAATTACTGCTTCCGATTCACCTTTGCGCATTAATCCATGGTTCACATGTACGCAGACCAGATTATTGCCGATGGCTTTCAGCAACAGAGCTGCTACTACAGAACTGTCTACACCTCCGGAAAGTGCCAATAATACTTTCTTTTCGCCTACCTGGCGGCGGATCAATTCAATCTGGTCATTGACAAAGTTTGTCATATTCCAGTTAGCCTCTGCCTTGCAGGTATCAAAAACAAACGATTGTACAGCATTCTTTATTGCTTCCACATCATCCGTCAGTTGGGGAAGCTTCACTTCGCAACATGCTTTGTCATGACCGGCAGCCATTACGGGGATCCCTGCTTTGTAAATCTCGGGAAGCACGTCAATATCCACTCCGTCAATTACATGGTTGGGACCGCCATTGATAATGACACCCTTTACATTGGGCAATGCTGTCAGCTCGGCGGCTGTGATATCGTGCGGGTAAATTTCACTATATACACCCAAAGCACGAATGGCTCTGGCAAGCACGGTGTTTTCGGTGCTTCCCAAATCCAAGATAACAATCATATCTTGTTTCATTCCGTTATGTTGTTTTTAAGTTATTAGTTGGTTGTCTATTATTCCCACTCAATTGTGGCAGGCGGTTTGGACGAGATATCATAGCATACGCGGTTTACACCTTTTACTTTATTGATTATGTCGTTTGAAACCTTAGCCATAAATTCATAGGGAAGATGAGCCCAGTCGGCGGTCATGGCATCCGTACTAGTTACGGCACGTAGGGCAACGGCACGTTCGTATGTACGTTCGTCCCCCATTACTCCCACACTTTGTACGGGTAGCAAGATTACGCCTGCCTGCCATACTTGGTGGTAAAGGGATGTTTCGTTTCCGTCCGAGTCTTTCACTTTCCAGTCTCTCAATCCTTGGATATAGATATCATCGGCGTCTTGCAGAATACGTACTTTCTCAGGAGTGATATCACCCAAAATACGTACCGCAAGTCCTGGTCCGGGGAATGGATGGCGTGTAATCAGATGTTCCGGCATACCCAGTTCACGACCTACGTGGCGTACTTCATCCTTGAATAGCAGACGCAGAGGCTCGCATAGTTTCAAATTCATTTTTTCGGGCAGTCCACCTACGTTGTGATGACTTTTGATTACAGTGCCGGTGATACTTAATGACTCGATACAGTCAGGATAAATGGTACCTTGTGCCAGCCATTTCACATCTTTAATTTTATGAGCTTCTTCATCGAATACGTCAATAAAACCTTTGCCGATAATCTTACGCTTCTTCTCAGGTTCTTCCACACCTGCCAGTTCACTGAAGAATTTTTGGCTGGCATCCACTCCGATTACATTCAGTCCGAGACATTCATAATCATGGAGTACATTTTTGAATTCGTTCTTACGCAGCATGCCGTGATCTACAAAAATGCAGGTAAGATTCTTGCCTATCGCTTTATTTAATAATACGGCTGCCACAGATGAGTCTACTCCGCCACTCAGCCCCAGTACTACTTTGTCATTTCCCAGTTGCGCTTTCAGTTCGGCTACAGTCGTTTCAATGAAAGAGGCAGCGCTCCAGTCCTGTTTCCCCCCGCAAATGTCGACTACAAAATTTTTCAGAAGCTGGGTTCCGTCTTCACTGTGGAACACTTCCGGGTGGAACTGTACTCCCCATACTTTCTCTTCCTTTATTTGATAAGCAGCGATGGCTACTTTATCTGTTGAAGCGATAATTTTGAAATTCTCCGGAATGGCGGTGATGGTATCTCCGTGGCTCATCCATACTTGTGAGTGTTCACGGACGTTCTTTAATAGTGGGTTCTCTTGGTCGAAAGTGGAAAGGTGTGCACGTCCGTATTCACGTGTGCCGGCCGGTTCCACTTTCCCACCGTTTGTATAAGACATGAACTGTGCACCATAGCAGATACCCAAAATAGGATACTTTCCGCGAATGTCACTCAAATCGACTTTAAAGGCGCTTTCATCATACACCGAGAAAGGGCTTCCCGAAAGGATAACGCCGATTATGGACGGATCATTGTGTGGAAATTTGTTGTAAGGCACAATCTCGCAATAAGTATTCAGTTCGCGAACGCGACGGGCTATGAGCTGTGTGGTTTGTGAACCGAAGTCGAGAATAATGATCTTTTCTTGCATATATATATTAAGATATGTAAATGATTTCGTGCCGCAAAGATACTCAGAAAAAATAAAAATCCGTCATGCTGTTGAGGCTTTTTATAATTGAATTGGAAAAACTTTGTTCTTCCTGCTTCCTTGTGGAAAAATATGCAAAAAAAAGATTGGAATGTTTAGGAAATGTCGGCTGGTATATAAATCACGGGCTGTCCGACAAGCATTTGAGGGCAGCCCGTTTTTTGTGTGGATAATATTTTATTTTTTGCCAGCCTGTTCCTTCAACAAGTCACGGATTTCTGTAAGTAATACCTCTTCCTTGCTAGGGGCAGGTGGGGCGGCGGGAGCAGGAACTTCTTCTTTCTTGCGATTCAGCTTGGCAAGTAATCTTATAAATAAGAATATAGAAAAAGCAATGATGATAAAGTCGAAAGTAGCTTGTAGGAAGTTGCCATAATTCAACGTTACGGCAGCTTTTTCAACTCCATCCACTACTTCGGCCGGCTTTAATTGTAGTTTCAAATCTGTAAAGTTCACGCCACCTACCAGCAATCCGATGGGAGGCATGATGACATCGGCCACAATGGAAGATACTATTTTACCGAAGGCTCCGCCGATGATGACACCGACTGCCATGTCAATGACGTTTCCGCGCATTGCGAACGCCTTAAAATCTTGCAAGAAGCTGCTTTTTCCCATTTTTTTTTATTTTAATATGAATTTATGTGCGAATATAAAAACAAATTCTTATTTTTGCACCGCGTTTAGGAAATAAATACTAAACGTTTAACAACATTCCAACGTAGAGTGTTTAAAAGCTATATTATAAAACCTTTAAAATTTAAACAAAATGATTAAAGTAGGTATTAACGGATTTGGTCGTATCGGCCGTTTTGTATTCCGTGCAGCTCAGAAAAGAAACGATATTCAGATCGTAGGTATCAATGACCTTTGCCCGGTTGATTACTTAGCATATATGTTGAAGTATGACACTATGCACGGACAATTTGACGGTACTATCGAAGCTGACGTAGAAAATAGCAAATTGATCGTGAACGGCAATGCAATCCGCGTAACAGCTGAAAGAAATCCGGCTGACTTGAAGTGGGATGCAATCGGTGCTGAATACGTAGTTGAATCTACTGGTTTGTTCTTGACTAAAGAAAAAGCTCAGGCTCATATTGAAGCTGGTGCTAAATATGTAGTTATGTCAGCTCCTTCTAAAGATGATACTCCGATGTTCGTTTGCGGTGTAAACGAAAAGACTTATGTTAAAGGTACTCAGTTCGTTTCTAACGCTTCTTGTACTACTAACTGTTTGGCTCCTATCGCTAAGGTATTGAATGACAAATGGGGTATCACTGACGGTTTGATGACTACAGTTCACTCTACAACAGCTACTCAGAAAACAGTTGACGGTCCTTCTATGAAAGACTGGAGAGGTGGTCGTGCTGCTTCTGGTAACATTATCCCTTCATCTACAGGTGCTGCTAAAGCTGTAGGTAAAGTTATTCCTGAATTGAACGGTAAATTGACTGGTATGTCAATGCGTGTTCCGACTTTGGATGTTTCTGTAGTTGACTTGACAGTTAACTTGGCTAAACCGGCTACATATGCTGAAATCTGTGCAGCTATGAAAGAAGCTTCTGAAGGTGAATTGGCTGGCGTATTGGGTTACACTGAAGATGCAGTTGTTTCTTCTGACTTCTTGGGTGATACTCGTACTTCTATCTTCGATGCTAAAGCTGGTATCGCTTTGACTGATACTTTTGTTAAGGTGGTTTCTTGGTATGACAACGAAATCGGTTACTCTAACAAAGTATTGGATTTGATTGCTCACATGGCTTCTGTAAACTGCTAATCAGTTAAAAACCATATAGCGAAAGCCGTCTGAAGTAATTCAGACGGCTTTTTTTTATGTAGTTTTGCGTGCTAAGTTGCACATTTTCGTTATCTTTGTGCGACTGTTACAAAAACTTAGGATGGAAAAGTACGATTTGATAACGATATTAGGACCTACCGCTTCAGGAAAGACTCCTTTGGCAGCGGCTTTAGCTTACAAGTTGGATACCGAAATTATCAGTGGAGATAGCCGGCAGGTATATCGCCGGATGGATTTAGGTACGGGAAAGGATTTGGAAGACTATGTCGTGAATGGACAGCAAATACCTTACCATCTGATAGACATTGTAGACCCCGGATATAAATATAATGTATTTGAATTTCAACGTGATTTTTTGAATGCTTATGATCAAGTGAGATGGAAAGACAAACTTCCTATATTATGCGGAGGTACGGGGATGTATCTTGAATCCGTGTTGAAGGGATATAGGCTGCTTCCTGTTCCAGAGAATCCCAAACTTAGGGACTCGTTAGCAGATAAATCATTAGCGGAACTCACCCGGTTGTTGTCAACTTACAGGAAACTTCATAACTCTACGGACGTAGATACTGTAAAGCGGGCTATCCGGGCCATTGAAATAGAAGAGTATTACAAGCACCAATCAGCGGAATACCGTGAGTTCCCGCAAATTCATAGTTTGATCATTGGAGTAGATATAGCTCGTGAGTTACGTCGTGAAAAAATATCCCACCGTTTGAAGCAGCGTTTGGATGAAGGGATGGTAAACGAAGTGAAGGCTTTGTTGGATAGTGGTATTTCTTCCGAGGATTTGATTTATTACGGATTGGAATATAAGTATTTGACTTTATATGTCTTGGGTAAACTTTCTTTCAATGAAATGTTTCATCAATTGGAAATAGCTATCCATCAATTTGCCAAACGGCAGATGACCTGGTTCCGGGGCATGGAGCGGCGAGGGTTCACTATACATTGGCTGGATGCTTGCCTGCCTATGGAAGATAAGGTGGAAAAAATCATTAATTTGTTACACACTAAAAACTAAATGTTATGGCTGTAGAACCAAACAGATGGGGGATTATTTATAATCCGAAAGCCGGAAGCCGTAAGACTCAGAAGCGTTGGAATGAGATACGTAGCTATATGGAAAACCGTAAGGTGGTTTTTGACTACGTACAGTCCGAAGGTTTTGGGTCGGTGGAACGACTCGCCCGTACCTTGGCTAATAATGGTTATCGAACCATTGTGATTGTAGGTGGAGACGGAGCGATCAATGATGCTATTAACGGTATTATGACTTCTATGGTGGAGGATAAGACAAATATCGCTTTTGGAATCATTCCTAATGGTATTGGTAATGACTTTGCCAAATATTGGGGGTTGGATGAAGATAATTATAAAGCAGCGGTAGATTGGATTATCAATCGTCGTCTGAGGAAAATTGATGTGGGGCGTTGTAATTATTTTGATGGAGAGAAGCACACCTCCCGCTATTTCCTGAATGCCATATATATAGGTTTAGGTGCGCGTATTGTACAGATCTCAGATGGTACCCGTCGTTTTTGGGGAATACGTGAGTTGTCTTTTGCCGCTTCCATGTTCCTGTTGCTGTTTGAACGTAAATTGTACCGTACACATCTTTGTATCAATGGCGAACATATTCGTGGACGTATCATGACGGTATGTGTGGGAAGTGCCCGTGGATACGGTTTGACACCTAGTGCAGTTCCTTATAATGGCTGGTTGGATGTGTCGGTTATTTATCGTCCGGAGTTAATTCAACTTTTCTCGGGTATGTGGATGCTGTTGCAGGGACGTATTTTAAATCATAAAATGGTGAAACCTTATCGTACACGGAAAGTAAAAGTACTACGTGCGCAGAATGCTTCTGTCAGTTTGGACGGGCGTATTTTAGACCGCCATTTTCCTTTGGAAATTACGATCCAGCCGGAAGCTATAACTTTGATTATCCCTAATTAAAAACTATAGATATCCATTTCTTGCTTTAAGGATAGAGGCAGAGTAGATATCTCAATGAATAGACGTAAGATAATGACAATTTCAGATTTAAGAAAGACAGATAATTTCTTTTTACTGGCTGGTCCTTGTGTGATCGAAGGAGAGGAAATGGCTCTCCGAATAGCAGATCGTATTGTGAAAATAACAGATAAACTGGGTATTCCCTATGTGTTTAAAGGATCTTATCGTAAGGCTAACCGTTCCCGTTTGGATTCGTTTACAGGAATAGGTGATGAAAAGGCCTTGAAAGTACTTCGTAAAGTACGGGAAACTTTTGGAATTCCTGTGGTAACCGATATTCATAGTGCTGGAGAAGCTGCTATGGCCGCTGAATATGTGGATGTGTTGCAGATTCCTGCTTTCCTTTGTCGCCAGACTGATTTGCTGGTGGCGGCAGCTCATACCGGAAAGATTGTCAACATCAAGAAAGGACAATTTTTATCACCTGGCGCCATGCGTTTTGCTGCTGACAAAGTGGTGGAGGCGGGTAATGATCAGGTTATGCTGACCGAGCGGGGAACGACTTTCGGGTATCAGGATTTGATTGTAGATTATCGGGGTATTCCGGAAATGCAGACTTTAGGTTTTCCTGTAATTCTGGATGTGACACATTCTTTGCAACAACCTAATCAGACTGCCGGTGTGACAGGTGGTATGCCGCAGCTTATTGAAACGGTAGCCAAGGCTGGCATAGCGGTAGGAGTGGACGGTTTGTTTATGGAAACCCACGAAGATCCTTCTGTCGCTAAGAGTGACGGAGCGAATATGTTGAAACTGGATTTGCTGGAAGGGCTATTGACCAAACTGGTAAGAATCCGCCAGGTGTTATAAATGTTATTCGTTGGGGATTCACAGGTAAGATGGGTTAATTTATTTGGACTATGGGGCAACTTGCATGAATAGTATAAAATAAGGTCGGTTTTTGCAGTAGAAACCGGCCTTACCTTTCTTTCTCCGTCAAAACAGAAAAAAGAATAGAAGCAGATGTGGATTATTTTTTTAGAATATAAGCCTTCATGCGGGCTATATCATTTAAGTAATCTTGCAAATCTTGTTCATGGTCCTCTTCTTCTGCCATAATATGTTTGGCAATATCACAAGTGGTGAAGTCAATTCCGTTTGTGAATTCAGCAATTTGCTGATAGCGGTAGATGGCACACCGTTCGGATTCTACATTTTGTTTCAACAAGATTTCCGAACCGAAATCTACGGGCGCATCATATTTGCAGCGAGCTAAATCAAACCATTGTTTAGGGTCAAGTACGGGTACGCCTTCCAATTCAATGATACGGTCGGCCAATAATTTTGCATGGTTATATTCCTCGGCTGCATGTTCTTGAAACTCGCGTTGTACATCACCGCGCATAGCGCCTTCTACTACGAATGAACCTACCCAGTATTGGTAGAAAGCCAACCATTCTTCGGACAGAGCTGCATTCAGCTGAGCCAATAAGTCCACAATGTCAATTTTATCCTTCAGGATATTCACAGATTCTTTAGCCATAATGTAAAGTTTAAGTTAGTGTTTATTATTATTTAGTCCACAGCGGGTATAGTCATGTCGTCTAACACACCTATGCCTTCCTGGTCTACATCTTTTTTTACGTCAGAACTGGTATAAAGCCAGATACCGAATCCCAGCACAAATAAAATAAGGAGGATGATTCCCCATAATTTACCTTTACTCATAGTTTCTTGGTTTTAGTTTCTTTTAATAACAGCTGGTACTGAAAAAGGTTTTGTAAGTAGAGAAAAAAACAGGCGTCTGTTATGGAAAAACGGACGCCTGTGTGTGTGAAGTATGAATTGATATTAGATTTTATCCTATTTTGCTGATTTTTTTTAGTTTCTCTTCATCAATGATTTTAATTTTTCTACCGTCGATGGTAATCAGTTTTTCAGTTGCAAAGTTAGAAAGCGTACGGATTGCGTTCGAAGTAGTCATATTTGATAAGTTTGCCAAATCTTCTCGTGAAAGGTAAATGCTTAGTGTAGATTCATCTTCTTCTACTCCATAAGTATCTTTCAAAAATAACAGAGATTCCGCCAATCGTCCACGAATATGTTTTTGCGTAAGATTTACGGTTCTTTCATCAGAAATTCCCAAATCTATAGAAAGTTGGCGGATAAAGAACAAAGCTAATTCAGAGTTGTCTTTTATCAGTTTCATAATGGCCGGCATGGGAATAAGGCAGATAGTGCAAGGCTCGAAAGCGGAAGCAGCTGTCACGAAGTTCCCTTCGGCAAAAAAAGCTCGGTATGCGAAATATTCTTTCGTCTTTAATACGCGGATAATCTGGCTACGTCCTCCCACACCTTCTTTGTAGATTTTTACTTTTCCACTAAGAAGACACATAAGGTGCATCGGAGTTTCTCCTTCGCAGTATATCGTCTCATTCTTTTTATACTTCTGTATCGTAAAGTTCTGAGCCAAGAACTCTCTTTGTTCCTGTGTTAAAGGTTGCCATAAGTCTGGTATACTTTCAGCAATCTCAGTTTCTGATAATTCTTTTCTAACCATAAACGTGCTATAAAACCGTGTTATAGAGCACAAATATAAGAAGAAAAAATAAAAGGACGAAGTAATCAGAAGAAAAAAGAAAGATATATTATTAATTTATCTTCAAAAAATAACAAAAGGATAGGTTCTTATCTCCTATCCTTTCTTTTTTTGTGAAATTTTATTTGGTGAACAGTAATTCACGATATTTAGGTAATGGCCAAATCTCATCGTCTATTTCTAGTTCCAAATGGTCAATATGGTCGCGGATTTCTTCCAGATATGGACGCACTTGTTCCTCGTAACTGAAGGCTTTCTCTACTTGGCTTCCCAAATGATTTGCTACTTTTCGGGCTTCTGTCATGTTGTGCACGGCTTTTTTAATAGCAAGTATGCGGTTTTGAATTTCACGTACCAAATTCTTCCGGTCTTCGGTCAGCTCTTCGTATTCTTCGGTGGAGAATATCTCTTTCAGACCACGAAGATTTTCTAATAGTCTGTTCTGATAAATTACAGCTGTGGGAACAATATGATTGATAGCTAGATCGCCTAGTACACGACTTTCAATCTGGACCTTTTTAGTAAACTTTTCCAGTTCCACTTCTATACGACAGAACAATTCATTTTCATTGAATATTTTTTCGCCTATCAGTACTGCACGAGATTGCTCATCGTTGAACTTCAGGATGGCTTCGGGTACATGGCAGATATTGGTCAATCCGCGTCGCGCGGCTTCTGCTTTCCATTCTTCCGAGTAGCCGTCACCTTCAAAACGGATGTTTTGTGAAGCGATGATGGTTTCTTTTAATACCTTATACAGAGCTTCTTCCTGTTCCATCCCTCCGTTTACTAATTTATCTATCTGGGTCTTGAACTCATTCAACTGGTGTGCCATAGCGGCATTGATCACAATCATTGATGCGGCACAGTTGGCAGATGAGCCTGCAGCACGGAATTCAAAACGGTTTCCGGTGAAGGCAAAAGGAGAGGTACGGTTACGGTCTGTATTGTCTTGCAATATGGCAGGTATGCGCCCGATACCCAATTGCAATGCTTTCTTTTCATCAGGGGTCAGTTCGGCGTCATTCAGACGTGCCACTACTTCGTCCAACATATGGGAAAGATGACGTCCTAGGAAAATAGACAGAATAGCGGGGGGGGCTTCATTTGCTCCTAGGCGATGGCTGTTTCCGGCACTGACAATAGAGGCACGTAGTAAATCCTGGTTTTTATAGACCATCATCAGTACGTTGACTATGAAAGTCAGGAAAAGCATATTTCCTTCCGCAGTCTTGGCAGGAGAGAACAAATTGATACCTGTGTCTGTACAAAGTGACCAGTTGTTGTGTTTGCCCGATCCGTTTACTCCTTTGAATGGTTTTTCGTGGAGCAGTACAGTAAAATTGTGTTTGGAAGCGATACGTTTCATCAGGTCCATTACCAGCTGGTTATGGTCGTTGGCCAGATTTACATCTTCAAAAATAGGAGCTAGCTCAAATTGGTTGGGAGCCACTTCGTTATGCCGTGTTTTTACCGGAATCCCTAGTTTGTGACATTCCAGTTCCAATTCTTTCATAAAACTGGTTACACGTGGAGGGATGGAACCGAAGTAGTGGTCGTCTAGCTGCTGGTCCTTGGCAGACGAGTGTCCCATCAAGGTGCGTCCGGTCAGGCAAAGATCCGGACGTGCATTATATAGTGCGGTATCCACTAAAAAGTATTCTTGTTCCCAACCCAGATTGGCGAATACGCGTTTTACGTTTGGATCGAACATTCTGCAAACCTCAGTTGCCGCTTTGTCTACAGCACCTAATGCCTTCAACAAAGGAGTTTTGTAGTCGAGTGCTTCGCCTGTATAAGAGATGAAGATAGTAGGAATACAAAGTGTGCTGTCTACAATGAAAGCCGGAGAAGAAACATCCCATGCCGTATAGCCACGTGCTTCAAATGTGTTCCGGATACCGCCGTTGGGAAAACTGGACGCATCCGGTTCTTGTTGGATAAGCAGCTTGCCCGAGAAGCGTTCTATAACATTACCGTCATCACCGAATTCAATAAAGCCGTCGTGCTTTTCGGCAGTTCCGTCAGTCAGAGGCTGGAACCAATGAGTGTAGTGGGTAACATTAAAGGTCTTTGCCCAATTCTTCATGCCATTGGCTATCATGTCGGCCATTTCACGATTGATAGGGGTACCTTTCTCGATTGCATTTATTACTGCTTTATAAGCCTCACTAGGCAGATATTCCTGCATTTTTTTACGGTCGAATACGTGGTTGCCGTAATAATCAGCTAACTTTTCAGAGGGGTAGTCAACTTTAACGGGGCGTCTGTTGGCTAACTCCTGTAGAGCAAAAAATCTCATTTTGGACATGTTGTCTTTCTTTTACTGGTTGTTGGCTGCAAAAATACTGCTTTTTGATTAATAATTCGCTATATCGCTAATCATTTTTCATTTCTGTTAAGGATGTTAATTAAGTATTATCATGCGTCAGCCTGTTGGTTTTTGTTTATATTTGCTCTTCAAACAATGAAAAGAAAGTACATTGATGCACTATATACGGATTGTCAGGTTGATTATATTTTGTCTTTTGTTACCTTTAGCTGTTCAGGCTAAGAGGGAAAAGGTTGATATGCCCGACAAGCCGATGGTGTCCGATTCCATTCTTCAGTGTATTTTCCAGTTTTCGCCGTTCTATTCCCGTATCATTGATGAGTATAAGGCTGATTTATATATAAAAGGAAAAGTAAAGGTACATAAGCGCAATCACCTTATCCGCTATGTACCGTCCATGTTTCGTTTCGAAAAACACATCAATGATTACCTTATGGAATCTCTTAGTGAGCTGCATTATACGGCCCCTGATATATACGACCGTAAGATAAAAGCGGTATCCACTACATTTCCACGTAACAGGGGACAGATAACGGATGTGATGGATTATTTGAACATGAATATCTATTCTTCTTCATTGATGTCCGATAAACTTCTTTCTCCTTTGGATAAGAAATCTAGCAGATATTATCATTATTTATTGGATTCTATAGCCGGTCCTCCCGATTGCCAGCGGTATAAAATACTTATTATTCCCAAATTCCGTGGTACACAGTTGGTCAGTGGATATATGTGGGTTAGTGATCAGATATGGACTATTCGTGAACTTTATATTGAAGGCGTTTATGATGTGATCCGCTTCAAGGTCCGTGTCAAGATGGGAGAGGAGGGCGATGTGGAGTTTCTGCCGGTGCAGTTTGATTTGAATCTTGTTTTTAAGTTTATAGGTAACCATCTGGAAATGGATATGGGAGCCTGGTTGAAATACAATGAAATTAAATTTTATGAAGGAGCCGCCCGGCGTAAATCTCAAAAGAAGCATCGCCATGACCTGACGGAATCCTATAAGCTGACTTGTGACTCGGAACAGCTGATAACAGATAAGGAAAAGTTCAATGAGCTGCGTCCCATTCCGCTGTCCGCTTTGGAGGATTCTTTGTATAGAAGTTATGCTTTACGTCAGGATACGCTTTTACGCGTACCGAAAAAAAAGAAGAATGAACATTTGGAGTTTTGGGGGGAGTTGGGTGACATGCTTATCAGTAGTTACAATGTGAATTTGTCCAGTATGGGGAGTGTGCATTGTTCTCCACTTATTAATCCGGTGCTGTTGGATTATAGCCACAGCAGGGGCTTTTCGTATAAGCAGAAGTTTAAATACAGTCGGCTTTTTCATGATGGACGTATACTTAGAATCAGTCCGCAGATAGGTTATAATTTTACACATAAGGAACTTTATGTGAAAGCGGATGCCGATTGGCAATATTGGCCGGAAAAGCAGGCTAGTTTTGAGGTTAGTGTAGGTAACGGTAACCGCATATATAGTAGTGTCGTATTGGATCAGCTAAAGCAATTGCCCGATAGTACCTTTAATTTTGACCAATTGGAATTGGACTATTTCAAGGATGTGTATCTCAATCTGTTCCATAATATAGAAATAGTGAACGGCTTGTTTATTAAAGCAGGTGTTTCCGTACATTGGAGGTATCTGATAAATAATTCGAAAGTCATTCTTGAAAAGCCGTTGCCTGATAAGGATTGGGCTGCATTGCGAGGTATCAGATCAGAATACAATAGTTTTGCACCTCGTATACGTATTGAATGGACTCCCGGTATGTATTATTACATGAACGGTCGCCGGAAGATGAATGTAGGTTCCAGTATGCCTACTTTTATGCTGGATTATGAACGGGGCATTAAAGGTGTATTCAAGAGTACGGGTGCTCATGAACGTTGGGAGTTTGATATACAGCAAAACTTGAAACTGAGCGGAATCCGAAGTATCGGTTATCGCATTGGGGGGGGGATGTTTACCAAGCAGGAAGATATGTATTTCGTGGATTTTGCTAACTTTGCCCGTCGTAATCTTCCCGAAGGATGGAATGATGATATTGGTGGCACTTTCCAATTGCTGGACGGACGTTGGTATAACTCCTCACGTCAGTACTGGCGGGGGAATTTCACCTATGAGTCTCCTTTTATTCTCTTGAAACCCTTAAACCGTTGGCTGGGATTAGTCCAGCAGGAGCGTTTGTATGGTGGTATCCTGTTCATGCCACATCTTAATCCATATATCGAGTTGGGTTATGGCATCGGCACACATATATTTGATGTGGGGGCTTTTGTAAGCACTATCAACGGGCAATTTGATACCTTTGGTTTTAAATTCACTTTCGAGTTATTTAATAAATAATCCTGTTCAAACAATCTGTTTGGTTTTCTGTTTATTACAACATAACAGAAACTAAACAGTGTATGCATTATAAAATATTTTTATGTGTTCTTTTGTTCCCGGTTTCATTATCAGCTCAAAACGGGGAATTATCTTTAACATTGGAACAATCTGCCAGCCTGATGAACAAGGGCAGCCGCACGTTGCAAATGGCGGATAAGGCTGTAGATATAGCACGCAGTGAGCGACAAAAGATGAATGCTTTTTGGTATCCGTCTTTGAATGCATCGGGTGCATACGTCCATTTGTCCAACCATATTGAGGTCAAGGAACCTTTAAGGCAATTTACCGATCCGGCAAAAGACTTTGTACATTCCATTGTGCCCGATGATAAATTTATTTCTTCTATTCTTGATAATATAGGTGCGCATACCCTTACTTTTCCTTTATTAGAACGTAACCTGACGACCATAGATGCTAATGTGATGTGGCCGCTTTTTACAGGCGGAAAACGAATTTTTGCAAGCCGTATCGGCAACCGTATGGTAGATTTGGCCAAAGCAGGTAGGGAAGAGGCGGGAGCTACTTTGCAATCGGAGTTGGTGGAAACTTATTATGCTTTGCGTCTGGCGCAAAGAGTGGTGGATGTACGCGAGCAAACCTTTTTAGGCTTGCAGAAACATTACCGTAATGCCATGAAGCTGGAGGAGAACGGTATGATAAATAAGGCCGAACGCCTCTTTGCTCAGGTCACTATGGACGAGGCCAGACGTGAGTTGGAATCTGCCCGGAAAGATTTGAATGTGGCGCAAAATGCCTTGAAAGTCTTGTTGAATGTGGAAGACGCCATATCCATCAATCCCAGTTCTCCTTTGTTTATGAACCATGATCTGCCCGATGAACTTTATTTCAAGAATCTGGTAAGTACCGGCAGCTATATAGTAAGTAAATTGCGAATACAGGAGGCGATGGCTGATAATCAATTGAAAATCAGTAAAAGTGCATATATTCCTACCATTGCATTGTTTGGAAAGCAGACACTTTATGCAGAGAATCTTCCGAAAAACCTGATGCCCCGTACTTTGGTAGGAGTGGGTTTTACTTGGAATATATTCGACGGACTGAACCGTGAAGCCAATATCCGTCAGACACGTCTTACTAAACAAACTTTGCAACTGGGAAGGGAAAAGGCTCAGAATGAATTGGGTGTTTTGGTAGACAAGTTATATAGCGAAATTCAGAATGCAAAGGATGATGTCGCCGCACTCAACACCACGATTGAGATGAGTCGTGAATTGGTACGTATCCGTAAAAAATCCTTTCAGGAAGGAATGGCTACCTCTACTGATGTGATTGATGCGGAAACGATGCTATCCAAGGTGCAGATTGCTTTTTTGCTGGCTTATTATAAATATGATGTGGCACTGGCATCTCTGCTCTCTACTTGCGGAATGCCCGAAAGTTTTTGGCAGTATAGCCGTACCGGACAAACCGAGAACTTTATATTCGGGAAATAATAAAAAAAGAAAACAATATGGAAAAAGAGAAGAAACAGTTAGGAGTCGCTTTTATCGTTGTTCTTGTGGCCATTGTTATGGTGTCTGCCATTGGGATTATAGCTATGAGCAATAAACCGGTTGTATTGCAGGGGCAGATAGAAGCTACTGAAATACGGATTTCCGGAAAACTTCCTGGTAGAATTGATACCTTTTTGGTCCGGGAGGGACAGTATGTAAAGATGGGTGACACCTTGGTTGTGATTAACAGTCCTGAGGCTTGGGCGAAGTTCCAGCAGGTAAATGCCTTGGAAGATATTGCGAAATTTCAGAACAAGAAAATAGACGACGGTACACGTCGGCAGATAGTCCGTTCGGTAGAAGAATTGTGGAACAAGTCAAAGAGTGACTTGCAACTGGCCACGGTGACGTATGACCGTATTCAGGCACTTTACAAAGATAGCGTGGTCACCAGCCAGCGGAAAGATGAAGTGGAAGCCATGTATAAAGCTGCTGTTGCCGCCGAACGGGCGGCGCATCAACAATTCCTGTTAGTGAAGGACGGAGCGCAGAAAGAGGATAAAGAGAGTGCCCGCTCCTTGGTGGATGCGGCTCGGGGCACTGTGAATGAGGTTCAGGCCTTGTTGATGGATGCCCGCCTCACAGCTCCCGAAGACGGACAGATATCAACCATCTACCCCAAGCGTGGAGAACTGGTAGGAGCGGGGACTCCCATTATGAGTCTGGTAGTATTGGATGATTGTCATGTAGTGCTTAATGTCCGTGAGGACTATATGCCTTATTTCCGTATGAACGAGAATTTTATGGGAGATATTCCGGCTCTTGATGTAAAAAACAAGGCATTTAAAATCAATTACATCAGCCCGTTGGGGAGTTTTGCCACTTGGCGTTCTACCAAGCAGACGGGGACATACGATATGAAAACTTTTGAAATTCATGCGCTGCCTGTAGAGCCGATGGAGGGATTAAGACCGGGTATGTCCGTCTTGGTAAATCTGGATGAATTGAAATGATAGAAGGATAGCTATGTTATTCTGATTGCAGTGAATGGTAAATATAAATGAACTACTTGAATGAAAGAATCTCCTTTTATAGCGGTATTGAAACGTGAACTGGACCGTATGGTTTCCCGGCGCATTTATTTTGCATCGTGTATCGTCTTGCCTTTGTTTTCTATCTTCTTTATGGCTACAATTTTTGGTAACGGACAGATGGAGAATCTGCCTGTGGGTGTTGTGGATGGTGATAATACAGCCACTTCTCGTGAGATAATTCGTATGACCGAGGCTGTTCCCACTTTCCGCATCACTCGGCATTATGCCGATGAAGCGGAGGCCAGGGCAGATGTGCAGCGGAAAAGTATTTATGGATACCTCAGTATTCCGTCTGGTTTTGAAGCAAAGGTGATGGATGGTAAGGAAACAGCTCTGACTTATTATTACCATTATGCATTGATGAGTGTGGGAAGTGAGATTCACGGAGCATTTCAAAGTTTGTTGAAAAGCATCTCGGTAGTTCCCATTGTCACTCATGCTGTGGCATTGGGTATAAATCAGGAAGAGATAGAATCTTTTCTGTTACCGGTCACCACACAGAATCATCCGTTATTTAATCCTGATATGGATTATTCGGTCTATCTTACACAGCCATTCTTCTTTGTTTTTCTGCAAGTTATCTTGTTGTTGGTCACTACATACTCCATTGGCAGTGAAGGGAAATTCCATACTTCAGCCAATTGGCTGGCAGTGGCAGATGGGAATATCTGGGTGGCGGTCACTGCCAAGTTACTTCCATACAGTTTTATCTTCATCGTTATGAGTATTCTGGCAAACTATGTCTTTTTTGGTGCCATGCATATACCGATGGATTGTGGTTTTTGGGCGTTGAATCTTACTTCGGCACTATTGGTCATTGCTACGCAGGCGCTGGCGGTTTTTCTGTTCTCTCTTTTTCCTGCGTTGAGTATTATTATCAGTATCGTTTCCATGGTAGGATCGTTAGGCGCTACCCTTGGCGGGGTTACCTTTCCGGTGCTTCACATGTTTGCACCGGTGTACTATGCCTCTTATCTTTTCCCCGTCCGTCACTTTGTCGAGATTGGACAGAATCTGCTTTATGGCAACTATGGTTATGCGTATATGTGGGGCAATGTAGCCTGTCTGCTGTTGTTCCTTATTCCTCCTTTATTGTTGTTACCTCATTTGAAACGCTCTTTAATCAGTCGGAAATATGACGATATTGAATAATATATTAGCTGTATCTTGGCACGAGTTTCGTGTGATGTGTACCCGCTATTCCATTTTATTGGTACTCAGCGGTGGCATCTTTGTGTATGGATTACTTTATAACTATATGTATGCTCCCAATGTGGTACGCGATGCTCCGGTGGCAGTAGTGGATATGAGTCGCACTCCGTTAAGCCGCAGTTACATCCGTTTGCTGGATGCCACTCCGCAGGCACGGGTATTGACAAACAATGCTGATTTGCCTGCTGCTAAGGAATTGATGAAATATGATGAAGTGGTGGGTATTGTTTACATTCCCGCGGATTTTGACGCTCGTGTGGGGCGTGGTGAAGAAGCGATATATATTATGTACAGCACCACTACGGCTTTCCTTTATTTTGCTTCCATGCAGGAAGCGTCTGCTGGAGCCATGCTTGCTGTGAATGATGATGTCCGACCCGAGCAAGTGGTTTTTCTACCTCAGGATGATATACAATCTGTGGTTCAAACAAGGTCTGTCGATGTGGTGGGTACTGCCCTGTATAATTATACCGATGGTTATGGTACTTATTTGATACCTGCCGTTTTGATGGTTGTTATTTTTCAGACGTTGATATTTGTTATCAGCATGTTGAGTGGGAAAGAGCGTGAAACTGGAGATATACTGATGTTTGCAGGCCCTGAAGGAAGGGATCTTTCTTTTTTACGTATGGCATCCGTAGTGATAGGAAAATCATTTACTTATTTAGTCTTTTATGCTTTATTCTCTGTCTTTTTGTTGGGGCTTCTTCCTTTAGTTTTCCAATTGCCTCATTTAGCATATCCGTGGAAAATTGTGGCACTTATGATACCTTATATTCTTGCTACCAGTTTCTTTGGATTGGCCTGTTCGTTATTTTTCAGTGATAGTGATGCTCCATTGTTGTTGGTAGCTTTCTTCTCTGTAGGATTGATTTTCCTGTCCGGAGTTTCTTATCCGCTGGAGTTAATGCCTTGGTATTGGCAATGGATTCATTATATGGTTCCTGCGGCTCCCGGAACTTTGGCCTTTGTTAAGATAAATTCTATGGGAGCTAGTATGTCTGAAATCAGTCAGCAATATATTATCCTATGGATACAATGTGCGATATACTTTGTTTTGGCTTGTCGAGCCTATCGCTACAATATAAAGAAAGCAAAGTGTGAAAGACAATAATTTTATGTGTGATTGTTTTTTATGTAATTCGTTTTGCTGATTCTCTATTTTTTATAAGGTCTGTTTGGAGCTGGAGCGAGGGGCCTGAAAGTTGTTGATATTTTAATTCTTGGTGATTATTCTCTTGTTGTTTCTTTTGTTTTTTCAGCTCCTTTTATGAGATGATGCAAGGGGGAAACTTGCAAACTTGCACAACTTGCAGTCTTTCCACACACACACACGAGCGCGCGCGATTGCGCGTATGCGTACATTATAATGGCGATGGATTATTATATCCTGGTAAAGTAATGACATACAATCCGATGAGAGTGTGAAGGGTAGAGTGGAGGAAGAGGTGGAGTGGTGTGTTGGCTTCCATCTTTTTTCCTAGTTCTAGGTAGTGAATGGTCTGGTTCTATCCTGTTTTTTTGTAATGGGGGGATGAAGAAAATCTTTCTGGAGGTTATGGTAACCGATGAGCGGTAGGTGAACAGCAGCCGGCAGCTTTTCTGACGGAGTATCTGGGTATTGGACGGGATGCTATGTGCTTTTGTATAGTTTGTGTGTTCCGAAGGGTTAGTAACGTGTGTTCCGTAAGGTTAGTAATGTGTGACCTTGTACGTTACTAACATAGAGGCCTGTATGTTAGTAACGTACCTTGTTTAAAGTAGCTAGGAGGTTTTTCGCATGCAGGATACGTGTCTTCCGCAGAATTATGTGAATTGTATTGGTAAGGTTAAAGTGTGTGGTTGCCGCAGATTCAGGGAGTCGGTCCTTTACGGTCAGTGTCTGTTTTGTTCTAGTCCTTGTCTTCCGCTTTCTTATTTTCTCCTTGTCAGGCTTTCCTGCTCTTTTCCACCGGAAGTCTTGTCACGTATCTCCCTTTCCGCCTTTTGCATTCTGTTATCCTTTCCTCCGTTGTAGTTCTCTCCGGTATCGTCCGTCTGTCTTCCGCTCTCTTTTTTATGCTTTATTATTTTTTCATATTATAATGTACGCGCACGTGTGTGGGTGTGGAGATGCTGCAAGTTTTGCAAGTT
>DXLM01000029.1 GCA_019414725.1 Bacteroides sp.
GCAAAGGTAGGTTTAGGGAACATGCGTGTCAAGGCGGAAAATAGAATGGTTACCTCATGTATTTATTCTTTATCTCCGGTTTGGTATCAAGTCTTCCGCTTTTAAACATATCTTGTACCATCATAATAGTGCTGAGAGGTTGCACCATGGCGTATGAGAAGTCTTCACAGATAGGGGAGATTTTGTTCAATTTGAAGGTAAATTTAAGTTGGTAGAGTTAAGTAATCATTATGATTGTTTTTATAAATATAATGCTCTAAAGAATGGTTTGTGGTGCTTTTCCCTGTGATTGAGCAGGCGGTGATATATATCGTCAGGGGTAAGTCAGTGGCCTACAACAAGAATATACTACAGTTGATAGATTTGAGCGAATAATTCTATTTCTTTTCTATATTCATTTCTTTTATTATTATAGCTTACCCTGAAAAAAGTATAGTTATGTCCTTTTCTTCAGATAAATACATCTCGGTAGTCCACCATATTTCAACGCTTGTTTTATATACGTATATCCTAATTTTTCCATGTTACTGCGTGAAAAAGAATTTTCCGGATGGACCGTACATAACAAATAACGGTATTGGGTTTTGCTTAGGGCTTCTTCTGCCTGACTTATAAGTAAACGTTGTAGTCCGTAACCTCGGAAGTTGGGATGCACTGCTACCGTATCCATGTGTGCTACACTGCACAACTCTGCTTCAGGTAGTCCGATGTCGTAACCTAGGTTCTCGGAATTTTTTCCGGGAAAGACGACAATGAATAATCCGGCAGTCTGTCTTGATACAGTTTCAATGGCTTTCCATATAATACCTGTGTGAGTAGACAATAGCGACTTTATATAATCTTTGTCTTCTTCTGGAGCAAACCATTCCCGGTGTTCCATGTTTTTCCAGATACTTGTTATAAATGATGTTAGTTCGTCTGCATCTGCTATGGTTGCTTGGGTTATGCTGAACTTCATTGGCTACGGACGTGGAATCGATGGTTTATAATTTCCTTAACTCCTGATACAATCGTTGTACCGGAAGCCCCATTACATTGAAGTAGGAACCTTTCAGACCGGTTACTCCGATGAAGCCGATCCATTCTTGTACACCATATGAACCTGCTTTGTCCATCGGTCTGTAATGTTCTACATAGAAACGGATATCTTCTTCACTCAACTGGTCGAAGGTTACTTCTGTAACCGAAGCAAAGGATTTTTGGAATTCGGTAGTCGTAAGGCATACTCCGGTTATGACCTGGTGAGAACGTCCCGACAGTTTGCGCAGCATTTGGCAAGCTTCTTCTTCATCTTTAGGCTTTCCTAAGACTTCTCCATCTATGTAGACTATGGTATCGGCAGTGATAATAAGTTCGTCTGCCTGCATGGACGGACGATAGGCGTCTGCCTTTTCGCGGGCAATGTAGATGGGAATTTCTTCACCTTTCAGTGTGTCGGGGTAGGTTTCGTCAATACCGGGCAGAAGCTTTACTTCATAATCTACTCCCAGTCCGGATAACAGTTCCCGGCGGCGTGGGGAGTTGGAAGCCAGCTTTATCTTATATTTTTTCAGGTTTTCGAGCATAATTGTTTGTTTTTATATTACCAACCAAAGGCTTCTTCGTGTGACATCCATTTGCCTTGTGCACGCAAAACTTGTTCTACTACATCACGTCCGCATCCGTAGCCTCCGTTGCGGTGTGAGATATATGTGCAGATGGCTTTTATCTCAGGAGCTGCATCGGCGGGGCAGCAGGGGAGTCCTACAAGACTTAAAACTTCGTAGTCGGGGATATCATCGCCCATATAGAGCACTTCCTCTGGCTTCAGATTGTATTTCTCCATTAATTCGGCATATTCTTTGGTCTTTACGGCTGCTCCCATGTAGATGTCTTTTATGCCAAGGCCCTCGTAACGTTTACGTACAGCTTCTGTCTTTCCTCCGGTGATGATTGCAACATGTAGTCCGCATTTTACGGCGAGTTGCAGGGCATAACCGTCTTTTATGTTGACCGAGCGCATCGGTTCTCCGTTAGGATGCAGGGTAATGGTTTCGGCACTTAACACGCCGTCTACGTCGAATATAAGTGCACGTATTTTAGTAAGATCGTAATTTATCATAAGGTTTCTTTTTTATTGCTAGCGTACTCGTGAATGTTTTTACTGATCAGTTCGTATATCTCTGCCAAGCGCGGTTCGCTTTTCAGCATTTCCAGATGGTGGTTGATGACATTTTCATCGTATCGCTGTGCCGGTCCGGTCTGTGCTTCGACGGGAGGCAGTTCGTGTACTTTCCGGGCTGTTTCGTCAATCAGCGGAAGCATGGCTTCGAAGGGAAGACCGTTTGCTGAAAGCAGATGACTGGCAACGGCATACATGTGATTGGCAAAGTTGCAGGCAAATACTGCTGCGATGTGCAGGTATCGCCGTTGCTCGGATGATGCTTCATATACTTTGCTTCCCAGATGGAGGGCGATTTCGTTCAGAAGCTTCAGGTCGGCAGCTGTATGTGCTTCGGTAAAAAATGTAACTTCACGAAAATCTACCTGACGCAGTTTGCTGAATGTCTGCATGGGGTAGAGCACACCGTAACGTTCTGCCAGTCCTTGCCATATGTTCATGGGAACACTGCCCGCTGTATGTACAAACAGGGCTTGGGGAGCACGTTGTACTAGCTTGGGAAGTATGTTGTTCAGTGCTGAGTCTTTCACGGAAACGATATATAAATCTCCCTCATGGGTGATTTGGCTTAAATCTGTAGTATAGGGACATTTCAGTTTGGCGGCAAGTTCGGAAGCGGAAGCTTCTGTACGGCTGAATACCTGACGGATATTATATCCGGCTTGTGATAAAGCTACGGAAAGGTGAGTCGCTACGTTGCCGGCCCCTATCATGATAATGTTTTTTATATTCATGGTGAAAATGATTTTTTACGTTTGCGGGACTTTTTATCGTGATGACAACCAGTAGAGCAGTATTCCTATCAGCAGTAGGGAAGCGGGAAGCAGGTAGCCTGACATTTGTCCCAGCAGCGTAGTTACCAGACCGATGTTCTGGATGAGCCAGATTCCGGCAAGAATGATGCCTACCGACTTGTCTGCCTTGAACCATAAGAAAGCAACGGCTGCATAAAGTAGCATGGTGTCTTTTTGCATAACCCAGGACAGACCGTGGGAAGAAAAACCTATCAGCCGGTCGGCAAGATAGAGTATTCCCATCAATGCAAGAAAAACTGCGGTAGCACGGTATGTATCTTTATGGTTTGATGCTTTTGCTGCCACGTTTACTCTCCTCCGTATTTATTGATATGTACTTTTTCCCATTGCAGGTGTGACTCGTCGAAAGGTTTACGCTCCATACCTTTGTGGCCGATGGCTACGATGGACAAAACCTGTAACTGAAGAGGTATGCCGAGAATGCCGTGCACATACTCGTCCGAAGACATGCCGGTAGCGGTGTATCGTTCGCGTACTTGTATCCAGCAGCTTCCCAGTCCCAGATCTTCGGCTTGTAGCTGAATCATCAGAGAGGCTATAGACGCATCTTCTATCCATACGTCGCTTGCCAGCGGATCTGCCAGTACGACAATGGCAAGAGAGGCTTCTTTCAGGAAAGATGATCCCATTTCCTTGCAGCGTGAAAGCTTGTCGAGTGTTTCTTTATCGTCTACTGCTATAAACTGCCAGCAGTTGCTTCGTTTGGAAGACGGCGACATGAGGGCTGCCTTCAGCAGGGTTACCACTTCTTCTTGTGTCAGTTCTTCATCGGTGAACTTACGCATGCTGCGCCGTTGTTTTATCAATTCGCTGAAACTCTTCATAAAATCTTCGTTTTTAACACGACAAATATAACCTTTAAACTCGTAATGCTCAAAAAAAATCATAAATTTGCGATACAATGGCTATCAGGTTGACTACATATGAGCATGCAAAGGACATTCCTGAACTTCCGGGAACCAATGTCTTTCATTCTACTGATTTGTTCCGGATATTGGAACAAACCCCGGGGTATCGTCCTGTGCTCTTGGTTGCTTTCGAAGGGGATAAACCGATAGGTAAACTGCTGTGTATTACCCGGCGGAATTTTCGTCTGCTGGGGTTTACTGAAAAAACATACGTTTACGGTGTGGGAGAGTATTTTAATACGGAACGGAAACGGGAAGAGATTTTCAATGAATTATTGACTTATTTTACTACTCTGTATAAGGAGGGATCTTTTCTGTTGGAGTTTCGAAACTTAGAAGAACCGTTATTCGGCTACCGTTATTTCAGGCAGAACGGGTATTTTCCGGTCCGGTGGCTGCGTGTTCGCAATTCGATACACCACGAACAGCTTGATAAATGGATGAGTGCTTCCCGTAAACGCCAGATTGCCAGGGGACTTAAAAATGGGGCTTCTATTGAAATTGCCTCCAGCCTGGAAGATATAAGGGCTTTCTTCATGATGCTGAAAAAATATTATTCTCCCAAAGTTCATCGTTATTTACCTGATTTTCATCTTTTTGCTTTTTTCTCTGAAGACTCTTTTCCGGCTGGAATGGGTAAAATCTTTATAGTCCGTTATAAAGAAAAGATTATTGGTGGTTCGGTTTGTTTGTTTTCTGATGATACTGCTTACCTGATGTTTTCTGCTGGGATGCGCAAGAGTTATCCGTTGCTTTATCCGGGAGTGCTTGCTGTATGGGAGGCAATGACTTATGCCAGAGAGCATGGATATAGTCATTTTGAATTTATAGAAGCAGGACTTCCTTTCAAGAAATTCAGTTATCGGGATTTTATTTTACGTTTCGGAGGTAAACTGTTGAGTACACGTCGTTGGTTTAAGGTACGGTGGAACTGGCTGAATCGCTTGCTTATTCGTATTTATGTGTAATTTATATAGATATATGTTATGATTGATCCTGTTTATAGTGCGGCTCCCGACCGTTATCACGGTGGAATGAAATATCGCAGGGCTGGTAAGAGTGGCATCCTGCTTCCTGAAATTTCTCTTGGACTTTGTCATAACTTCGGAGATGTGGATACGCTGTCAGGCAGTAAAGAGAAAATTCATCATGCTTTTGACAAGGGAATTACTTATATCGATCTTGCTAATAATTATGGACCTTCTTATGGGTTGGCTGAGGAAACGTTCGGGCAAATCATGAAGAAATCTCTTGCTCCTTATCGTGATGAACTTTTTATTTCTACGAAGGCTGGACATGATATGTGGGAGGGGCCTTATGGGATATGGAATTCACGGAAGCATCTTATGGCTAGTATTGACCAGAGTTTGAAACGGATGAATCTGGAGTATGTAGATATTTTTTATAGTCATCGCTATGATCCGGAAACTCCACTTGAAGAAACCTTGCAGGCACTTGTCGATATCGTACGTCAGGGCAAGGCTCTTTATGTAGGCATATCGAAGTATCCTAAAGAGGCGGCGGAAATAGCTTATCGTTATCTTGCCGACAATCATGTGCCTTGTCTGCTTTATCAAGGGCGTTATAATTTGTTCAATCGTGAGCCGGAAGAGGAGGGCATCTTGGATCAGGCTAGTAAATATGGCAGTGGATTTGTTGCCTTTTCACCTTTGGCACAGGGATTATTGACCGGTCGTTATCTGGATGGTATTCCTGATGATTCACGTATTGCCCGGGAGGTCATCTTAAGAAAGAAGCTCTGACGGAGGATGTTCTTCGTAAAATCAGGGACTTGAACGAAATAGCCGCACGACGTGGGCAGACTTTGGCCGAAATGTCATTGGCATGGTTGCTGAAAGATGAGAAGGTTGCTTCTGTCATAATTGGTGCCAGTTCGGTAAAACAGATTGACGATAATTTGAAGTCTTTAGATAATACGTCGTTCTGTGATGAGGAAATATGTCTGATAAATAATGTTTTAAGTCGTTGATATCCAGTTTGGAGAATGGAGCGATTCATGCATCAGCCAATATTTTTATCGTGAAAAAATATTTCTGACAACTACGCTTTGTGTAAAATAAAAATAAACTAAAAAAAGCGTTAGTTGATGAAAATAAAATAGGGAAATATTTCTTTATTCTGCACATTTTTGTTTTCTTTGTGCAGTTGATATAAACCAACTTTAGATTTTAATACCATTAAAAGCAACTTAATTATGAAAATTTCTCACATTGAACATTTGGGCATTGCGGTGAAAAGTATCGAAGAAGCCCTTCCTTATTATGAAAATGTACTCGGATTGAAATGTTATAATATAGAAACCGTAGAAGATCAGAAAGTAAAAACTGCTTTCCTGAAATGTGGTGAAACAAAAATTGAACTGCTGGAGCCTACGGGACCTGATAGCACAATTGCCAAATTTATTGAAAACAGAGGCATGGGAGTTCATCATGTGGCTTTTGCAATAGAAGACGGAGTAGCAAATGCGTTGGCTGAAGCTGATGCAAACGGCATTCGCCTGATCGACAAAGCGCCTCGAAAAGGTGCAGAAGGACTGAATATTGCTTTCCTTCATCCGAAATCAACTATGGGGGTATTAACCGAACTTTGCGAAAAATAATTAAGGGCAATGAATGAAATGGTGGAGACATTAGCCGTTTGTTGTCATTCAGAATAGAGAAGTGGCAGAGAATTTTGTAAACGTTCATCGGATGTATACGAAGTTCTTCGTCACTTTGTTGCTTTAAAACAATCGGTTGTTAACCATTTTATCTTGCCATTTACTAATACATAAATTTCTAGTACCATGAGTAACCAACTTGAAAAAGTAAAAGAGCTTATCGAACTGCGTGCCCAGGCGCGTCTTGGCGGTGGTGAGAAAGCTATCGAAAAGCAACATGCTAAAGGGAAATATACTGCACGTGAACGTATTGCTATGCTGCTTGATGAAGGAAGTTTCGAAGAAATGGATATGTTTGTAAAACATCGTTGTACAAACTTCGGAATGGATAAGAAGCATTATCTGGGCGATGGTGTAGTTACTGGATATGGAACAATAGAGGGAAGATTGGTTTATGTCTTTGCACAGGACTTTACCGTATCTGCCGGCTCTCTGTCAGAAACCATGTCACTGAAGATTTGTAAAGTAATGGATATGGCCATGAAGATGGGAGCTCCTTGTATCGGACTGAATGACTCGGGTGGTGCACGTATTCAGGAAGGTATCAATGCATTGGCTGGATATGCTGAAATTTTCCAGCGTAATATTTTGGCTTCTGGTGTGATCCCGCAGATTTCGGGTATCTTTGGTCCGTGTGCCGGAGGTGCTGTATATTCACCTGCACTGACAGACTTTACTTTGATGATGGAAGGTACTTCCTATATGTTCCTTACAGGTCCGAAAGTTGTAAAGACTGTTACCGGAGAGGATGTTTCTCAAGAAGATTTGGGAGGTGCAAGTGTGCACTCTACTCGTTCGGGGGTAACTCATTTTACTGCTTCTACAGAAGAAGAAGGCTTGGCACTGATTCGTAAGTTATTGAGCTATATCCCTCAGAACAATCTGGAAGAGCCGCCTTATGTAGACTGTACAGATCCGATTGATCGTCTGGAGGATTCTTTGAATGAAATTATTCCGGACAGCCCTAATAAGGCTTACGATATGTATGAGGTTATCGGAGCAATTGTCGATAATGGTGAGTTCCTCGAAGTTCAGCGTGACTTTGCAAAGAATATCATTGTCGGTTTTGCACGTTTCAACGGACAGTCTGTTGGTATTGTTGCCAACCAGCCTAAGTTCCTTGCCGGAGTATTGGACTGCAATGCTTCTCGTAAGGGAGCACGTTTCGTCCGTTTCTGTGATGCTTTCAATATTCCTATTGTTTCATTGGTAGATGTTCCGGGATTCCTTCCGGGTACAGGACAGGAATACAATGCTGTTATCTTGCACGGAGCTAAACTGCTTTATGCATATGGTGAAGCTACTGTTCCAAAAGTGACAGTTACATTGCGTAAGTCGTATGGTGGTTCACACATCGTAATGAGTTGTAAGCAGTTGCGTGGAGATATGAACTATGCATGGCCGACTGCTGAAATTGCCGTAATGGGTGGTGCTGGAGCTGTAGAGGTATTGTATGCAAAAGAAGCTAAAGAAGCTGCCGATCCGAAGGCATTTATGGCTGAAAAAGAAGCTGAATATACCAAGTTGTTTGCCAACCCGTATAATGCTGCAAAATATGGTTATATAGACGATGTGATTGAACCGCGTAATACTCGTTTCCGTATCATTCGTGCCTTGCAGCAGTTACAGACTAAGAAGCTGACAAATCCGGCTAAGAAACACGGAAATATTCCATTGTAATTCGTGGGTTATTCTGATTATTAACTTTCAACTTAAGAAATCTATGAGAAAAAACAGAATAGGAATATTTCTTTCCCTGCTGTTGCTGATCGGTTTTACTTCTTGTACAGAACAGAAATCGAACAGTAAGCTGGTCATCAATGAGGTGTTGGTGGACAATCAGACCAACTTTCAGGATGATTATGGCGTGCATAGCGGCTGGATTGAAATATTCAATAAGGCATATAGTACAGCCGATTTGGCCGGATGCCTGCTGAAAGTGAGCAGTCAGCCCGGAGATACTGTTACGTATTTTATTCCGAAAGGAGATGTGCTGACAAGCATTAAGCCACGCCAGCATACACTTTTCTGGGCGGACGGAAATCCTAGACGGGGTACTTTCCATACTAATTTTGTACTGAGTAAAACTAATGCCAACTGGATCGGATTATATGATTCTGGTAAAAAGCTGCTTGATCAGGTTGTTGTTCCGGCTGGTATATTGGCTGCAAATCAATCGTACGCTCGTGTAGGGGATGCATCTGCCGAATGGGAAGTGAAAGGTGCAAGTGCTGATAAATATGTCACTCCAAGTACGAACAACCAGACGATAGAAAGCAATCCGAAGATGGATAAGTTCGAACAGCATGACCCGGTAGGTATCGGTATGGCTATATCGGCTATGAGTGTTGTTTTCCTGGGACTAATATTGCTTTACATCTGCTTTAAGCTGAATGGTAAGGCGGCTATTAAGTTGCGTAAGCGCAATGCAATGATCGCACACAACATTACCGATAAGGAAGAAGCTAAGGAAAAGAAATTGGGCGAAGCACCGGGAGAAGTGATTGCTGCTATCTCTATGGCGCTGCATGAAGCACAGGGAGCCGATCATGATGTAGAAGAAACCATTCTGACTATCAGTCGTGTGAAACGTAGTTATTCTCCGTGGAGTTCGAAGATTTATACATTGCGTGAAACTCCACATAAGAAATAATCATCTTAAAATGATAAGAAACCATGAAAGAATACAGATATAAAATTAACGGAAACTTGTATAAAGTAACCGTGGGTGACATAGAAGACAATAATGTGCGTGTAGAAGTAAACGGCACGCCTTATACCGTAGAACTCGAAAAGCAGAACAAACCGAAAATTAAGCCGGTAGTACGTACTGCATCTACTACTCCTGCTGCTCCTCCTGCTGCTGTGACTCGTCCGGCAAGTGTAGGAAGCAAATCTGGTATCAAGTCACCGCTGCCGGGAGTTATTCTCGAAATCAAAGTAAAAGAAGGTGATACCGTGAAACGTGGACAGACCTTACTTGTATTGGAAGCCATGAAGATGGAGAACGATATCAAGGCAGACCGCGACGGTAAAGTTACTGCTATTAAAGTAAGTAAAGGAGAATCAATTCTTGAAGGTACAGACCTTATAATCATCGAATAATATGGGAGAATTTAGTAGTTTCTTACAGAATAACCTGGCAGACTTCTGGACATATACCGGTTTTTATAATGCCACAGCAGGACATCTCATCATGATCCTGATAGGTATTGTGTTCATTTATCTTGCCGTTGCTAAGGAATTCGAACCGATGTTGCTGATTCCTATCGGATTCGGTATACTTATCGGTAACATTCCGTTTAATATGGAAGCCGGACTGAAAGTAGGTATTTACGAGGAAGGCTCAGTACTTAACATTTTGTATCAGGGAGTGACTTCCGGATGGTATCCGCCGCTTATCTTTTTGGGCATTGGAGCCATGACGGACTTCTCGGCGTTGATCTCTAATCCGAAGTTGATGCTGATCGGTGCTGCGGCACAGTTTGGTATCTTTGGAGCATATATGATTGCGCTGGAAATAGGTTTCGATCCGATGCAGGCTGCTGCTATCGGTATCATTGGTGGAGCTGACGGACCGACCGCTATCTTCTTGTCATCGAAACTTGCACCTAATCTGATGGGAGCAATTGCCGTGTCTGCTTATTCGTATATGGCACTTGTCCCTGTTATACAACCTCCTGTAATGCGATTGCTTACAACAAAGAAGGAACGTCTTATCCGTATGAAAGCACCTCGTGCCGTATCACATACAGAAAAGGTTATGTTCCCGATTATAGGTTTGTTGCTTACTTGCTTCCTGGTTCCTTCCGGTCTGCCATTGCTGGGTATGTTGTTCTTCGGTAATCTGTTGAAGGAAAGTGGTGTAACCCGCCGTCTTGCCGAAACAGCTCGTGGTCCGCTGATTGATACAATTACTATTTTGTTGGGACTGACCGTAGGAGCATCTACTCAGGCATCTGAGTTCTTGACTTGGGATTCCATCAAGATCTTTATCTTGGGAGCGCTGTCATTCTTTATTGCTACAGCATCGGGAGTTATCTTTGTCAAGATCTTCAATTTGGTATTGAAGAAAGAAAATAAAATCAATCCGCTTATCGGTAATGCCGGAGTGTCGGCAGTACCCGACTCTGCACGTATTTCTCAGGTAGTAGGATTGGAATATGATCCGACTAACTATCTGCTGATGCATGCAATGGGACCGAATGTTGCAGGAGTGATCGGTTCGGCTGTAGCTGCCGGTATCTTACTGGGCTTCTTGGTTTAAACGGAGTTTGTTGATAATCTTTTGAATTCGTTAACCCTCTGTCGGGCTGTATAGATCAGTCAGGCAGAGGGTTAACTGTTTTCGTAGATGCTGATTTTTGGCATACTGAAATTTAGACTGACTTTAAGCTATCATGCTTTTGCTAGATTGAAAATAAGTTGTACTTTCGTCCACTCATTTTTTGACTTCAATTTTGGGGATTATGGAACTTACAGAGAATAAACTAAAGCAGAGAGTACAGCGTAATATACTGACTGTATCAGTATTGATTCTGGTAGGAAAGTTTATAGCATATTACCTCACAAATTCAGTTGGTGTTCTGACCGATGCCATGGAGAGTATTGTCAACGTTGTTGCTGGGGCAATAAGCTTGTTTAGTCTGTGTCTTTCGAAAAAGCCTAAAGACCAGAATCATCCTTTCGGACATGGAAAGATTGAACTTATATCGGCTTCTATCGAAGGTATATTGATTTCGATAGCAGGAGGAATGATTATTTATGAAGGTATTAAGCGTTTGCTGGTACCTACCGATATTCAGAAGATTGATGTAGGTATCTATATCATAGCTGTATCCGGGCTTCTTAATTACCTGATGGGATGGTATAGCATAGCTGTAGGAAAGAAATACGATTCGATTGCTCTCGTTGCTGGCGGAAAGCATTTACAGTCGGATACCTATTCTACTATTGGTCTAGTTGCCGGACTGGTATTGTTGTATTTCACCGGCATAGCTTGGATAGATAGTGCGATGGCCTTGATTTTCGGTTCGGTAATTATCATAACAGGAATTTCTATTCTGAGAAAAACTACCGATAATTTGCTTGATAAGGCAGACATTAATCTGCTTGCCGATCTTGCCGATACCTTGAATCGAAACAGAAAACCCGAGTGGATTGACATTCATAATGTAAAGGTTTTGAAGTCGGGCAATTCTTTGTATATGGACTGCGACTTGACTATTCCATGGTATTATAATATCGAACAAGGTCATAAAATAGGGACACGTTTGCAGGAAGCTATGAAAGCTAAATATGCAGACCATGCTGTATTGAATATTCATCTTGATCCATGTAATATATTCGAAACACCTAAGTGTAATAAGTGTATGTGCACTGACTGCCCGTATCGCAAAGAGAAGTTTGTAGCCGTGGAAGAGATTAATGTTACGACTTTTATTCGTAATGAAGTTGAATTCAGCGAATAGTTGTAGATGATAGAAAAAGAGTTTTAAAATCTTAATCCAATAAAGATGAGGCTGCCTCAAACTAGAACAGCGAAAGTAAAAATCTTATAGATTAAAACTGATAAATAAAAATCTCCTGCTTTAGCCTTTGTTTATTATAATGATAGGACTAAAAGCAGGAGTTTTTTTATGTTGTAATTTTATATAGATGATAAGTAAGCCTATCTCTTTATTTTGAGACAGCTCCCCTTCTTCTTATAGCTGATAATTTTTTGCGATTAGTTGCTCAGGTTAGGATTAGCTGCTATTGCTTCTTTCGGAATCTGAAGCGTATAACGTGAATCATCCTGCTCCAATACATACTGTTGACCGTTTAATGTTTTTTCGATGCGCGGGCGAGTTGTACGGCGCAAATCGAACCAGCGGTGACCTTCGAAAGCAAGTTCTCTGGCACGTTCATTCAGTATTTCTTTTATCAGCTCTTCCTTACCTAGGCCTTCTACCGATGCTTTCTTTTTAGCATACGCTTCGGCCGTATAACGCTTCTCCATCAGTTGTAGCAGACGTTTGCGAGCTTCAGATAAGTTGTCCGACTGTGCTGCTGCCTCAGCACTGTTCAGGTATAACTCTCCTGTACGTATTGTACAACGGAATTCTGAACTTCCTCCTTTTTTCGATTTGCGGTTTCCGTCCTTGTCTGCCTGGGCAAAGTAAGCATCCTTGCGAAGGTCGCCTTCCTGATACATTACCAGAAACGAAGGAAGGACAGATACGGCATTCTGATAATTGTTGTTAATGGTATATTCCAAAGCATTAATAGCTTCTACCGACTGATATTGGTTAGGCAGCTTAAATCCGTCTGCCTTAAAATCTTCCAATACATTTTTAGTCTTAAGAGCCTCTTCCGCCTGTGCGTAAGCATTCTGCCAGTCGCCCATATAGAGGTAAACGCGTGAGCGGATAGCCGGAACGCATACTTTGGTAAAACGGTAGGAGAGAGCAATGTCATCCCATTTTTCCACATTCAGCAGCGCTTCGGCACTTTTCAAGTCGTCCAAAATCGAAGTATATACCTCGCTAACTGTATTGCGGAACAGCTGTTTTTCCAGATCTGTATCCAGTTTCAAAGGGATGGATTTTGTAGCCGGAGCTCCCGGTTTGGTATAAGGCTGTCCATGCAGATTTACCAATATGAAATGCATATATGCACGCATCAGATAAGCTTCTCCGGTAAGCTGTGCTATTTCGTTCTGACTTCCTTCGTTTATTTCATCGTGATGCTCGATAATGAAGTTAGCAAAAAACAAAACTTCATAATAATTGGCCCAGTCGAATGATACGGTCGTGGTAGAAGTTGTCGTACCCTCCCAACGTTCGATAGCTCCATATTTATCCTGGTCGTTTTTGTTGCTGACAAACATTTCGTCAGCACCCATACCCGCAAGTCCCCGGTCCGCGGGAACCGTTGTACAGGCGTTCAGCCATAAGGCACGATATTCAGCCAGCGTATGCGGAATAACACTTCCGGTAGGCTGGATATCCAGATATTTATCGCAGCCGGTCAGCAAGAAAGTCAGACAGGCAAAAAATAAACAGATATATTGTTTCTTCATTGTCGGTTACAAGTTAAAAGTTAAGATTCAGACTGAATGTAAATGACTTCGGAATAGGCTGTGCATACGGATTACCCATTGTTTCCGGATCCAGATAATTGCGATAGCTCGATCCGAAGACAAACAGATTACGTCCTTCCAGTGCTACTGTTGCCTGACTGATACCCAGTTTCTGTATCAGGCTGAATGGTAATTCATACCCCAGACGAATGCTTTGTATACGCATGTAGTTCTGTTTTTTTACCCACAGGCTGGAATACGCATACGGATTCACAGCTCCATCGAGGAAGAAATAGGCATCCATATCTGTATTAGAGTCTACCAGCGCCGGCATTGTACCATTCGGATTTTCCGGAGTCCAGCGGTTCAGAATATCACGGTTGGTGTTCTGTCCGCGGTCGAACGAGGTCAGTGAGTAGCTAGGCTGTACACGTACATATCCTCCCGCATTGAAAATACAGTTGATACCCAGTTCCCATGCCTTGTAGGTAAAAGTATTGTTGAATCCTCCGGTGTAAGGCGAATCGGTTGTTCCTATATACTCATACTTGTTTCGAAGTTCAGCATGACTCAGGTTGTATGTACCGAAACCGAATTCCTGCACCTTAAAAAATTCCTTCATCGATTCTACTTTTCCGGTTTCTTTGTTGTAGAATGTCATCTGTCCGTTTTCATCTATACCCGCATAAGGGAATGCAAAGATAGCTCCAGCCGGATAACCTTCACGGCTAGGATAAATGGCATCTTCTCGTATGGCTTCTTTCAACACCTTATTCAGGTTGTAGGCAAAGTTGAAAGTCGTAGTCCACATAAACGACTTGGTATGGATATTGCGTGTAGACAATCCTATTTCGATACCTTTATTTGTCATGCTGGCCCAGTTGATGTTTGTCGAAGAAAAGCCCGTTTCCAGCGGAAGCATCTGCATGCCTATCAAGTCCACTCCTTTGCGGTAATAATAGTCCACACTCAGGTTGATAGCCTGATTCAATACAGCAAAGTCCAGTCCGACATTAACCGAATGAGTCTTTTCCCAGCGCAGCTTGTCGTTTGGTGCAGAGGTTACCACAATCATGTCTTCCGTATTTCCTGGTAAGATAGGGGTAGCATTCGATTGGTATTTCCCCAGCAGATACGGAGAAGTATTCTTGTCGATGTTTCCTTGCAGACCATACGATGCACGGATCACCAGATTATCCAGCCATTTCGCATTTTCAGTGAACGGTTCTTCCGATATACGCCACAGTGCACTGACTGAGTAAAGTGGCAGGTAACGATATTTCTTGTCAACTCCAAACAAGTCGGAACCATCGAAGCGGATACTTCCTCCCAGTGTATATCGGTTCAGCAGTGAGTACGACATTGTAGAGAAAGCCGAAACATATGCATTTTCTACATTCGTTTTGGTATGCAGAGGAAACGCCTGCGAGTCGCTGGGGAATACTACCGGCTGGTTGGTCATTGTACGGCGGTCATATCCGTAACCGGCCGAATAAAGGGTAGTAGCCCATGTACGGCGAAGTTCGGAACCTACCATGATTTCAAATTCATGAATATCAGCATATGTATCGCGATAAGTTCCCATTGTTTTCCACGTTACCTGAGAGTCTGAATTTTCGTAAGCCTTATGAAAGCCTCCTTTCTGAGGAAGGAAAGACGTACCGTTATAGCGATGGTTTTTGTGTTCCAGTCGCATGGCAAAAGACTCCTGATCGGCAATCTGTTCGCGCGAGGTCTTGTCGAGCTGCAACCCTACCTGTGACGTAATCTTGAATCGGTCGTCAAAGCGAAGCTCCACATCGAAGATGGAAGAAAGCGAATTGATGGTTGTTTCATTCGATGTATTCTGTCGTTCTTCAAACGTATTGAACAGCAGATCCGAATTTCCATTCTGTATATCGCTGTCGTACACATAGTTTCCATCCTTATCGTATGGAGTCAGGTACGGATTGGCAATGCGGGCATAGAACATCGGATTTGTAAATCCGTCGGTAGACAGGTATGAACCATTCTTACGTCGGTTTACAAAAACAGATGTGCCGAATTTCAACATCCGGTTCACTTTATAATTAGCTTTCATTACCAGATTCAGACGGTCGGAAGATACATTCGGAATATTTCCCTGTTCTTTCGAGTACCCTAACGAAGTATAGTACGTAGCCTTTTCGTTACCGCCCGACAGACTCAGGTTATATTCCTGACTGAACGCGTCCTGCAACAGTATATCATTCCAGTCTGTATTAATCAGGCGTAAAGCATTGATTTCATTCTGAGCCTCCTTTGAGAGTGCATCCCAGCCGTCTTTCTTGAAAGCATCAATGGCATTGTAGCGGTTCAGGATGCGGTATATTTCTCCCTTTTCGGCGTTCATGGCATAATCACTTTTCATCAGTTGCAGTTCCAGATCGACCTTCTCAGACGCATTCAGCAAGTTCAGACGGTCGATATTCTGTTGAGGCGACCACGTGAGGCGCGTACTGAAGTTGATTTTTGTCTTTCCGGCCTTACCGTTTTTGGTGGTAATCACAATCACACCATTGGCCGCACGTGCACCATAAATAGCTGTTGCGGCAGCATCTTTCAGTACTGTGATATCAGCAATATCGGCAGGATTCAGTCCGGCGATGGAAGACTGCTGTACATCGTCGATATTCTTCAGCGACTCCAGACTCGGGATATCAGTACCTTCCAGTGGAATACCGTCGAGCACCCACAACGGGTCCTGTGTACCGTTTAGCGATGAAGTACCGCGGATACGAATCTTTACCGGAGATCCGGGAGCTCCAGAAGTCGAAACAGCCGAAAGACCTGCAATTTGTCCCGAAAGAGCCTGGTCGATACTTTTTACCGTACCGATACGTCCTTCCGAAATGTCAATCTTAGCAACGGCAGCTGTCAGCTTGCGACGCTCCACTGTCTGGTAACCGGTCACAACCACATCGTTCAGCATCGTCGACGAAGGCTGTAAGGCAACGTTATAATGAGTCTGTCCCGATTTCAGTTCAATCTGCTGTGTAGTGTAACCAATATAGCTTAATTGTAATTTCTTTACTCCGGAAGGAACGGTAATAGAGAAGTTTCCGTCGATATCGGTGACAACTCCCAAAGACATCAGGCTGCTTCCGGCTTTCTTCAAGTCGTCGGCAGAAACATACACAGACACACCTATCAGTGGCTGTTTGTCATCATCAGCAATTACGTTACCGGTAATCACCTTGTCGGCCGCCCATGCCGCACAAACGTGCACAAGGAGCAGCAAAGTCAATAATAAGGATTTCTTCATTGAAAAAAGATTGTTATTGATTTGGTAAAAAATAGTTTAGCATTTGTTTTTGTGCATCGGCACAGGGACGGTTTAATCCTTTAGTCCCAGTGCCGTATTGATACGCAGAATCATATCGTCATAATGATAGCGTGCTGCCGTATCCGATGTGTTGCGTCTTGACTCAAGCAACTTCTTGATGCGCAACAATTCACCTCGTTTGACAGAGATTGCATCCGATATGCGGTTTACTTGTCCGCCGTAGAAACTCAGTTCACGTCTGGCTCCCATGCGTTCTGCCTGTTCAATAGCAAATTCATTGTGACTGCACCACGGTGTGTGATGGAACAGATACGGATTGCCACTGGTAGCAGTCAGCTGCTTGTTGATTTTTACACCTTCACTTTCTGCGGCAGCAGTAATCAGTGCGTCGAGGAATCCTTTCTGCAAGTTACGCTCCATCACATCGGGAGTACCTCCCTTGATGGTGGTCGCGAAAATGGAGTTGTGCATCTTGTCCATCATTTCCACTACGGTGAAAGCCTTTTTGCCATTCTTCAGTTCGTTTTCCAGCATACGCATCAGTCGGTCGTTCGAGAGCAGATCCCAGAAAATATATCCCTGCGTATTTTTCAGAATCTGGCTTGGCGCATATTCTATTACTCCCGTCGGGTTTTTACGCAACAGGAAGGTATAGTCGGAAATTTCCGTATCGAACAGCCAGCGCGGGTAGCAAAGAACTTCGTTCAGCAGAAAATCGAGTGATGCTTCCTGCTTTTCCTTCTCTACATAGGTATATGTCTTGACTCCATCGCCTACAGTCGTATTTTCTATGTAAATACCTCCGATGTTTGCCATTACATGATACAGATAGTTGTTCCACTGGGTAATCACCGCGTAATACAGGCGCGAAGCCTCCTCGTACGTCTGTCCTTTCTCTCCCGTAGTCGTCCACTTGATGATTTCAGGCACGATACGTTTCAAGTTGGCTATACCCAGTTCCGAAGAACGGACAGGATCGTCACCCAAATCTTCGTTCTGTGCTCTCGGATCGACAGCCGAACGCGGATCTTGTGCCTCGCTGTATTTATACAGACGTCCGTTATGCTTGTTCAGGAAATCGTATAACACATCTTTTTCAGCTTCCGGAGTAGGCAGACCATACCAGCGGTAACCATATTCGATGGCAAAAATATCATACGGACCGATGTGTGGCGATACAGCTGTAACTCCGTCGCCTGGCTGTGCCACATAGTTATAGCGGGCATAGTCCATAATAGACGATGCCGTAGAGTTCATCTTATCTGTAAAGCTTTTCGAACGGAGCGAATCAGTAGGGAAAGTCCACGATCCCATCATGTTGTGGCGCAACCCCAGCGAATGTCCTACCTCGTGACAGGCCACAAAACGGATCGCATCTCCCATCATTTCGTCCGGCAGTTTGGTTCCTCGTGCTTTCGGATCAATAGCTCCGGTCTGGACGGTAATCCATTCCTGCACCATCGAGATAACATTATGCCACCACATGATGTCCGCTTCCAGAATCTCTCCCGAGCGAGGGTCGAGAATAGACGGACCCATCGCATTGGCTTTCGATGAGGCTGCATACGTCACTACCGAATAGTTGATGTCATCAGCATTCACTGCTATGCTATCAGGCAGTTCCTTGGCAATAATTGCATTTTTAAATCCGGCACGCTCGAAAGCTACCTGCCAGTCTTCTATACCTTGCTTGATGTATTTTCGCCAGCGGTAAGGGGTAGAGTTTTCGATGTAGAACACAATCGGCTTTTCCGGTTCTACCAGTTCTCCGCGCAGATATGCCTCACGGTTTTCCGGCTTGGGTTCCAGTCGCCAGCGCGTAATGTATTTTTTCTCTTCTGTTTTCTGTTGGGAATCGCTGAAATAGAGCAAGTCCTTTGTGAAATATCCCACTTTCGGATCATCCAGACGGCCCATCATCGGCTTCTCGGGCAGTAATACCAGTGAGGAGCTGACCTCTACGGTGACATTTACTGCCGACATACCTTCGCGTACTTTCGTGGTAAGTTCGGAAGTGGCTACGATGTTGTTAGGAAACGCCTTGATCGACATGATGCGTGACAAGTCCTTTACAGCAGATGTCCCCAGATTGATATTGTCGAAGACATTGTTGATGCTCGTTTCCGATCCGTCATAGATGTCGTTTATCTGGATGATTACTGAGGTTGAATCGGCATTGCATGCTTCCAGCTTGAAATCGGCAATGAGCGGAGAGATAAAGTTATCGCGCACCGAGCGGGTGATAGCATCGTTTTCGGGCGATTCCGGTAACGGACGGCTCTGGCGCACCCTGATTTTTTTCTCTTCCTTGTTCCATTCAAAACGTATCATCTGTGTTTCGTAGTTTGTACCACGGTTTACACCTGCGTCATTCAGTTCGAAGGGCACTCTTTGCAGCTTATTCACAACCAGCATGTCGCGCTGAAGCAATGACACGGGGATTTCGAAATAATATTTGCCATCCTGGGCATATACATTAAACATGCCACGAGAAACCAGGTTGCTCTCGGAGGCAATCTTTTCAAAATCGGTTTTACTGACTTCTTCAGTTGTTTCTTTTTTCTTGTTCTTCTTCCACGGGAAAACTTTAGCTTCTGTAGATGTATTGTAATAGCTTGCATTACCAGCCGACGCATAGACTGGAATGCATATCAAAGCTCCTGCTAAAGCACGTAATAGTAGGGGTTTGTTCTGTATCATACAATGGTTTCGTTTGAGGTTGTAATAAATTACAAAACTTCAAAATTAGTATAATTGTTCAGATATTTTTTATAATTGTCGCATATTTATTAATAATTAAGTATTATTTGTATTTTAATGTTCTCTTTTGCGGCTTTTACATAGCTGTATTTTATGTCGCGTGATTTAGGTTAAGCATTATTCGGATAGAGGTACTGAAGTGGGATGATTATAACTTGCGCTTGTTTGAGGAAAAAATTGCTGTAGTTTTACCAAATTCTTCTCGATGTTTTTTTTAAAATCGTACAATTTCCGAAATGTTTTGTACAAAAAATAAGAGGTTATTGCTGATTTGTTAATTGATTGATTTACTTTGTTTTATATAATTATAGAAGCTTCTTGTAATAAGCGCATGTATTCATGGGGAATTTATGGATTTTTTTGTCAAATTGTAATGCGCGTGATTAAATTCATTTTACAATAGACTCTGTAAAGTATATCTGTTTATCTGAATGACCGGTTTTATGTTTTTTCTGTATCAAAGGAATTTATTGGGATTTTGTTTATATTTGCAAATCTTGAATTTAAACATTACTTATGAAAACTAAACATTTATGCTGTGCTATGGCTTTAATCGGAAGTCTGGCGATGACAGAAATTTATGCACAACAAACGATTGTGGCTTGCAACGGGAAGACTTATAAACAGGGAGATACGCTTGTTGTCGGCAAGCCTGCTTCTTCGGGTTATTTATATATGCGGTCAGTTGACGGACAAGGAAGTTTGAGCCCTGTATACGAACGAGATATTGTCGGTTCAAAAATGATTATTACTTCTGTCCCTGAATATGATAAAAAGCTGTATGAATCTATGGGTATCTACGAACAGCCAGAAACGCCTCAGATTGTTATGGCTGAGGGAGAAGGAAAACATTTTTGTATTAGTCTGAATGGAGCCTTGACAAGTGGAAACATAATGTCCGATTATATGCCTTCGGCTGTTGAAGGAGCTGTAGATTTGACTCCGTCGATTTTATATGTGTATGCTTTGAAACTTTATCAGACAGCCGTAGACGAAAAGGTTATAGATAGATATGCGTCATTGTGTGTTCCTGAGGAATTTGAACAAGCATCTGCAGATCCGTTCGCTTTAGAAGAAATACGTAAGACCTATCAGGCAAAGCTTCTTCAGGAATTAGAAAAAGCTGATTTTTCGAAGGTATTCCGTTTGAAATGTTTGTCAGAACTTCAGCAATATGATATGAATAAAGGGTGTTTTCCTTTGTCTGGATTTTCTTGTGCTGACGTAAAAACTAAGCAACAGAAGGATTTAAGTAAACTTGGCTATTGTTTATGGGAAGAATGTGCTTTCCATTTTACTAATACTTCTTATTTTACTTCCCTTCCTGTAGATAAAGCACGTGCCAAAGGTTTTTACGATATGAGAAAATATGCTCGTGTTCCTGCTTACGACAAGCCTGTAGCTACCTTATATGTGTATGTTAAGTTTAAGAAGGAGCCTGTAAAACTTCCAGAACAGAAAATAATGGTTTATTCAAAGGGACAGAATTTTGATTTTAGCTGGTCAACTTTAAATAAGGCTTATGGCAAGAAGGCATTGAATATGGATATTGTTCGAATAGATGGATATAATGATTTACTTCCTTATGTGAATGGAGAAGTGACATATAATTACTTAGGCAGTGTCGCTTTATAAAAGAATGGAGCTGTATTGCGAGTTACATACGATACAGCTCCATTTTTCATAGAACAATAATTATTTATTAGGCGAATCCCATTTGTATGTCTGATTGCAAGTAATGTTCAGTGTCTGATTGCCGCTTTGTATACGGAAATCACCCTGTTCAAGGATCCATTTACCGTCAGCTCCAACAAAAGCAAGATCACTGGCTTTGATAGTTAAAGTAACGGTTTGTGTTTCGCCTGGTTGTAATTCCACTTTTTTGAAAGCACGCAGTCTGCGGTTTTCGGGAACGAGAGAAGCAACCAGATCGCTGCTGAACAGCATTACAGCTTCCTTTCCTACGAGCTTTCCGGTATTGGTTACATCTACAGAGAACTGAAGTTCGTCGGTTGCTGTAAATGAAGGATGATTCACGCGCAAGTTGCTATATTCAAATGTGGTGTAGCTCAATCCGTAACCGAATGGCCATTGTACAGAGATAACTGCATCATAGTCGTAAGCTCCTTCCATCTTATCCATTTCTTCGCTTACCCGATAGTCGTATGTAGTAAGTGCTGCCTGATGGCGTGGATAAGTGTACGGCATCTTGGCACTCGGATTAGCGTCACCTGCCAGAATATTTGCCAGTGCATCTGCTCCGTAGTTACCCGGCAACAGAATATTGATAATTCCGCTGGCAAGAGGTTCCAGATCGTTTATCAGACGAGGTCTGCCTTCGTTCAGTATCAGAATAATAGGCTTTCCAGTGGTAGCAAGTGCCTTTACAAGTTCACGCTGGCTGGGTGAGATAGCCAGGTCGGAAAGATTACCCGGAGTTTCGCAGTAAGAGTTCTCACCGATGCAGGCGATGATGATATCTACATTCTTTGCGGCAGCTACAGCTTTTTCTATTTCCGGTTCATTCTCTTCTGTATAAGCACCTTCCGGTTTGTAAGTTACACCTTGTTCCAGTGTTACATATTCGCTTCCGAACTTGTTGCATAGGGCTTCGTAGATGGTATTATACTTACCGGCAAATCTGTCGGCAAGGTGTCCTTGCCATGAGTAACTCCATCCACCATTCAGACAGCGCATAGAGTTGGCATTCGGACCGGTAACCAGCAGTTTCTTGCCTTTAGCCAACGGAAGAATATTGTTTTGGTTTTTCAACAGAATTTCTGATTCTTCGGCTGCACGGAGAGCCAGTTCTGCATGTTCTTTACTGCCAAACAATGGATATTCTTGGGTTGGAGTATTGGGTTGCTCGAAGAGTCCAAGACGATACTTCAGACGGAGGACACGACGTACGGCATCGTCTATGCGACTCATCGGCACTTTATTTTCTTCAACCAGTTCTTTCAGCAATGTACAGAAGTTCAGATCGTATGGTTCCATGGCCATATCTATACCGGCATTGATAGCTATCTGGATGGCTTCTTTTTTATTGGCAGCAATGCGTTCGCGAGTGTACAGGTTGTTGATGTCGGCCCAGTCAGTAATCAGCATTCCGTCCCATCCGAGATCCTCTTTCAGCCATTTGGTAAGCAGTTCATAATTAGAGTGTACGGGAACTCCATTGATGGAACCGCTGTTTACCATGATAGTCAGAGCGCCTGCTTCAACACATTCTTTGAAGGGAGCGAAGCATTTTTCACGTAATTCCGATACGGGAATATATGCGGGGGTACGGTCTTTTCCTGTACGCGGCAGGCTGTATCCCATGTAGTGTTTGACTGATGTGGCAATGCGGTCGGCAGGTATATGATTGGGATCATCACCCTGAAATCCACGGACTGCCGTGCTTCCCATGATAGAATTTACCAGACAGTCTTCACCATAGTTTTCCCATACGCGCGACCAGCGTGGATCGCGTGACATGTCTACAGTAGGAGAGTAAGTCCACGGGCAGTTGCTGGCACGTGTTTCGTATGCAGTTACACGTGCGGCTTCGTATGCCAGGTCGGGATTGAACGAAGCACCCAGATTGATGTTCTGAGGGAAAAGGGTGCCATCCAATGTATAGGTCGTTCCATGGTTTTGGTCCAACCCATAGATACATGGGATTCCTATTTCTTTCATCGACATAGACTGGATTGTTCCGATAATTTCCTGCCATTTGTCTTTATCTTGTGCCACCGGCCCCGGAGCGTTCAGGAATGAACCTACTTTATATTCTGCAATGGCCTTGCGCAGTTTAGCTTCGTCAAGCTGGAATTCTCCATCGACAAAACCTCCCAATACATCAATGGCAAGTTCGGTCATTTGTCCGATTTTCTCTTCCAGAGTCATTTTCGAAAGAGTGGCTTCCACCTGTTGCTCTAATTTTGCGTCTTTGGCAATTGCTGTTGCTGGAGCTGCCTGTATGGAACAGGCAGCTATTGTGAAAGCAAATAAACTTGATGTTATTTTCTTGTGTATCATATAATGTGTGTTTTTTGAGAATGATTTATTGTACGCTTATTCTGTCTACATAATATCCGTGGCCAATGCAGAGGAAACCGTCTTCTGTCTGAATCTTGTCCAGTACTTCCTGAGTTAATTGAATTTGTTTTACTCCGTCTTCTTGGAATTCGATGACGGCAGTACCGGGCAGATCGTTCCACCAGCCTGTTGTGGTGCGCAACTGGTGATATTCGTCGGCAGAGTTTACTGAATAGTATATGCTTAATACGGCTCCTGCTTTTATGCTGGCGAATACATCCTTTCCGATCAGGTTGAAAGTCTTGTTCGGATTGTCATCGGGTAAATCCCATGATACATAGTGATGACCTTCCCATAAAACTCTTTCTGAAGATACAACTACTGTCTGTTCTGTGATGTTCCCCGCAGTGGTATAGAACATGACTTCTTTTCCTGATGTGGTTCTTCCGGTAAGTGTGTATTCACCATCTTCCAGTGAAGGACAGGTAAAGGCTATCTCGGTTTCCGACTGACGGATAAAGCTGGAAATAGTCTGTCCGCCGAAAGTGAACGATTCTATCTGATTGAGATTGATACCTGTCATTACCCATTTGCTGTTTGCTGTAGTACGTTCTGAGCCGGCTGTGATGAGTGCGTCACTGGTAACGGTTACTTTGTTTCCTCCGTATTCATTGCCACCGTTATCTACAAGAATAATCCGATAGGTTCCGTCTGCCAGTCCTTCCGGAACGGCATATTCGATGTAGCTGTTTTCTCCGTTTTCTGTGTAAGCGATATCGGTTGCTGTTTTTCCGCCGATAACGATGCTATTTACTTTATCAAGGTTGTTGCCGTAAAGTTGTGCTTTTGCTCCAGTAGTAATGATGCGTTCGAAGCCGATTTCGGTAGCCCAGGGATCATCTGCCAAAGGATTGACCTGAATGAGTCCTTCACGGTAAGTCGATTTGCCGATGCTGGTTGTAGCGGTCACTTTCAAATGATAAGTTCCTGCTTTCAGAGCGAGGTCGATTTCTTTTCCTGTCTGTATTTCTTCTCCGTCAATAAACCATGTAACGGTTGTATAGTCGGCAGGAGTCACAGTCAGTGTCATCGAGAAGTTGGCATCACGGCTGATATTTGAAACTACTGGCAGTTCACCGTTTACTCGGTCGGGAAATAAAGGGTCAAGGATTCGGGGATCGTCATTTTCTGTTGCTGTAGAAAATGGAGTTTCTTCCGTGCAGGCGATGAGTCCGAAGCTCATTGCAAGCATGATTAATAGTATGTGGTATATCTTTTTCATATCTGAATCTAATTAAAAAATGATTGTTATTTTGTTGCATCTTTGTCCCACCATACCGGAGTGTACCAGTTGTCTGTTCCTCCCATGCGGTTTAGAGCTTCTTCGTAACTTACTTTATTGTAAGATGATTCCAGAACCGGGTAGCAAAGGCGTACTGGAATTTCAGTACCGCCGGTCAGATATTGTCCGAAACCGTATTCAGCAGGTGATTTCAATTTCGGATAACCAGAACGGCGTATGTTTGCCCAACATTCAGCCGGATTGGTGAAGTGGAGAATCCAGGCCTGTGTATTGATGGCTTCTTTTTTCTGTTCGTCAGTATGTCCGATTCCGTTTTGATTTATATATTCTTCGAATGTTTCATCCGAAACCTGGTCGCATCCATAGCTTTCTGTCAGGAAATCGATAGCTGCACGTACTCCTGTTCTGTACAGTTCGTCTATAGACTTACTTCCTGTATTCCATCCTTTGAGAGAAGCTTCGGCCAATAGAAATTCAACTTCTGCGTATGTCATGACTACGCCGGGGTTTGTACTTTTCAGAAAGTTGTTAGCCAGTTTAGGTTCTGTTTCACGAGCTACTGTTGTGCTTATGGAAGGATTGGTTTCTGCAAGCTCCTTCAAAATATCGCTGTCATATCCACTAGGCCACGGATCATAGCTGAATGCTCCCGGCTCGCATGGCTGGAAAGCGATACCTTTTTCCAGCATTTCGTTTGTCAGATCGATGCGGTTATCGGGGCTGGTAGAACTCATCAGGCCATCGTAATAGCAGCGTCCGATCATAAACGTACGAGGGTCACCTGTGTTATACAACTGATTGAAGAGAGTAGAACATAGATAGCTTGGGTTATTGGCCGGATCGTTACCGAACAACAGTTGTGACAAGGCATTTCCACGGTAGTCTGTATAGGCTTCTTGTCCGAAACTGAATGATTTTTCCATGTATTGGATAAGTGCATTGTCATCATTGCTTTGGAAGATGCCGCCTTCGTCTTGCAGGGCTGCCTCAAACTCTTCCTGAGCTTTTTGAGGAGCGACATTGGAGATACGCATGGCAAATCTCATTCTCAATGAATTGGCAAGTTTTTTCCATTTGCTTACGTCGCCGTTGAAAATAACATCACCTGTAATTTTGTCTTTGCTGGCATCCATGTTGTTGCCGGCAGTTTTGAGTTCTGTGAAGAAATCGTTGTAGATTTCTTCCTGTGTATCGTAACGTGGGTTGAATTTCTCTTCCAGGAATCCTTTGCCTGCTTCACTGCAAGGTACATCTCCATGAATATCTGTAATGACTGACATAAGGTATACTCTGTAGATACGTACAGCCGAATTGATATTTACTTTTTCAGTATTATCGGCTGTACGATATTGAGCATCTGTCAGGTTTTTGATAGCTGTTGTATAAAACGTAGTCCAGATACGTCCCATTTCATTATTGTCGACAGTATGTCTGCCTCCATAGTTTGTTGTATTCCAGCATCCCATAAGTTGTTGGTTGAATGCATACAGGTAGTTCCTGTAGATTTCTACCATTCCTAGATCGCCGTAAGTCTGTAGCTGGGCTGTGGTGAGCTGTGCATTGGGGTCGATAGTTGAGGCTTTCGACGGATCTGTATTCATATTCTCCATATACTCATCGCTACATGCTGTAAAGAATATGGTGAATGCCGCCAATATCAGGGTAAAATATGATTTATAGTTTTTCATTGTATTTCTTCTTTAATATATTACGTAATGAACTATCTTTAGAATTTGAGATTGACATTGAATCCGTAACTTCTGCGTGATGGGAGTGAACCATATTCCAATCCCATACCGGTTGTATTGTTATAGTTTGAATCCGGATCGATATTTGGAATATTCTTCCATACGATAAACGGATTACGTGCAACGAATGAAACAGTGAGTCCTTTTACTACGTTTTTCAGCCATGACTGAGGTACTCTGTAGCTTAAGGTGATTTCACGACATTTGATGTATGAATTGTCGTAGATAAACATTGACGGAGCATTTCGGCAGACACTCATCCAGTAATCTTCCGGATTAATGTAAATATCATTCGGACGATAAGTTCCGTCACCGTTATCAATTACACCCGGAGCAATGAAACCACCGGTAGGAGTCCAGTCGGGAGAACCTTTGGCAATACCTGCGGCCTGGCGTTGTTCTTCCGAGCGATACCATTCTTCACGGCCTGCGAGTGTTTCTTTACTTTTACCAGATTCATAAGAAGCACGGGCAGACATAGAATAGAGGTCAGCTCCGACTTTGATATCGAAAAGAGCAGAGAGAGATAAGTTTTTATAAGTAAGCGTTGTTCCAAGACCTCCGGTCCAGTCCCAGGAAGCATTACCCAGTACATGATTGCTCTTGTCGTACTGTGGAAGTCCGGTTTGCGGGTCTATAAGAATATCTCCGTTTTCATTGCGTTTGAAGTCCGGTCCTACGATGGCTCCGAAGTTCTCGCCGACTTTTGCTGCAACTTGTACATCCAGCCATGCTGCTTTTTCAAGTTCGAACATGTCCATGCCATCTACCAGTTTCTTTACTTTATTGCTGTTCTTTGAAAAGTTCAGGTTTAAATCCCAGGAGAAATCCTTAAGTTCTATCGGACGTGTGTTAAGTGCGATTTCGATACCTTTATTTTCAATTTCACCAGCGTTGATCAGGCGGTAATTATAACCGGAAGTCCATGAACTGGCCATACCCATAATCTGATTCTTACTGTTTTGAGTGTAGTAAGTAAAGTCGAGTCCGATACGGTTCTTCAGGAACTTCATCTCCAGACCAAGTTCGAAAGAGTTGGTCTTAGTCGGTTTCAAGTTTTTATTAGGCATTGTCGAATTATTGATGTATCCGATGGTATAGCCCGGGTAGGTAAATTTCGATTTGCTGTAAACCAGTCCCAACTGATAAGGATCGGTGTCGCTACCTACTTGTGCCCATGATAAACGGAACTTTCCGTAAGGCATCAGGTCACTTTGTTTTAGTAATTCCGAGAATACAAAACTTCCGGAGAATGACGGATAAACATATACATTGTTTCCGATAGGAAGGGTAGACGACTGGTCGCCGCGTAAAGTTGCATCGAGATAAACCAAATGTTTCCATCCTACGTTTACTGCACCATAAACCGAATTGATTTGTTTACGGTAACTGTTCTGTTCCAAGCTGGTTTCATTGAAGCTCATCAGGGCTACTACATCACGAATCTGCATATCCTGGGCAGTAGTGACGGTAGTCTGATTATTGACCTTGTAAACGTTTCCTCCCAATGTTGCATTGAAATCGAAATCTCCCCACGTATTGTTATAGAGGGCAAGTAGTTCGAAGTTGTACATGCGGTTACGGAAATTACTGTTCTGCAAATAACCGGCTTCGTATCCCGGGGTAGTAGGAGCTTTGAAATCTTCGAATATGAAGTAGTTCAGTTCTGCACCGATTGTACCTTGCAGTTTCAGGTGTTTGTTAATGTTCCAGATTGCTTTTCCATTGAAACGGAACTGGTCTTTCTTGGAATTGTTGGAGTTTTTGTAAACGTCCCAGTAAGGATTTACGTTGTATGGGTCCATACCATTCCAGTTGGAATATTCACCGTTTTCATCCTGATAGTTTTTCAGCCATTCCTGATCGTAGGTTGTTGCCAGAGTCATCAGGTTCTTTCCGATGTTCGATTTGCTGTCACCCAGTGCCGGGCGATTTTTTACAGCTTCGCGAGTATAGTTGGCACTGAAGTCAACATCTACCTTTCCCAGACTGGTGTTGGTACGCAGGTTGAAAATGTCACGGCTCATGTTCGACTGAGGAACAATATCTTTGTTTCTCATATCGGTATAGGTGAAACGTACACCTGTATGTCCGCTATTGGCACTGATGATAGCTGTATTGGTAGCTGTCAGACCTGTTTGGAAGAATCCGGAAGTATTGTCTGGAATGATGAGATAAGGACGTGCTACACCGTCAAAATATGTCAGCATATTACTGCCGTCAGCCTTTGGTCCCCAGCTTTTGTTCGTATTTGAAATGGCATCGATGCTGTATGTTCCGTTGCTTCCCATACCATATACCTGCTGTATATCGTTCCATTTAGCCAACTGAGTATCGAAGGTGAGTGTACCATTATATTCTACACTGAATTTCTCTTTTCCATTGGCTTTTTTGGTTGTAATGAGGATAACTCCATGACTGGCACGGCTACCGTAAAGAGCAGATGCAGCAGGACCTTTCAATACAGACATGTTTTCGATATCATCGGGATTGATACTGGAAATTCCGTCACCTAAATCGAAACCTCCTGAAGTACCGGCACTACCATAGTTGGTATTATCAAGAGGTACACCGTCGATGACATACAACGGCTGGTTGTTTCCTGTCATTTCTGTGCTACCACGCAAAATAACTCGTGTTGATCCGGAAGGACCTCCGGCTGTCTGGCTGACTACAAGTCCCGGAACGCGACCTGCCATCGAGTTGATTACGTTTGTTTCCTTGGCTTTTGTAAGCGATTCACCTTTTACCTCATCAACTCCGTAGCCCAATGCCTTACGTTCTCTTTTGATACCTAATGCAGTTACTACGACTTCATTCAATACCTTACTGTCTTCAGCCATGACAATATTCAATGGCTTTTTACTTGCTTCTATTTCTATCGTTTTGTAGCCAATGTAACTGATAACCAGTGTTGCACCTGGAGCTACGTTTAATGTAAACTTTCCATCTAAGTCGGTGATGGTTCCGTTGGTAGTATTTCCTTTTTCTATAACTGATGCTCCGATAACGGGACCGGTAGCATCGGTTACAGTTCCGGTTACAGTGTGAGTCTGTTGCTCAACAGCAGAATGAACTGGTTGGGTAATTGCTTTTATCGGTGAAATTCCACCTATAAAACAAAGTGAGAGTGTGCCACATAATAGTGTGTACCTGCAATTTTTTGTTTTCATAGATTTGTTTGTATTAAGATTAATAAACTTTTATCCAGTCGATATACATGTTTACCTTCTCTCCGTCTTTCAATGCAGTGATGGCATTGACGTCTGTGATGCCGGTAAAACTTCCACCTACAGCCAGATTGAACAGGATGTAGAAGTTATGGTGAAAATATTCATAACGTCCGCTGACTTTGCTGATGTCGAAAGTGTAAAACTTGGTTCCGTCTATGCTTACAGTCAGACTGTTTTCATTCCATTCCAGCAAGTAGGTATGATATTTCCCATCTTGCAGACTCTGTGAAACATTATCAGCATGATATTCCTGACGATGTCCGCTTTCGTAGTCGGTTCCATAGTGGATGGCTGTGTTGAGATAGGTTTCAGACGTACCGTTGATTATACCGTTTTCCTGTCCCATTTCCATAATATCGATTTCTCCGCACTGAGGCCAAGGCATATTATTGTCGCCCATCATCCAAAATGCAGGCCATAGACCATTTGCTGTTTGGGGAAGTTTGATGCTTGCTTCTATCTTGCCATATTGAAAACTTTTTTTGCCTTGACTGTTTACTCTTCCGGAATAGATTTTGTTTCCTTTCCGTTCTGCCGTTAAGATAAGAACAGATCGTCCTTCATCTGTTCCGGTCGATACATGTGCTGCATCATATATTTGCAGTTCTTGATTTACCCATCCGGCTTCGTGTTCTTCTTTGGTCCATACATTGCTGTCGAATGTTTCGAAGTCATCTTTAAATACAACTTTTTCCAGAGATTCTTCCTGCGGATTCATGTTTACTTCATCGGATGAGCAGGACTGATACATTGAGCACATTGCCAGTGCCAGTAGAATTTTTACTTTTTTCATATTACAGATATTTATGGGTTAAGATCATTATCGGTTCGTAGGGAGCCCGGTTGTAGCAGCGGTGACTAATACGCCGTGTGGCTGTTGAGCTCTGTGCAAAAGTGGGGATTGTATGCAAATAAGATGGTCAGATAGCTGACATATAAGGTTTGATTGCTGACATTTCTACTGGAAGTGATAGCTTTATGACTATCTGAAACAGCTTTATGCCGGTGAAAAGAGTCGTTTTTGAGAGAGGAGGGCATAAAAAAAGCCGGTAAACTGTTTTTTACCGACTTTCTTATGTAAGACTAAATGAATTTCTTATTGCTTGTCTGATGATGAGGCTGAACTGTCCTGCTCATATTTGCTGGGCTGAATGCCAAATTGTTTTTTGAATAGCATGCTGAAATATTTTACATTTATAAATCCTGTATCAGTAGCTACTTCTGTCACGTTTTTGCCTTGCTTCAGCAGTTCGGCTGCTTGTTGTAATCGGATGATACGGATAAACTCTTGCGGAGCTTTTCCTGTCAGCGATTTGAGCCGGCTGTAAAAGAGAGTACGGCTCATAGCCATTTCCTGACACAGACTGTTGATATTGAATTCTGCATTGCTGATATTCTCAATGACCAGTTGAGTAGCACGTATCACAAATGCATGGTCACTTTCGGAAAGTGCCGGCTGGTTGTCAATGGTGTCATCACTTTGTTGAGCTGGCTGGTCAGGAGTTGATGTGGTATTGTTTCTGCCATTTTCTACCTCTTTGAGAGCTTGTCGCATGAAGAAATCTCGCTGACGATTTCTGTTTTCTATGAATCCGCGTACCTTTAACTTTAGTATTTCTGTACTAAAAGGTTTGGGGATATAATCGTCTGCGCCTTTTTTCAATCCTTCTACTACGGCATCATAATTGGTTTTGGCAGTGAGCAAGATAAAAGGTATACCGGCTGTATCCGGATTTTCTTTTACCATTTGACATAATTCGTCCCCCTGAATCCCCGGCATCATTACATCCGATAAGATCAGATCGGGATATTCATTCGACAGATAATCGAGAGCTTCTTTCCCATTTGCGACATCAATGACACGGTAATAGTGTTCAAAGGTCTTGCGTAGATAGTAGCGCAATTCTTCGTGATCTTCTACTATCAGCAACGTATCTTTACCTTCCAGTTTCTCTTCAACCTCTTTCTTCTCTGGTGAAGAATATGTAGTATTTTCGTTTTGTTGTGAAGGTGATGATAGGTGTGAAGTAGCCTGAAGTGTTTGTGATACAGCAGCTGTATTATGAGCTTTCTGTAATGTAACAGAGAATGTTGTACCTTTGTTTACTTCTGATTCATAAGATACTTTTCCATGTAGCATCTTTACAATACGCTGTACCTGCAACAAACCGAATCCTGTGCCAGACTCGTGTGATTCTCTGGCATTTTCAGCCCGGTATACACTGTTAAATAAGTGTTTTCTGGCTTTGGAGGGTATACCGATGCCATTGTCTTTTACTTCGATGATAACTTTTTGCTTATTATATCGCAGACTTATTTCTATATTTCCGTGTGATGGAGTGTACTTGCATGCATTGGAGAGTAAATTGTCGAGTAACATTTCCATTAGATGTCTGTCTGCCATGGCATATACATCCTGATCTGGTAATGAAATATGCAAATGCAACTGTTTTTTGTCGCATAGTGCCTGGAAGCTTGCACATTCTTCAACAAGCAGTTCACTCAGATTTACAGGTTCCAGTGTAATAGACTTCTTGTGTGTATCTACTTTCTCAAATTCCAGCAGCTGTGTGATGAGAGTGTGAAGCTTGCGCGTGTTGTTACGTGCCATATCCAGCAGCTGATGTGCATCGACAGATAGTTCCTGTTGTTTTCCTAAATCTTCCAGTGGGGCCATAATCAGTGTAACCGGAGTTCTGATGTCGTGAGCCGTATCTATGAAGAATTTGATTTTGTCTTCATCATATTGCTTCTGAAGCTGGTTGCTCTTGAAGCGGAGGATAAAGTAAAAAATACCTCCTACCAGACAGATATATACTATCCATGCATACCATGAGTTCCACCAGGGCTGTGCGATTTGTATGGGTAGTGTCTGCTCGGATATAATTTCTCCATTACTTTTTCTCAAGCTGCGTACTTTGAGTGTATATGTTCCGGGAGATACATTGGTATATCGTACAGATCCGTTTGAAGATAGATTACTCCATGACTTTTCGTATCCGTCTAAAATATACTGATAAGCAATGTCGTGCTGGAACCGATAGTTTATAGATTCGAAAGTAACGACAAACGAGTTGTGGCTGTATCCCAGATGAACATCCTTATCGACCAGCATCTGATAGATGCAGGGATGTAGCTGTCTGGCTTCATGCGGATTGAGATATTCAACTCGTAAATCGGTAAATCGCAGTGGAGCTTGATAATCTACCATCATTACTGCGTCGGGAGAAATAAATACAGCTCCGTTAGTGCTTCCGTATGCAAATCTTCCATCAGATAACTGGGTATACGATGATTTATTATATACTTTGTCTATGTCATAGATATAATTCAAATTTGATACCTGGAAGTCTTTAACAATAGCCAGTCCTTTTCCTGTACTTGCCCATATACCTCCCTGAGAATCCCGTTGCAGACTGTATACGTCGTCAGACAACATACCTTCGTGGGTAGTAAATGTTTTCAGCTCGTGAGTATTCATGTTGTATAAACTCAGTCCTCCTCCTTCTGTACCTAACCATACCGTTCCGTCATCATTAAAAAGCATGGAAATGATGTAGGCACTGGCATTTTGCTCATTGAGATCTTGAGTGGTAGCATAAGGTTTGACTGTTCCACTCTGTTTGTCTATTATGCAGAAGCCGTTTACTGTGGCTACTGCTATCTGGTGATGGTTTATGGCCATAATGGAGTGTATCCAATTTACATCGAATACCTGTTTACGTTGTCTTGATTTGTCCCATTTAACCAGTCCGCCATCAAGTCCCCCAATCCACAAGTCGCCGTCATAATCTTCGGTGATCGAGAATATGTAGTTGGTAGTCAGTTCTCCTTTTCCTTCTGTGAGGTGTGTGGTTGTTTTTCCGGACTTATCTAGTTGATACACACCGTCTCCGTATGTTCCGGCCCATATATTGCTGTCTTTACCTTTGCACAACGTTACGGTAACGGTTGATTTCAGTATATGTTTCCAGATGCCGGAGGGAGTTAAAATACTGATTCCGTCGTCAGTGGCAAACCATATATCACCGTTGGTATTTTCTTCGATATCATTGACATTATCGTTTGCCAGCGATTGTGGATTACCTCTTTCATGGTTGAGGATAGTTATGGGATATTTCAGGTAGATAGCAACAGATACTCCTCCCGTATAACTTCCTATCCAGATATTTCCCTGATGATCGCGGGTTACGGCATAAACTCCATTTCCTTGCAGGTAGATATCGCTGTTATCTTCTGTATTGATAAAAAGATTACTTCTTTTAGTTTCCAGATTGACTGTATGTACACCTCCTCCATCTATTCCGATCAGTAGGGTATGGTCGTCGTAGGCTGTGATGGCCCGGATGGGACTGGAAAAGCAGGAGTTCTGTTTTTCGATGTGTTCTACTATGCCAGTTGTCGGATCCAGTGTCCATAGTCCATTATTGAATGTTCCGATCCAAAGCTGTTTATGTGCGCTATCATAAAAAAGAGTTTGTACGTTTTTGTTCTCTGTGAGAACTTTGGTATGCTGAGGATTTGAACATGATATATATAACACTCCGTTGGATGTTCCTGTAAATAGAGAATCTCCTACACAGATAATGTCATTGATGTACTTATTCGGAATAATCTGTGAAACAGCTTCATCGGGAGCTTTTTTGTATAATCCTTTACTTAACCCCAGCCATAATGTTCCGTTTGGGTCCATACAGAGCTTATTCAGGATAATTTCTCCCTTGATAGATTCGCCTAAATATAATTCTTGTTCGAAACTGTCTGTATCAGGTCGGTATCGATAGATTCTGCCAGTGTGATCGTATGCCCATAATCCGTACTTTTCGTGATACAGCAAGCGGATTCTGCGTCCAGCCATATCACCATAATAGAAGTTTCCCTCTAAGGTATAGTTTTTTACCATCTGGCCATTGTATCGGTCTATACCTGCTTTTGTTGCAATCCACATTGCATGATGGTTGTCTTCTACGATTGAAAACACTCGTTGGCTGCTAAGTCCTTCTACGTGACCGATATGTCTGATGTTGAACATCTTGTTTGTCAATTCAGCCTGAGCAGTAGTACTTATAGCCCATACAAGGAGAATAATGATATATTTCAGTAAGATTTTCATGCGGTAAAGTTTATCAAAGACATGAGGTCGTTTTTCATAAGTATGATATACTGATTTTGTTGGTGATTCAAGGATTATTGTAAAAATAGCTGTATGCAAAATCATTTGTCATATATTGCAAAAATAATTAAACTAAATCAAATATGAAAAACGCATGTGAATATAACTTTTCTATTTTGCTGTATAGTTACTTTTGTCGGTCTTTCATGATTTCTTCTGCATGATCAAGTGCCCAATCGGTTAACATTTTCAATATTGGCATTAAACTTTCACCTCGTAGAGTCAACTTATATTCTACGCGAGGGGGAACTTCCGGATAAACGGTGCGTTTTATCAGTCCGTCTGTTTCTAAAGAGCGTAATGTAACAGTTAGCATTCGTTGTGAGATCTCTCCGATACTTTTCTGTATGTCATTGAACCGCATAACTCCGTTGGTATGAAGGGTTGTTAAAACCAGCATTGCCCATTTGGTACTGATGCGTGCGATGATATCTCGGATAGGACATATACCTGAATGATGAAAGTTTTGCATATATTAACAGTTAGTAAATGCTTGTTTTATAATAATACTTACACTGGTGTAAGTGACTGACATTGATGTGCCTTCTTGTATTATCCGGTTGAGGCCCATACATTTGCAACACAAAAGTAATAAAGTTACTAATAATAACTAATGTATAATTTAAAAAACTAGAATTACCTTAGATTTGCATCCGAGGATTACAGATAAAATAGAAAGGATAAAT
>DXLM01000003.1:0-56865 GCA_019414725.1 Bacteroides sp.
AGATATAAACCTATTTTATCATAAATAACTTGCAAAAATCATAGTAGTATGGCTGAAACACAACCACTATCATTTCCACATTTCCATCCGCATATAAATGGGAAGGATAATTTACCTGACCGCTGATGCTAAATTCCGATTGGGAGGTTTTTAACTCTGGTATATAGAGCGGTGTTTGTTTGTGGAAAATGATTTGAGGACAACCAATAGGAAAAGTAAGGGTATTCAGCGGTTGATTGCTTTTGAATACCCAATAATACCTGACGTAAGGTTGTAACTCCTTGCAAGGTTTGTAAAATTTGAAGTCCTCTTGAATCATTTTACAAAGGTAAGGCTTTTTGTCGTTTGTTATTGGTAATGAGCAAAAATATAGCTGCAAATAGAATAACTTGCAGCCATATTTTAATCTATCAACACATGTTAGTCTGTATAAAGTCCTATGCGATTGCCGGCGGGATCAGCGAATACGGCAAAATATCCCTTTCCTTCTACTTGGATTTTTGTCTTAGGAATCGTTATCCTGCCACCATATTTCAGTACTTGCTGGATTGACCAGTCAATATCTTCACAATTAAAGTGAATTAATACACCATGCTCTGAGGGTTTGAAGTCAGGTGCATAGGATATTGCACCAACTGTTTGTCCGTTCTGTACAAAACAAGCCATTTTCTCATTGCTGTATTCGGCTACCATAAGTTCCACCCCAAAGATTGCTTGATAAAAATTTACCGATTCGTAGAAGTCAGTAACGGGGATTTCAAAGAATGCAATTAAATTCTTCATGTTCTTTTTTCTTTTAGTTATTACTTTACTTTGTCCTGCGCTAAGACATTGCAAAATTACGATTGCCATAAAGACATAGATAGAAGAATACGGACATTCTTACGAGTCAGAAAAATAATCAGATATTGGAGTATAAACTGATAGGTATTCTAATAGTGTATATCCTGTAAACAGTTTAAAATCTCTTATCATGTGTGATTGGTCGGAAAAGCCACAACTATAAGCCACTTGCGCAAAATTATATTGAGGATTTTGCTGTAACAAGAATAAAGACCGTTGCACTCTTATAATCCGTAGAAATTTTTTTGGTGAAGTTCCAATATATTCCGTAAAAACCCGTGTGAATTGTTTTGTGCTTAGGCACGCAGTATTCGCCAATTTGCAAACATCAAGGTATGGGTTAAGGTTAATGTTTTGGATTACAGTAGAAAGTCTATCTATATTATAGTCTGAACATGCAACTAAACGATGCAATAGGAATTGTTCTATCAAATTTATACAATGAATGTTGTTTTCTGTATCAGCTATTTTGTGGGTAAGTTCGGTTAATTCCCTATCTTCGACATCCTCTATCGCTATATTTTCTCCTTGGAAAAGGGATAATGGTTGCCGAAAAAATATCTTTGCCGAATATGGTTGAAACACAATAACAAGCATTTCTATATCTCCATTTGCACAAATATCAGTATATCCATTTTCTTGTCCGCAAATGAAATTTTGTGGTTGCATTTTATGGTAAGTTTGCGAGAATAATTGTTTCTTCTTGTGAAAGAATATTTGTATACAACCTAATGGGAATGTACGTTCGGTCGTAGCATTTATCATATCACTTTCTAATATCCAATAATGGCGAATGTAACTACGTAATATCGGTGATGGCTATATTATTTTGAATGACTGCATTTTATAAATATATTAGTGAATGAGCAAAAATACAGGAAGTGTTTTACATCGAATAGAATAAAAGGGACATTTTAGTGCAAGGTGCAAGTATATATCTATATATAGCTTGCACCTTGCACTAAGCATAGAAGATTTATTTTCAACGATTTGCACAGTTCAAAATAAAGTCGTATCTTTGAACCGAATTTTTAGGCAGACAACAAAAAGCCAAGAACAGACAAAATTCAGTCTTTTTTGCAACCTAAGTTGTACCCCCTAAGGCATTGACATTTTGAAAACGAATTGAATTTCAAGGATATAGGAGAGCAGGTTCATAATCCCTGTCTCTCCGCCAATAAGAAGTGTAAATCAAGCATTTGCGAGGTTTACACTTTTTTTTATATTCTGAATTAGAATCTCTATCTGTTTTATTGGAGCATCCAACAACTGAAGTGTCGTACAAGTCTATATACATAAAATGGTTCCAATAAATATTATTTTAATACAGAACTATAAAATTCAGTTTATACTTGTTGAATAAGCTACAGTTATCTAATTTTATGACTTCAATAAAAAAAGTATTTTATAGCACATCAAGCCATTTACATAAAAACTGAATATGATAAATATATATCCTATTTTCTACAACAAAAAGCAATATCTCGATTTACTGCTCCTTGCTGATGAGCAAGAATCCATGATCGATCGCTATTTAAAACGCGGAGACATGTTCGTTCTAGCTGAAAACAATGAGATAAAAGCTTCATGCGTTATAACTGAAGAAGGTAAAGGTATCTACGAAATCAAAAACATTGCTGTCTATCCACAGTTCCAGCGTCAGGGATATGGAAAAAAGTTGATATTCTTTCTTCTGAAACATTATAAAGCCCGATGCCATACAATGCTTGTCGGAACCGGAGACTCTCCTATAACTATAGCCTTCTACAAGAATTGCGGATTTATATATTCACATCGGATACCCAACTTTTTCACCGACAATTATGAGCATCCGATTTTTGAAGCAGGTAAACAATTGAAAGATATGATTTACCTTAAAATTAGCATAAGTAAATAAGGAGCAACGTAAAAATCAAAAAGATTCGTCGACTAAAATATAGAGTTTCTCTAACCTATACAGAAAGAACTACACACTTACCTAAAAACGAAAAACATCAAATATAAAAACAGGCAATCTGCCCCACTTGTTAAAGTCCTGACATTTCGTTATATTTGCGCTCAAAGATTATAACAATTAACATACCTATATTTAACAAAATGAAGAAATGTTTATTCACAGCTGCCTTCGCTCTGGCATTGGGAGGAAGCAGCATGGCACAAAGTACCAATCCATTTCTATCAGAATCGTATGGTACTCCGTATGAAATTGCTCCATTCGAAAAAATTACTATCGACAACTACCGTGAAGCGTTCCTGAAAGGAATGGAAGAACAGAAACAGGAAATCAATGCTATTATCCGAAATCGCGCAGTACCCGACTTCGAAAACACTATCGTTGCACTCGACCGCAGTGGAGAACTGCTTACTAAAGTAGAATATGTTTTCGGACCTATCGCTAGTAGCAACTCAACCGAAGAGACTCGCGCTTTGGAAAAAGAACTGTCTCCATTATTTTCTGCACACAGCGATGATATTTACTTGAATCCATTGCTTTTTGCAAAAGTGAAAGAAGTTTACGACAATCAGAAAAAATTTGGATTAGATAAAGAACAGACCAAACTACTGGAAAATGTGTACAAGCGTTTTATCCGTGGCGGCGCTGGATTAAATGATGAGCAGAAAGCCGAATTACGTAAGCTGAACAGTGAAATATCACTGCTGGAACTTACATTCAGCCAAAACCTGATGCACGAAACCAATAACACATTTGTTACAGTCGACAAGCTGGAAGAACTGGAAGGACTTCCAGAAGCAAATATCGAAGCTGCCGCTAAAATGGCAGAAGAAAACGGACAGAAAGGAAAATGGATGTTCAATATGCAGCGTCCAAGCTGTAATCCTGTTCTACAATACTGTAAAAACCGTGAATTGCGCCATCGCGTATATGATGCATATTACAATCGAGGAAATCAGAACAACCAGTATGACAATAAAGAAATATCTCGCAAACTGGTTACTTTACGCTTACAAAAAGCTAAGCTGATGGGATATGAAGATTATGCTTCTCTTGCCCTCGACAATCGTATGGCAAAAAACGAACAGAATGTATACCGCTTGCTCGACCAGGTATGGACTCCTGCTGTAGAAAAAGCTAAAGAAGAGCTGAATGATATACGTGCTGAAATAAAGAAAGATGGCTATAACTTCGAGCCGGAAGGATGGGACTATATGTACTATCTTAATAAAGCTAAACAAGCCAAATATGCTATCGATGAAGATAAAGTTTCAGAATACCTTGAAATCAACAATGTACTGAAAGGTATCTTCTATGTAGCAAACAAACTTTATGGCTTAACTTTCAGAGAATGTACAGATAAATTCCCTGTGTATGAAAAAACAGCTCAGTCATGGGAAGTGATCGATAAAGATGGTAAAGTACTTGCCCTTTTCTACAGCGACTATTACCCGCGTGACGGTAAAGGAGCCGGAGCCTGGTGTACAGGTTTCAGAGATCAGAGCTATAACGGCAATGAACGAGTTCTGCCAGTGATTGTAAACGTATGCAACATGACAACTGCAAGCGGTGACAAACCTGCTTTGCAAAGCATTGACAATGTAACAACTATGTTCCATGAATTTGGACATGCCTTACACAGTTTCATGTGCGACGTACACTACCCGGGAGTTTCCAATGTTGAACGCGACTTTGTAGAACTTCCTTCGCAAATAAATGAACACTGGGCATTCGAGCCGGAAGTGCTGAACATCTACGCCAAACACTACAAAACAGGCGAAGTAATACCAATGGAACTGGTAAAGAAAATAGAAGAAAGCGCTAAATACGGTCAGGGTTTTGCTACAGTAGAATATCTGGCTGCTTCGCTTACAGATATGGACTTACATACACTGAAAGAAGTTCCTTCTGACCTGAATGTTATGGAGTTCGAATCTCAAAAACTGAAAGAACGCGGAATTCCTTCGCAAATCTATCCACGCTACCGTGTTACCAATTTCAGTCACACAATGGGAGGTGGATATACAGCCGGATATTACAGCTATATGTGGGCTGAGGTATTAGACTGTGACGCATTTCAGGCTTTCAAGGAAACAGGTGACATCTTCAACAAAGAAATGGCAGACAAATTCCGTAAATATATCCTGACACCGGGTGGCATCGACGATGGCATGACTATGTATAAGAATTTCCGTGGCCGCGAACCTAAGATAGATGCGTTACTCAAAAATCGTGGTTTACTGAAAGAAGAACCTCAAACACTTATCAATGGAGATATCGAAAAAAGATAAACATCTCTAAGATATAAGTAAAAAATCGCTTCGGAGCATCTTAACATAAAGAATCCGAAGCGATTTTTTCATTTTTATTCATTCCATGTATAACCTTTATACATCCAATTCTTTTAACAACAAAAAAGTGTCAACATTCTGATTCCACCCGAAAATTTGCCCAATATCCCTTAAATTTTATCCTATTTAAAAGAAAATATGAGCAAAAATTTTTGTGTTTCTCTTCAATCCACTATATTTGTATACAATTTTGGTACAAAATGACGGAAGAAGACAAAAAGCTATTGAATACTTTCGAAGGGAAACTGAGGCATTTTATGTATTTATATGAAGAACAACAAAAAGAAAATGCATCTCTCCGTCAACTTCTTGCTGAAAAAGAAGTTGAAATAGCCGAACTTCAAAATAGCCGAAAAGAATTGGAAGCCATGTATACCAATTTGAAAACAGCTCGCATAATCAGTATCAACGACAATGAACTCCGAGATACCAAACAACGATTGGCGAAGCTTGTGCGTGAAGTCGACAAATGTATCGCTTTGCTGAATGAATAATTAAAACGGTGAAAAGAGCATGACGGACGACCAAATGAAAATACATCTGCTGATTGACAACGAACGATATCCGCTCATCATTAAACGTGAAGAGGAACAACTATATCGGGATGCAGCCAAACAGATTGATTATAAACTAAACAAATACCGCAATAAGTTCCCTAATTTCAATACTGAGAAGTATTGGGTTATGACAGCCCTGGAACTGGCTTTTGAAAATATGTCTATGAAAGACCGTAATGATACCACGCCTTATCTGGAAAAGCTGAAACAACTGGAACAAGATATAGACGAGTGTATCGGTAAAAAGAGTGAGTAAGCGTTTAGTAAACGAAAGATAGAAAACATTTGCGCACAAGCTTGACGTCAGGAAAACAGCCTGACAGAAAGTTTGTGCGTTTTTTATTTATATTTTAAACTACTTATAATGTTGACATTAGTAATATTAACGGTTATCGCCTTTCTGATTGGAGGGGCACTTTCATATTGCTTTTTCAAGTATGGCTTGAAAGCGCGATATGATAAAATTATAAAGGAAGCGGAAACAGAAGCTGAGGTTATAAAGAAAAACAAACTTCTGGAAGTAAAAGAGAAATTCCTGAATAAAAAGGCTGATCTGGAAAAGGAAGTTGCTCTTCGTAATCAAAAAATTCAACAGGCAGAAAACAAGCTGAAACAGCGCGAAATGGTGCTGAACCAGAAAAATGAAGAGTTGCAGCGTAAACGCAACGAGAATGAAGCCATCAAGGAAAATCTGGACGCACAGCTGGTTATCATTGAAAAGAAGAAAGAAGAATTAGATCAGTTACAATCACAGGAACGTGAGAAACTGGAAGCACTTTCAGGACTTTCTGCTGAAGAAGCAAAGGAACGTCTGGTAGAATCGTTGAAGGAAGAAGCCAAAACTCAGGCTCAATCTTACATCAATGACATTATGGATGATGCTAAGCTTACAGCAAACCGTGAAGCTAAACGTATCGTTATCCAGTCTATCCAGCGAGTTGCTACTGAAACTGCTATTGAAAACTCTGTAACGGTATTCCATATCGAATCAGATGAAATAAAAGGACGTATCATCGGTCGTGAAGGCCGTAACATCCGCGCGCTGGAAGCAGCAACCGGAGTAGAAATCGTTGTAGACGACACACCTGAAGCAATCGTATTATCTGCATTCGACCCTGTCCGCCGTGAAATTGCACGTCTAGCCTTACATCAGTTGGTTACCGACGGACGTATTCATCCGGCACGCATCGAAGAAGTTGTTGCAAAAGTGCGTAAGCAAGTAGAAGATGAAATCATCGAAACAGGTAAACGTACTACAATCGACTTGGGTATTCATGGCCTGCATCCTGAACTGATCCGTATCATCGGTAAGATGAAATATCGTTCTTCTTATGGACAGAATCTGTTGCAGCATGCACGCGAAACAGCCAACCTGTGTGCTGTCATGGCTTCGGAACTGGGACTTAATCCGAAAAAAGCTAAACGTGCCGGATTGTTGCACGATATAGGTAAAGTACCTGATGAAGAACCAGAATTGCCACACGCACTGCTTGGTATGAAGCTGGCTGAGAAATATAAGGAAAAACCTGATATCTGCAATGCTATCGGAGCTCACCACGATGAAGTAGAAATGACCAGCTTGCTGGCTCCTATCGTACAGGTATGTGATGCTATCTCTGGTGCACGTCCGGGAGCACGCCGCGAAATCGTAGAGGCTTACATCAAACGTTTGAACGATTTGGAACAGCTTGCAATGTCTTATCCGGGTGTTACAAAAACTTACGCTATTCAGGCAGGTCGCGAGTTGCGCGTAATCGTCGGTGCAGACAAGATAGACGACAAACAAACAGAAAGCTTGTCTACTGAAATAGCTAAGAAGATTCAGGATGAAATGACTTATCCGGGACAGGTTAAGATTACAGTTATCCGTGAAACTCGTGCGGTTAGCTTCGCAAAATAAACAGCAAATAACCGAAAATGGAAATAAACTCCGGTTCTGTCAAACCGGAGTCGACAAAAAAACAAGTGCGGCAGCCTTCCTCTATTGGAAAGCTGCCGTACTTGTTTTTGAGCTACCAAAAGCTGTTTTCTAATTTCATTTCTGCTCTGATTGGGAAAGATTGAAAACAACTTTTGAAATTTCAAATATGCTTTTCTAACTTTTATATCTTTTACAAGAAAATAAGCACGTAAAAAAGGAAATGGTAGATATCCTACATGAAGGAAAGCTGGTATCAAAACCCCTCTTAATTTCCGACAAAGAACATCAGTATTGATACACTATAAAAAGCCTATACAGTTTTTTACAAGAACTGCCCCATGACTTTTTCTGCGCAAGCATAACCTTCTTCATACAGACTGGTCAACTTCTTGATATCCTTCTCTATACGGTTGACTACAACCCGTTGTTCGGGACGGATTGCAATGATCCGACCTTCATCCTCCATCCGTTCAATCATTTCCAACTGTTGATTATAAACCTGACAACGCCGGCTTAACACAACGCGCAACCTTGGATAACGTGTATAAATAAACCGTGGCACCCGAATATCCTTCTCCGATTTACGATACCCTCTGTTTCGTGTCAATACGACAACATTGCGTTCATATCCCTGCTCTATGGCACGCAGTACAGGTATCGAATCGACTATTCCTCCGTCCAACATCGGACGTCCGTCGACATACGTAATGGGACAAACATAAGGCAAGCTGCTCGAAGCTTTTGCTATCGCCAGCAGGCGTTCTTTATCTTTCTTTTCTTCCAGATAACAGGCACGTCCTGTCACACAGTTTGTTGTAACCATTTCAAACCGTGCCGGATTTTCATAATATGCCTGATAGTCGTACGGAAGCAATTCTTCTGGAAAAATCTCGTACAATAGTTTTTGGTCTAGTATGCTATGCTGATACCACAAATACTTCAACCCGATATAATGATACTTTGCCATCATATCGATATTGCTATATTTGGCACGTCCACGCTGATGCGACATGTAAGAAAGTCCGTTACATGCTCCAGCCGAAACACCAATACCATATGGAAACTCGATATGATGATCCATGAAATAATCTAATACTCCGCAGGTAAAAACCCCACGCATGCCTCCTCCTTCAAGAACAAGGCCCATATTCTTCAAATCTAGTTTCATAACATACAATAGTTTAGTTTCACAAAGATACATTTTTTAGGAAAATGGTTAGGACATAATTCAATTTAATTTCCTACTTTTGCAACACTTATTACAATAATTTCACTTTAACAATTACAATATGTTCGAATCATCAGTATACCGCAATCGCCGTAAGGCACTTAGAGAGAAAGTCAGTAGTGGTATTATCCTGATACTGGGAAACAATGAAGCCCCTGCCAATTATCCCGATAATACATATAAATTCCGTCAAGACAGCTCGTTCCTCTATTTCTTCGGACATTCACATCCCGGATATGCAGGAGTGCTGGACGTTGATGCTGAGGAAGATTATTTCTTCGGCGATGACGTAACGATGGACGACATTATCTGGATGGGCCCTCAACCCAGTGTAAAGGAACTGGGAGAACGTGTAGGAGTGAAAAAAAGTTTTCCGTTTGCACGACTGAAAGAAGTAGTAGGAAAGGCCATATCACAACGACGCAAGATTCACTTCCTGCCTCCTTACCGCTACGACAACATGATGCTTCTGGAAGATTTGACCGGAATCCGTGCTTCCATGACCAGACAACATGCTTCATTGGAGCTGATAAAGGCTGTAGTAAGCCTGCGTTCAGTAAAAGAAGCATGCGAAATTGAGGAAATAGATAAAGCCTGCAACATCGGTTACGAAATGCATACGGCTGCCATGCGCCTGTGCAAACCGGGAGTTTCGGAACAATACATTGCCGGCATACTGGATGGTATTGCTGCATCATACGGAAATATGGTATCGTTTGCCACTATCCTTTCACAGAACGGACAGACGCTTCACAATCATGACCACAGCCAGATTCTTCAGACAGGCCGTCTGATGCTGACTGATGCAGGTGCAGAAAGCGTTACCAACTACTGTTCCGACCATACCCGAACCATACCTGTAGGCGGTAAATTTACTGACCGCCAGCGTGACGTGTACAGCATCGTACTGGCATGCCACGACCGTGCTTTGGAACTGGCTCGCCCGGGAGTAACTTACAAGTCTGTCCATCTGGATGTCTGCAAGGTGCTGGCTCAGGGATTGAAAGATCTTGGATTGATGAAAGGCAATGTAGATGATGCCGTAGCTGCAGGAGCTCATGCGCTGTTCATGCCTCACGGTCTGGGACATATGATGGGAATTGACGTTCACGACATGGAAGATTTAGGACAGTGCTACGTGGGTTACGACGATGAAACTCGTCCTTCCGATCAGTTCGGACTGGCTTCTTTGCGTATGGGACGTCGCTTGCAGGAAGGCTTCGTCATCACAGACGAACCGGGATGCTATTTCATTCCGGCACTGATTGACAAATGGAGAGCAGAAAACATTAATACTGAATACCTGAATTTCGATGCTATAGACAAGTTCAAGGATTTCGGTGGCATCCGTCTGGAAGATGATATTCTGATTACTCCGGAAGGTTCACGCTTTACCGGCGACAAGCGTATTCCTATTACTATCGAAGAAGTGGAAAAGATTATGAATGAACAATAATAAATAAACAAATAATAATTTAACCCTAAAAGAAACAATGAATAAACTTGTTGCGATTTTAGCTTTGGGTGTATGCTTCAGCAATGTATATGCTAAAGGCCCCAAAAAGAACAAAGCTGAAGAAGAAGGCTTTGTGTTTACAACTGTAAAGGAAAACCCTATCACTTCTATCAAAGACCAGAACCAGTCAAGCACTTGCTGGTCGTTCTCAACACTGGGATTCCTCGAAGCAGAACTGTTGCGTGCAGGAAAGGGAGAATTCGATTTGTCTGAAATGTTTGTTGTACACAAAACAATGGAAGACCGTGCTGTAAACTATGTACGCTATCACGGTGACGCTTCTTTCTCTCCGGGTGGAAGCTTCGAAGATATCGTAGTTTGCTACGAAAAATATGGTATGGTTCCTCAGGAAGCTATGCCGGGTATCATGTACGGCGATTCACTTCCTAACCATAACGAACTGGATGCTGTAGCTTCAGGTTATATGAACGCTATCGCTAAAGGCGGATTGAAAAAGCTGTCTCCGGTTTGGAAAAACGGTATCAAGTCTATTTATGACACATATCTGGGAGAATGCCCGAAAGAATTTACTTACAAAGGTAAGACTTATACTCCGAGAACATTTGCCGATGAAGTATTGGGTCTGAACATGGACGACTATGTTTCACTGACATCTTACTCTCATCATCCGTTCTACACTCAGTTCAATATCGAAGTACAAGACAACTGGCGTAATGCACTTTCATACAACTTGCCTATCGACGAACTGATGGCTGTTATGGAAAATGCAATCAACACTGGCTATACTTTCGCATGGGGTGCTGATGTTAGTGAACAAGGCTTTACTCGTGATGGTGTAGCTGTATGTCCGGATGCAGAAAAAGGCGCTGAACTGACAGGCTCTGATATGGCACGTTGGTTAGGTATGAGCCAGGCAGACAAACGTAAAGAACTGACAAGCAAACCACTTCCTGAAATCACTGTTACTCAGGAAATGCGTCAGGAAGCTTTCGACAACTGGGAAACTACCGATGACCACGGAATGGTTATCTACGGTATTGCTAAAGACCAGAACGGAAAAGAATACTTCATGGTAAAAAATTCATGGGGAACTGAAGGCAAGTACAAAGGTATCTGGTATGCATCAAAAGCATTTGCTGCTTACAAGACTATGAATATTTTGGTAAACAAGCATGCCATTCCTGCTGACATAGCTAAAAAATTGGGATTATAATTAGTTAATATAGACCAATTATAAATAATTAAGCGGCTAATCTCCGAAAATAAATAGGAGATTAGCCGTTTTTTTCTTTCTTTTTTTCTAATTTTACAAATTGAATAACTAGGGTAAAAAAGCTTTTTGCCCGCGTCTGAAAAAGAAAAGAAAGAAAAAAATATATATAAATGAATTACAAATGGAATTATCAACCTCCGACACTAGAACAGCGGGAAGCAGCTAGAGCACTGGCTAAAGATATAGGAATCAGCCCTATATTATGCCGGCTTCTCTTGGAAAGAGGAATAACCTCTACTGCCGAGGCCAAACGATTTTTCCGCCCTCAGCTCAACGAACTGCATGATCCGTTCCTTATGAAGGACATGAGCATTGCAGTAGAACGACTGAACAAAGCTATGGGACGGAAAGAACGTATCATGGTGTATGGAGATTACGATGTAGACGGTACTACAGCAGTCGCATTGGTTTATAAATTCCTTCAACAGTTCTATTCGAACATCGATTACTACATCCCCGACCGTTACAACGAAGGGTATGGAGTATCGAAGAAGGGAGTGGATTATGCTGCTGAAACAGGCGTAAAGCTTATTATTGTATTAGACTGCGGTATCAAAGCCGTGGAAGAGATTACGTATGCCAAGGAAAAAGGCATCGACTTTATTATTTGCGACCATCATGTACCAGATGATGTGTTGCCGCCTGCTGTTGCCATATTGAACCCTAAGCGGTTTGATTCAACTTATCCGTACGATCACCTCTCAGGATGCGGTGTCGGATTTAAGTTCATGCAGGCTTTTGCCATCAATAATGGAATCGAGTTTCATCAGCTCACCCCACTGCTCGATTTGGTTGCAGTAAGTATCGCCTCAGACATCGTACCTATAATGGGAGAAAACCGCGTGCTTGCCTATCATGGGCTGCGTCAGCTCAATTCTAATCCCAGTATCGGACTGAAAGCCATCATCGATGTTTGTGGTTTGTCCGAACGGGAAATCACGATGAGCGATATTGTCTTTAAAATAGGTCCCCGCATCAATGCATCCGGACGCATACAAAACGGGAAGAAGGCAGTCGATTTGCTGATTGAGAAAGACTTTCAGGCAGCACTCGAAAAGAGCAACCAGATAAACCAGTTCAATGAGACTCGCAAAGACCTGGACAAGAGCATGACCGAAGAAGCGAATAAGATTGTCGATCATCTGGAGAAACTGTCCGAACGCCGCTCCATCGTCATCTACAATGAAGCTTGGCACAAAGGAGTTATCGGTATCGTAGCTTCCCGATTGACGGAAATCTATTACCGTCCAGCTGTGGTGCTGACACGTACAGACAACCTGGCAACAGGTTCTGCACGATCGGTTTCAGGCTTCGATGTGTATAAAGCAATCGAACATTGCCGTGACTTGCTGGAAAACTTCGGAGGACATACGTATGCTGCGGGACTTTCCATGAAGATTGAAAACGTACCGGAGTTTACACGACGCTTCGAGCAATATGTAACCGATCATATCTTGCCGGAACAGACCAGTGCGACGATAGACATCGATGCCCAACTGGATTTCCGCGACATCACACCGAAGTTTTTCTTCGATTTAAAGAAGTTTAATCCCTTCGGTCCGGATAATCCGAAACCCGTCTTCTCAACGCTGAATGTTTACGACTATGGAACAAGCAAGGTGGTGGGACGCGATCAGGAACACATCAAGCTGGAACTGGTAGACAACAAATCGAATAACGTGATGAACGGCATCGCTTTCGGACAAAGTTCGCAAGCACGTTACATCAAAACCAAGCAATCGTTCAATATCTGTTATACGATTGAAGAAAATACGCACAAACGTGGAGAAATCCAATTACAGATAGAAGACATAAAGCCTTCTTTCTAAACAATACATAATGATGAATGAAGAACGGAAACTGATGCAGTAAGTTCTTTCATTCATCATTATTCTTTCAAGACTTTCATTTATAACTTCTCATTCAACACCGTGGACTACAAAAGCATACTGAAACAATATTTGGGATACGACAGTTTTCGAGGTATCCAGGAAGATATCATCAACAGTATAGGCAGCGGACGAGATACACTCGGACTGATGCCTACGGGAGGAGGAAAGTCTATTACCTTCCAAGTGCCTGCCCTCGCCCAACCTGGATTATGCCTGGTTGTCACCCCTCTTATTGCCCTGATGAAAGACCAGGTACGCAATCTGCGCGACCGGGGAATAAAAGCAATAGCTGTCTATTCGGGTATGACGCGTGAAGAAATTGTCGTAGCACTGGAAAACTGCATCTTCGGCGATTATAAGTTTCTCTATATTTCGCCCGAACGACTGGACACGGAAATTTTCCAGACCAAGCTGAAAAGCATGAAGGTAAGTATGATTACCGTCGACGAATCACACTGTATATCTCAGTGGGGATATGATTTCCGTCCAGCCTACCTCAAGATCTCAGAAATCAGAAAACTGCTTCCAGGAGTACCAGTGCTTGCTCTTACAGCTACAGCCACGCCCGAAGTGGTAAAAGACATTCAGAAACGACTGGATTTCAGAGAAGAGAATGTTTTCCGGATGAGTTTTGAACGGAAAAATCTTGCCTATATCGTCCGCCGCACAGAAAACAAGGCTGAAGAACTTCTTCACATCCTGACTAGCGTACAAGGTTCAGCCATTGTATATACACGCAACCGTAAAAAGACAAAAGAAGTATCTCAATTTCTGAATGAACAAGGTATTACTGCAACGTTCTATCATGCAGGACTGAACAATGATACCAAAGACCAGCGTCAGAAGGGGTGGATAAACGGAGAGTTCAGAGTCATGGTAGCAACCAACGCATTCGGTATGGGTATCGACAAGCCGGATGTACGACTGGTGGTACACATCGATTTTCCCGATTCTCCCGAAGCATATTTTCAGGAAGCGGGACGCGCCGGACGTGACGGACAGAAATCGTACGCGGTACTGCTATACGCACGAAGTGATAAAACCTTATTGAACAAACGCATAGCCGATACTTTTCCGGAAAAGGAATACATCCGTCAGGTTTATGAGCACATCAATTATTATTATCAGATGGCAATGGGCGACGGACTTGGCTGTACGTATGCGTTTAATATAGATGAGTTTTGCCAGAACTTCAAGCATTTTCCTATCCGGGTAGATAGTGCGCTGAAGATTCTTACCCGGGCGGGATATCTGGAATATACCGACGAACAGGACAATGCCTCACGCCTGATGTTCACACTGCGGCGTGATGAACTGTATCGCATCCAGGAAAACAATCCCGATACAGAGAATCTGATTCGCATCATTCTGCGTTCGTACACCGGTCTGTTCAGCGATTATGCCTATATCAATGAAGAAACGCTTGCATTAAGAAGCGGACTTTCCCGTCAGCAGGTGTATGAAACACTGGTACTGCTCACCAAACGGCACATTTTGCATTATATTCCGGGGAAGAAAACACCCTACATCATATATACACGCGAACGCCAGGAAAGTGAACGTATCGTACTGAACCGAGATGTTTACGAGGACCGGAAAGCCAGTTATGAGCAGCGAATCAAGGCCATGCTGGAATATGCCGATGCTGAAAACAAATGCCGGAGCCGCATACTTCTACAGTATTTTGGCGAGAAAAACGAACACAACTGCGGATTGTGCGATGCCTGTCTGGCGAAACACTCCTCGGGACTGAAACATGGAGAATTTGAAGACATACGCAACCAGATAATGGACATTCTGCAATCACCATGCTCCTCCCACGATCTGCTGGAAGCTCTTCCGGGAGATAAAGAAAAAAATACAAAAGCCTTATCATACCTACTTGCAGAAGAAGTGATCGGACAGGAGCACGGGAAACTATATATCTGCAAATGAACATATTTCTAATACCGATTGTTATATAAGAAAAACACTGAATATGAAATCTAAATTATCAATTTTACTGCTTGGCATGGCTGGTTGGTTTGCATCACAACCTGCAAATGCCTGTACAGGTATCACACTGAAAAGCAAAGACGGAACTACAATCGTTGCACGTACCATCGAATGGGGCGGAAGCAACCTGAACAGCCAGTATGTTATTGTTCCAAGAGGATATACGGCACAGTCGTACACTCCTGAAGGAATCAACGGAATGAAGTTTACGGCACGATATGGTTATGTAGGACTTGCCGTAGAACAAAAGGAATTTATCGCTGAAGGCGTAAACGAAGCCGGACTGTCTGCCGGACTGTTCTACTTCCCGTCTTATGGAAAATACGAAGACTACAATGCTTCGGAAAAAGAAAATACAATCTCCGACCTTCAACTTGTTTCGTGGATATTAGGTAACTGTGCTACGCTGGATGAAGTGAAAGAAGCGGTAAAGAGTGTACATGTAGTCAACATCGACCCGCGTTCGTCTACTGTTCATTGGCGGTTTACCGATGCAGAAGGCAAACAGCTAGTGTTGGAAATTACAGAACAGACTCCGCATTTCTTCGAAAATACATTGGGAGTGCTGACCAACTCTCCGGGCTTTGAATGGCAGCTTACCAACCTGAACAATTATGTGAATCTCTTCCCGGGAACCGCTCCGGCACAAGATCTGGGAACTACTCCATTGAAATCGTTCGGAGCAGGAAGTGGATTCCTGGGCATACCGGGTGACGTAACTCCTCCTTCACGTTTCGTACGTGCGGCTTTCTATCAGTCGACTGCCCCACTGCAGGATTCTGCCGAGAAAACAGTGCTTCAGGGCTTTCAGATTCTGAACAACTTCGATATTCCGGTAGGCATTGAATTCCCATTGGGAAAAGTTCCTGCCGACATTCCAAGCGCTACACAGTGGACATCGGCTACCGATATGACAAACCGGACTATCTATTACCGCACCATGTACAACAGTGCGATACGAAGCATCGACTTGCGGACCATTGATTTTGCTAAAGTGAAATACCAGGCCATCCCGCTGGACAACGTCAGCCAGCAGCCTATCGAGCAGATCAAGGTATCTCCATCTCCCAAGTCCGGTCGCAAATAGAAAGATAATCCATTTCGGGACGACTCCCGAAAACCAAAGCATAGAACGAGGTATCTCTATGCTTTATCCCCATAATCTGTTTCATTAACTCATCCCCCACGGGTGGCATCTCGAAATCGGAAATCATTACTACATCCGAGCGATGCCACCCGTTTGTTTGTATCAAACGGACAGCTTCTTTCAATGCCGGAACCATATTGGTTCCTCCGTCGAAACGATAATTCAGGAAATCTGCCAGTAAAGGGAAATCTGCACGCAAGTCCTTTATCAGCATGCAGTGGATATCTTCGGCAAAATTAATTACATAGCATTTGCGATGCGTGCCGTCTACCAACTTAGCCACAGCCAGCAGAGCTGACTTTGCCAGTATCTCACGCTTCCCCTGCATGGAGCCTGACGTATCCAGACAAACCACAAACGGTCCCTGTCCGCTCACTGGCTTTCTGCCTTTTTGAAGCACCGAACTGTCTTCTGCCGACCGACTGTCGAACACCTGCAAACGCTTCTCTACGAACTTCTGCATGAATACCGGACGAAGTACTTCATCCGTCAGGTAACAATATTCTACCGGAAGCAGATGATTCAAATCGTTTCCCAATGTTATACCCTCGATATCGCTGCGTACAGCATGACGTACCAGTTGCTCTTCGCGTACTCCTCCCAACGGATCGAAGCTACGTTTCTCACCCTTACTGTGCTTTCCTAACACCCGCACCAGTTCACGAATGTGGCGATTTTGCTCCATAGCCTTCTCATAAGGCACGATACGCCGGTAAAGTTCCGGACGGTTCAACAACAACCATCTGACGCGCGAACCTGTCACATCGGCAACCGTTTTCAGTCCGTTCTGCTTGTCGAGCAAAACAAATCCTTCACACAACGACCCGATGTGATGATACTGATAATCGTATTCCTTGGTTGTGAGCAAGCGATGCCATTTATCCAGAAAAAGTTCCTGAAGGAGCTTCCGTTCGGGACTGAGCAAAGGCAGACGCTCCAGCCGCTCAATATAGTAAGCAACATCAAGCTCTGCAAGCGAATAACGTTTTCGGAAAGCTGCCTGCATACGATAAAGAAAATCCAGAAAATCAGACGGAAGCAACTGTTCATGCTCGTAAAACACCTCCCATTCGGGCGTATAACGTGAATAAAACTCCTGCAACGAAGGAGCCGTCTTCCGGTAATAATCCCACACCGTTTCCTCCAGTTCACCGGGAAGCACCGTACCGCGCTGTAAAGCTTCGCCCAGGCAATCAAAGCACCTGCGCCGAAGCTCCTCCAAATAAATCGTTTTCAGATCCTTGATCCGGATACTCCTCGTTCTCTTTTCGGTACGCATGTTTCAGTTCATCAAGTTCATTCTTATATTTTGCCAGCGAATCCTGCTGCACACGCAGCATCTCTTCCATCGTCCGGCGCTGTCTGTCGCCCAAGAACAGATGATTGCAGCAATACTCCATCTCTGCTTCGAAAAACTCCCTCGTTCCGGCATCCACCCGCGAAAGAAGCTCTTCCAGTTCTCGGAAACGAGCGTTTAAATCGCTTTCCGGACGCACTTCAATTGCCGGAAGCGGTTCCGCATCGGGATTACAGCGCAAAGGATATTCATAATTGTTGATAAATACCGAACGTCTTCCCTTACGAAGGGAATAGATTTTGTTCTGAGGAATCTTCCCGCGCATGGAAAGATCGTACTTCTTCAGGATAAAGCACTGCGATTTATATTTGTCTTTATGCAAGTAGAAGAGTTTCCCCGTATCATCGAGCGACTGGAAGTCGGAAGCAAACATCAGCAGACGTCCTGCCAGCCGTACCCGCTCTATCTGATAATAATACGAATCTACCAGTGTCAGTCCAAGATCGTGATTTTCACGTACCGTACCTTCTGCCATCAGTTCCTCCTTCAGTGCCTGCAACTCACGGTCCACTCCCTGCAAGTTCAGCAGATAACCTTCAGCACTCTGTCGTATAGCTCCGGCAAGCATTTCTTCTGTTATATTCTTCTGCGTCACATCGCTCCACAAGCAATGTGCCAGCAGCAGACAGTCCGACAGACGGACAGTTTCCGAACCGTTCAGGAAAGCCGACGTACGAAGCAGTTTGATAATCTTTTTCCAACGGCGGTCGGACACATACAGAGGAAGTTCCGCAGATTCTTCGTTCTGCAAGCGGTGGTTGTACTCCTCCATCTTTTCCTTCAGCAGATGGATGACTTCAAAAATGGAATAATGCAAGGCAATACCCGCTATCTGCTGCTGCCATCCGGCATACTCCTCGTCACCGATGGCTAGTTCCTCCGGCACACATGGCTCACTCTCATCGGCAGAAGCAATCATTCGGTCGAAATCGGACAAATCTTCCACTCCCGTCACCATGACACGCAACAGAAAACGCTCCCACAAAGCCTCCAATCCCTGTCCTACCGCCGGCAACTCATTCGATGCTGCTACCAGTCCCTTGAGCGGAAGCTGCATCGTCAACCGTCCGTTGCGGAAAATTTTCTCATTGATAGCCGTCAGCAATACATTCTGAATAGCAGGTCCCGCCTTCCAGATTTCATCCAGGAACACCACTGTAGCCGAAGGCAGATAGCCCTCGGTGACACGTTCGTACGTATCGCCTTCCTTCAGCTTGGAAATAGAAACCGGTCCAAAGATTTCATCGGGCGTACTGAAACGTGACATCAGATACTCGAAAGCCTCTCCCCGGCGGAAAGCCAGTTTCAGCCGGCGTGCCACCATACTCTTTGCCACTCCCGGAGGTCCCAGCAAGAAAATACTCTCACCTGCCACAGCCGATAACAACGACAGTGCAATAACATGCTCCTTGCCGAACACACGCTCGTTCAGCCGCTGCAACAACTGTTGTATGCGTAATCTCAAATCGTCCATGCTTTACGGTTTTAATTGATTTTTCTTTGCCTGCCAAACTACTCTTCCCGTCTGCATCACGACAGACAGAAAAATCAGTCCCAGTCCGGTATAGAAACTGAAATTCAGATCTTTCGCCTCACGGAAAATAATCATAGCCAGAATAATGCTGTAAATAGGCTCCAGATTGTAAGTCAGATTAAACGTAAACGCTGAAATCTTCTTCAACACCTGTATCTGAAGAATGTACAGCAAGACGGTACAAACCGAAGCGAACAGCAGCAAATAGCCGAAATCAGTAGCCGAAGGCAATATGGTTGGTACAGGAAAGAAATACAAATATACAGGAAGCATACAGGTCAGTCCCGCAAAACCTCCTCCCATTTCATAGAGCAAGGTAGTGCCCGACGGATAACCCGAAGCCACTTTCTTGTTGCAGATAGTAAACAGGGAAGCCAGTGCCGACGACACGACTCCCATAAGGATACCCGCACGGTAACGGGTGTCGAAGTGAAAGATAAGCACAATGCCCGCCACTCCTACCAGACTGAACAATATCTCACTTGCCGATACCCGATGCCGGTTGATTACCGGATCGAACAAAGCTGTGAAAAAACTCATCAGCGACAGACAGACCACTCCGATGGATACGTTCGACGCCTTGATACTGCCATAGAAAAACAGCCAGTGAACGGCAAGCAGCAGTCCCACCGAAGCAATACGCAATGCATCGCGGGCAGGAAGTTTCCGTAGTTTCTTCAGCAGAAAAAGTACGATATAAAACAATACACCAGCCAAAAGCATCCGATACCACACCAGCAGTCCTTCATTTAATGTAATCAGTCGACCGAAAATACCTGTACCTCCGGCTATCAGTACCGAGAGGTGAAGTTTGATAAAAGCCTCTTTCATTCGTTTTATTTTTTCGGCGCAAAGGTACAAAACAATTTTGTAGCACGAGAAGCGAACGCTACAAAAAGACATGGCATTAGAATTAACAAAAAGACAGAAAAATACCGCTTACATAAACAAGTAAAGACCAAATTCCCCAAACGACTGACAAGCCTCAGTGACAAAATCCTTCTTCTGTATGCCGGAAAGACTCTTCCTGTGAAAAATGATAGTCTTCGAACAACCTTTTTAAAAAGTAAACGGCAGTATCTGACAGATATTCCTGCGAAAAGGAAAGGATTTTCCCGCGGAAAAAGAAAAAGAAGCCCACAGCCCGAAAAGCTTTTGTACAACTTTTCTCAAAACATCGGGATATTTTACTAAAGCTATCGAGATGTTTTGAAAAAACATGCTCAGAAAAGAATGAAAAGCTCTCTGCAAACAACCTGAAACAGCCAGATGCTCCTTTGTAACCATCAGCAACAGGCTATCATTTTTCTTTCTATTCCGACCGATACTATCCGAATGTTTCCGTTATACATTCTCTATAAAGCGGAAAACACGACTTTACCTCCAATCTTCTGACATTCGGAAAATTACCGGCTTCACACCGCTGCGTTTTTTACGCCTACCCTCACCTGTTGCTCAAAAGAAGCGATTCTCAGAGACGTGGATTGACAGTTTGTCAAATCAGTCTCAAACTTTATAAAGCTCTACTCATTACCCCATTTCACATATGTATGAAAGTTATACTTATTTCTCTTTGTAAATTTAAGATTTTCTTACTAACTTACCATTTCAGTTTATATTACATGGGATTTACATTATTCATTCTTGTTTTTGGAAAATACAGCTTGTAAATGGAAATAGACAATATAAGAAATAGCATAAAAAAATACTACCCTGTCACAGACAAATCTATAGATCTGTTATCCAAACATTTTAAAGCACATAATTTTCCAGCGAAGCATCTGATAATAAGAGGGGGAGTCATTGACAGAAATGTTTATTTTATAGAAAAAGGATTAACCAGATCCTATTGTATCGTTGACGGAAATGAACATACAACTTGGTTTTCAAAAGAAGGAGACATAACCTTTGGTCTACTTTGTCTATATCACAACAAAGCCGGATTTGAATTTGTTGAAACAGTTGAACCGACCCTAGCATATTCCATACCCATAAATATATTGAATGAATTATATGATACCAATATCGAAATAGCCAATTGGGGAAGAGTTATTCATCAGGAGTGTCTACTTTCATTGCAGTGTGTAAGAATAGACAATCTAACAATGACTGCCAAAGAAAGGTATCAAATGCTTCTGAAAACATTTCCAGATATTTGCCAAAGGGTCAATTTAGGATATATCGCATCTTTTCTTGGCATTTCAATATCTACCTTAAGCAGAATCAGAGCAGGAAAATAAGTATTTAAAAGAATTTTGACCTATGTCAAAAAATGTATTTTTCATTGTGGCTACTTTTGTATCAAAAAAATATGAAAGTTGCATCAATTGAAAAAGATAACAAGCGTATTATATGGCTTGATTTTGTAAAGTTTATCGCTATCTCCATGATGATAGCGGTACATTGTACTGATAATGTTACTCCAACAGAACGATCTGAAGCATGGTATAACCTCTGGGGAAGTTTTTATGGTTCATTTATGCGTCCTGCCATACCTTTGTTTGTAATGGTTACAGGAGCATTGCTTCTGCCTGTAAAAGAGAATATTTCTACATTTTATACCAAACGTCTGACAAGACTCGTTATTCCTTTTATCGTCTGGTCAGTTCTTTATAATCTATTTCCCTGGATTACCGGATTGTTGGGACTTTCTCCTACAATCATTAATGACTTCTTTGCCTGGGCAGAACCAGATCAGTCTTTTTCTGGAGCGTTACATAATATACTGATGATACCTTTCAATTTTTCGATGCTGGCTGTACAGATGTGGTATGTTTATCTTTTAATAGGACTATATCTTTATATGCCATTTTTTTCGGCATGGGTCAAACAAGCATCGGTTAAAGAACAAAAAATATTTCTTACTCTGTGGTTCATTTCTCTTTTTATTCCTTATCTGAGGGAATACCTGACAAAAGACCTTTGGGGTACATGTTCCTGGAATGAATTTGGACTTTTATATTATTTTGCCGGTTTTAATGGATATCTGCTATTAGGTTATTATATCAAAAACAATGATATAAATTTTAGCTGGGGGAAACTTGCCGTTATTGGAATACCTTCATTTATCATTGGTTATTGTATTACTTTTCTAGGATTTAAATCTATTACAGCAATTCCCGGACAACCGGCAGAACTTGTTGAACTATTCTTTACATATTGCTCTCCCAATGTATTGCTAATGACGCTTCCTATCTTTCTTGTTATCAAAAAAAATCATTTTAAATCTGTAACTATCAGACGATTTGCTATTAATATTTCTACATGCACATTGGGAATCTGGATGTCTCACTATCTGTTTCTTGGTCCTTGTTATATGCTTGTAGAGTTTTTACCCTTGCATACGATGCTAAAAATGATTGTATGTACAATATTGTTGTTATCTATAACTTGGGGATTTGTTTATGTAATCAGAAAATCAGGTAAAATAGGTAAATGGATAATGGGATAACAAGAAAAATTCCATTCAGAGATACCGTAAAGCTGTTTCCTTCCGGCACAAAGTAACCCTACTCAATCTTCATGCTCTGCATCTGCTCTTTGGTTATTCCAAAACGCTTGCCGTACTGTATCCAGTAACGTGTGGAAGCCCAGATAAACAAACGCTTATTCAGCGGCATGGTAGCTTGTATGTTACAATATTTACCGTTACCAACAGATTTTGCCAGTTTCCTGATTGCCCTCACAGCTATGTAACGGAACGGAGTGCCGAGTATCGCCTCTCCACTTCCCAAAGCCAACACAGATCCTGTGCGATAACCGTTTTTCTGACAAAAGAAACGGAGCATTTCCAAAGCAATATCGTTTTGGTGGTATTCCAGAAAACCGCAATTTATCAGAACTGATACAACAGGCTTCCGCTCCGGTGGGTTGACTTCCAGATACTTCAGGAAATTCAGTACCCCCACTGGAAGCGAATCGGCATAAAGCGGAAAGACCAACAGTACATCGGAATACTCTGACATTTTCTGACACAGTGCGGCATGGTTGGTCTTCGATATATTGAAATAATCCGACGGTAACTTACAAGCGGTGGAGAATATTTCAGCATATCGTCTGGAATTGGATTTCGGAGCTCGCGGACTACCGTTAAGAATCAGTACTTTTCCCATTTTTCTACAATATCTTTTACCACATCGTTCAACATGGCTTCGGTTATAAACCTTACTTCATAACTCTCAAAGTTCATATTGGCTGCATTGCGGGCAACCAGCTTTCTGAATAGCTCCTTTTCTTCGGACGAAATATCGCCGTAAGCAAGAATAGTAGCTTTCTTCGGCATTACAGCACGCTGCACGTGATGGGTTTCTCCCTTGTAAATGCGTATAAATGCCTGCTGTACAGGAATGGCACGCTCCAGCATGGTCTTCATCACACTGTCATATCCGCCATAGCAGAGCCGGCTGACATACAGAACTGTGTCGCTGGCAGCTATACAGGGATATACCCAGGTAGCGTCGTCACGAATCACGCATTTGCCCGGTGTCTTTGTCCAACATCCAAAGCATCCCACACAGTTCGCTATCCGCAAGGATGACAAATCAATGTATTTCACCGCCTCATCTTTCAAGAAACTCAGGTCGACAGGGCGGTCGGTCATTATCAGTTTCATATTTTATCTGTTCAAATTTAAACGAAGCCCAGCTATCTTTGAAAATATGCAAAGCTTGTAAAATACAAACAACACGATTTCGACCAAGGTTCACAAACCATTTTCCGTATATGTTTTTTTATGAAAATATTAGCAAGCTCGGCAACTTTAGTAAAAAAGCTGGATAACCTTTTTATACATCCATGGCATGAGTATTATAAAACTTTACTATATTTGCCCAAATCTGATTCATTGAAAGCCACATAACGGCTTTTCATCGTAAAAAACACTATACTATGGATAGAACCAACGTTATTGGAGAAAAAGTAAAAAGCCTTAGAACAGCAAAAGAAATAAGTCTGGAAGAACTGGCAGACCGTACAGGACTTGCCGTAGAACAAATCACACGTATCGAGGAAAATATTGACATTCCTTCGCTCGCTCCGCTTGTAAAGCTGGCGCGTGCACTGGGAGTACGTCTGGGCACTTTCCTCGACGATCAGCCTGATGAAGCGGGTCCTGTAGTATGCCGACGCGGAGATGCTGACGATACCATCAGCTTCTCTAACAATGCACTCGATGCGCGTCAGCACTTACATTATCATTCACTGTCGCGCAGCAAGACCGACCGACACATGGAACCGTTTATCGTCGACATCGATGCAAACGGAAATAATGAATTCCATCTGTCTGCTCACGAGGGAGAAGAGTTTATCATGGTACTGAAAGGTACACTGGAAATCAATTATGGTAAATACACGTATCTGCTGGAAGAAGGTGATACGATTTATTACGATTCCATCGTACCTCATCATGTACATGCTTTCGAAGGACAGGAAGCTCGTATCCTGGCTGTAATCTATACGCCTATTTAAACCGCTACCTATTATGATACAATTATCGGAAAGAACGCTGGGTGACTGGCTGGAGCACTGGGCCAAGGAAACACCCGATAAAGAGTATATCGTATACTCCGACCGTAACCTGCGGTTTACATGGAGTCAGTTCAACCGACGTGTGGACAACATGGCTAAGGGATTGCTTGCCATCGGTATCACACACGGCACACACGTGGGTATATGGGCGAGAAACGTACCCGACTGGCTGACGTTTCTTTATGCCTGTGCCAAAATTGGTGCTGTAGCAGTTACGGTTAACACAAACTACAAACAGGCAGAGCTGGAGTACCTGTGCGAAAACTCGGACATGCATACGCTGTGTATCGTCGATGGAGAAAAGGACAGCAGTTTTGTAGATATGACTTACCGGATGCTTCCCGAGCTGAAGACTTTCGAACGCGGCCACATGAAGAGTAAACGGTTCCCGCACATGCGCAATGTCATCTACATCGGACAGGAAAAATACCGTGGCATGTACAACACGGCCGAAATCCTTCTGTTGGGAAACAACATAGACGATACCGTACTCGACGAAGCAAAGAAAAAAGTCAATTGCCACGATACGGTAAACATGCAATATACTTCAGGTACAACGGGATTCCCGAAAGGAGTAATGCTTACGCATTATAACATAGCCAACAACGGATTTCTTACGGGAGAACACATGAAGTTCACTTCCGCCGACAAGCTTTGTGTATGTGTACCGTTATTCCACTGCTTTGGTGTGGTACTTGCTACGATGAACTGTCTTACACATGGTTGTACACAAGTTATGACGGAACGTTTCGATCCGTTGCTGGTACTGGCTTCCATTCACAAGGAACGCTGTACGGCACTTTACGGAGTACCTACCATGTTTATAGCGGAACTCAACCATCCGATGTTCGACATGTTCGACCTTTCATGCCTGCGTACAGGTATCATGGCTGGTTCTCTCTGCCCGGTAGAACTGATGAAACAGGTGGAAGAGAAAATGTTCATGAAGGTAACCAGTGTATACGGACTGACAGAAGCTTCTCCGGGTATGACACACAGCCGTATCGACGACCCGCAGGAGGTGCGTTTTACTACAGTCGGTCATGATTTTGAATTTACGGAAGTGAAGGTTATCGACCCAGAAACAGGAGAGGAATGTCCTCCAGGTGTACAAGGGGAAATGTGTAACCGTGGATATAATACCATGAAAGGATATTATAAGAATCCGGAAGCTACTGCGGAAGTGATAGACAAAAACGGTTTCCTGCATTCGGGTGACTTGGGTATCAAGGACGAAAACGGCAACTATCGCATTACGGGACGTATCAAAGACATGATTATCCGTGGAGGAGAAAACATTTATCCGCGCGAAATAGAAGAGTTCCTTTATCAGATGCCCGGTATAAAGGATGTTCAAGTAGCGGGTGTACCGTCGAAGAAATACGGTGAAGCTGTAGGAGCATTCATCATTCTGCACGAAGGATGCACAATGAACGAATATGATGTACGTGAGTTTTGCGAAGGAAAGATAGCCCGATACAAGATTCCGAAATACATTTTCTTTGTAAAGGAATTCCCGATGACAGGAAGTGGCAAAATCCAGAAGTTCAAACTGAAAGATTTAAGCCTGGAACTTTGCAAGCAACAAGGTATAGAAATTATCTGATACACAAGTATCAATAAAAAGATCGCACCCGTATTCCTAAGTCGAGAAATCAGAATATCGGGTGCTTTCTTAGAAAGACAAGTATTATTAATGAAATATTAATTCAGATCACTTCACTATTTTTACCAAGATAGTTTTTCCATCAGGTTCTCCCTTGGTATTATAGCTTTCTGATTTTACCAGTCCGATACCTTCGGCATACCATTCTGTTACACGTACGGTTTCGGTCTTCAGAACGATTTTTGTACGCTTCAGGTATGAAATCTTAATACAATCAAACTTACCGGCAGTCGTACTGACTTTCTCTTCACCCATATAAGCTGCACCTGATATATTTATCTCATTCTTCAGCATATTGGAGATCAGCGAATAAGTACGGTCTGGAATCGACTCGCCTGCACTGGCGTGCTTTTTGATAGTAAATGAATTATCACCTTTCAGTTTCAGCTCTTCAGCCATAGCCTGACGTGCCTTCGAATCGTATTTGGCAGGATCTGAATCAGATTTTATATAAGGACCATACATCAAATCTTCCTGGCAGGTAGTAACATTACCATCGTAATTCCAGTTATAAAGTGTATAGCTGGTATTATTCTTGGTCTTATTAGTTACTATTTTGGCAAGATACTGAGCACTTTCTCCTGAAGCATTCTTTACGACATTGTATACCGTAACCGTTTCGTTCGACAGGCTTTGTCCTGCCTCATCATAATTTACATAATGTAATTCCGTACCCTGAGTAGTACAGAAGTATTGTGCCTGCATGGTATGACATGCCAGCAGAGCAACAATGGCCAACAGCATTTTTTTCATAACTTATCTTTTTTATTTCACTGTATTATTCGGTTGCAAACATACTAATTTCTTTTCAGCAAACATATCCATTAAGTTAATTTTCTCGTTATCTTTGCAACACATTAACATAAAAGAGATAAAATTATGGGCTTATTATCATCCTTGTTCGGTGGAGGAAAGCCGAACGAAGACCAACAGGCAAAACAGGAAAAGAAAAATTTCGAGATTCTGAAATATGATGGTATCCGCGCACGCAATATGCGCCAGCTTCCCTATGCTATAAAATGTTTTGAGCAGGCAATAGCACTGAATGATGAACCTGAAACGCTGCAACTGCTTGCCAATGCGTATATAGAAGCCGGACGTACAGACGATGCCCGCATTACACTAGACCGCCTGGTTAATAAAACGCCCGACAATATACAGGCTCTGCTTGCTCTGGCAAGTATCTGTTATATGCAAGAAGATTATGAAAGTATGGATAATGCTTGTCAGAAAGCTATAAAGCTTGACGAAACCAGTGCTCCGGCTTACTATCTTGCAGCAAAGGCTGCACGAGGCATGAAAAATGACCTGCAGGCTATTGTGATGCTGACCAAGGCCATCATGCAAAACGAAGAATATAAAGAGGCTTATCTGCTTCGTGCCGAAGTCCTCTGGGATATGCGTCAGGCTAAAGATGCCATGAGCGATCTGGATAAAGTTCTTTCAGTTTCACCTGATGAAGAGGATGCTTTACTACTTAAAGGAAAAATACACGCAGCACTTGGTCAGGTAGAAGAAGCTCAATCATGTTTCAACCAGGTATTGGAAGTAAATCCGTTCAACGAAAAAGCCTATCTGCTTAAAGGTGAAATGTTAATGGAACAGAAAGAATTCGACCAGGCTATAGAGTTCTATACAGAAGCCATCGAACTAATGCCTCAAAACGCAGTGCTCTATCAGGAAAGAGGACGTATCCGACTGCTAAAAGGTGATAAGGAAGGTTCCATAGAAGATATGAAAAAAGCTATTGAACTAAATCCAGACAACGAGAAGCTGATTACCGGAAATTATGATAACTTCAAGCAAAATTCTGCTCCGGGAATTTATTAAGACTGATAAAGCTTGATACCAGAAACATTATAGCTTTCATATATAAAGACAAACACTGAATGCTCCAATCCTGAACAAGGATATTTCCTACTAATACAACACTGATAGCATACCGTTTTTGTATGTAAAAAGCACATAAAAGTCGCTATGCTGTACATTTTCTATATTTTTGCCTTGACAAGATTGGAGCACTATTTTTATACACAACACTTTTTCCATGCCTGTATGATTCACATCGGAATGATTATTAAAGCTGAACTCGACAAACAAGAACGATCTGTCACCTGGTTTGCCAGAAAACTTTATTGTGACCGTACAAACGTATATAAAATATTCAAGAGAAAGAGTATTGATACTGAATTATTGCTACGAATATCTGTCATTCTTAATACTAATTTCTTCCAATATTACGAAAATGCTTACCAGGAAATTTTAAAATCAGGCCCGGAAATGTGAAAGATCGGCTACACTTTCGTTATCAATAAGCCACACACATCCTCTTTTCCATGTATTAAATCTCCTTACTTTTGTAAAAAATATCAAAAAGAAGAAACATGAGAAAAAAGATTCTATTAACTATCGCATTGTGTAGCTTATACGGAATAGGAGTTGCACAACAATCTGATGACACGACAGACAGAATCAGGGTTGGAGCAAAAGGAGGAATAGGCATATCAAACATGAAATATTCCAATCTCGATCAATACAATAAAAACAGTATTATTGGAGGTATAGGAGGTATCTTTGCAGAATTTGATTTAGGCTTCTACCGCCGGTTCTCCATACGCCCGGAACTCATGTTCGCAAAAAGAGGAAGCAAGGTGGATGGTATTTATAATGGAACAGCATTCAATTATCAACTAAATGCCCAATATACCGACATCCGAATTCCTGTCATTTATAATTTCAATGATCCGGATAAAATCAATCCTTATATTTATGTAGCTCCTATATTCAGCTTCACACGCGGAGGAGAAATTAATTATACAGAAACATCAGGTAGTGACATTTATGCTTATCCAGCTATGGCACTGAGTGATGCAAACTTCTCTAAGTTCAACTTTAGTGGCGCAGCCGGTGTTGGTGTACGCTTTCCAATACCTGTAACCGACTCAAAAAAACTGTATCTGGCACTAGAAGCCAACTACCAATACGGATTTACTGACACATATGGCAAGAAAGAAAAAAACGGAGAAGCCATTGCAGTCAACCGCAGAGCATATGACATAACAGGAAGCCGTAAAAACCAAGGTTTTGAAATTACAGCCTCGGTCTCTATTCCACTCAGTATATTTAAGAAACCGAAAAAAGAATCACAACCTCAATCAGAATACGTGTATATACCGACTCCAGTAGTGACTCCAGAACCAGCACCTGTGGTACAAGAAAAGCCTTGTTACACACTCGATGAAATCCTGCAACTCATTGCTGAAAATAAATCAATCAAGGGAAAAACCATCTGTGCAATCGATATCATCAATTTCGAATTCGACAAGAGTACATTGACAAAACAATCTCATGAATACCTTGACAAAATAGCTATTCTGATGAAACAAAACGGATACCGCGTTGAAATTAAAGGTCATACAGACGGCATCGGTACAGCAGAATACAACATGAAGCTTTCAGAGCGTAGAGCAAAAGCTGTATATGAGTATCTGATTCAGCAAGGAGTATCTCCTCAAAAACTTTCATACAGTTATTATGGTATGACCAAACCTATTGCTACAAACAAGACCAGCGAAGGCCGCCGAATAAACAGAAGAGTAGAATTCGATATTATTGACTAACTAATTTAACGAGGCAATATGATTATGAAATTGAAAAATATCATACGATATACCAAGATATATGGACTTATGCTGCTGACAGCAAGCATAACATTATGTGCTTGCATCTCTGAAGGTGATGAAACAATTGTACTGGAAGAATCACAGGCAACAGCATCACAACTGATTCTTGGAGAATGGGAATTATCCAGTTACAAAATAACTGATGAAGAAGGTAATCCGATAAATGAACCTGGCATAGAAAATGGAGTACCAACAATACCAGCCTTCGACTTCAAGGATGATAATACATGTTTAATCACTCCTCCCAATGAAGCTGTTTCTGAAGGGAAATATGATATATCTGAAGATGGCTCTGTTTTATGGGTTGAAGGATATGGAGAATGGGAAATATTTTCTCTGGGAAAAAACAAGCTGGTTCTGACACGAGAAATCATATATAATGGAAAGACATATAATGTCATGTACATTTTAGAAAGAAATGCTCCCGGAGAAGATTCTCCTAACGACAACCTCGGAGGTGAAGTAGGAAGTGTTGACGACAACAACCCTTACCAACCTTGGGCACACAATCTGGTTTCACAGATAACCATGACGCGACATTATACAAGTAACAATAGCATAGAAAAGACGGTATATAAATTCCAGTACGACGTGAAATCACGCATTATCGAATATACAATAGATAATTACGATGCTATTTCAAATATGGTTACCGAGAGTAATAAATTCAACTTTACCTATGATGACAGTAAAGTATATCTTTATTACAATGAGGAACTGATGAATACAGGAGTTGTTGGTCACAATGGCTTTCTTGATTATCTGTACGAAGGAAATTCAGATACAGCCAGCAGTTTCTTCGATTACAATGCTGACGGTTACGTAACTTATCTGGAAACCAATGGTGAAAAATGGAATCCGATATACAGCACATCATGGAGCGGTGCTAAAAACATGGCCTCTCCAACCGATGGAGGCGATGAATTAAGTTATAACTCTGATGCTATCAATAACGCTTCCGTCGATTTCAATGGATTAATGACAAGCTGCTACCAATGGGAGTGGTCTATGCACAATGAATACTCGGGAGTCGTGCTGGGACTATTTGACTTTTACGGAAAAAGAAGTTATCAGGTAGCAAGCAAAGTGGTAAGAAATTCTTTATGGATTGATGAAATGACCGACTGGGAAATAACAAAATCAGAAACAGGTGACTACATCATCACTTTCTATGAAATTACCCGCTCGGGGTCAAATCATCCGTTCACTGCTACTTATGAAATAGAATATTATCATTAATACATTTCTACAATAAAATACAAAAAGCGTCCTGCCATTTTATAATACGAAAAATAGCAGGACGCTTTCATTCTATCTGAATATCCAATCAGACAAAAAGATTATCATAAGCCTCTTTCAACTGCTTCATTGCCTGTTCAAGTACAGAACGCGGACATCCGACATTCATTCTCATAAATCCCGTACCCTCTTTTCCAAAAGTCGTACCACTGTTCAGAGCTAAATGCGCATGAGATACAAAGAAATCTTCAAGCTGCTGCTGTGACAGATTCAACTCCCGACAGTCAAGCCATACCAGATACGAAGCCATCGGAAGCATTGCCTTAATCTTAGGCATATAAGTTTTCAGGTAATGATCCAAATAATCAATATTACCTTGTATATAAGCCAGACATTGTTCCAGCCACTCTGTTCCATTAGAATATGCAGCCTCTACTGCTGGAAAGGCAAAAACATGACCTCCGCCAAACTCACAGCTTTCCATATAAGTAGTAAACCGTTTGTGGAGTCCCTCATTATAGATAATAGCATGCGAAGCAGCTACTCCTGGCATATTAAATGCCTTACTAGGAGCCATGAACGTAACGGAATTATTCTTTGCACGCTCGGAAATCATGGCAAAAGGAACATGATGACGAGGTGGCAACGTCAGATCGGCATGAATTTCATCCGAAAAGACAATCACATTATCTTCAGCACATATGTCTGCAATCGCCTTCAGCTCATCGTGTGTCCAGACCACACCGCCCGGATTGTGAGGATTACATAATATAAACACACGTACCCCTTTTATCTCTTTGCGGAACAAATCCAAGTCCATGCGATACGTTCCATTTTCCAGTATCAACGGACACTCTACCACTCTTCGGTCATTACGAGTTACCAGCCACGAAAAAGGATGATAAACAGGAGGCATAATCATTATTTTATCTCCCGGATGAGTAAAGGCATTGATTGCCATTCCCAACCCCGGCACAATGCCCGGCACGTAAGTAATCTGTTCTTTTCTTACCTTCATACCATAACGGGAATCTACCCAGTTGATAATGGCCTGATAATAGCTATCAGGTTTGCAGGTATAACCCAGCACAGGATGCTCACAACGCTTGCGGATTGCATCAATCACAAACGGTGGAGTTGCAAAATCCATATCGGCTACCCACATCGGAATAAGATCTTCCCTACCCCATATACTCTTCATTCCTTCAACTTTTTCAGCACTCGTTCCCCGACGGTCTATCAGTTCATCAAAATTATAATTCATGGTGATATTATGTTTTAATTAGCGAGTTTGTTCTAACACAAATTTAATCGAATATGTCGTGTAAAGAAAATATTTAAAGAAAAAGTTCATAAAACTATTGTTTTTTCAAGAAAAGTATTACATTTGCAACCGTAATGATAACAAAATAACAGAACAAAAATGAAAACATTTGCGACATACTTCTTCTTTTACTTTTTTTACTTTTACTTTAGCAATGAAGTGAAGCGGGAGTTCGCATATGTACGATAAACCAATGAATAAGTAAAAACAATATAACGAAATCCCGCTTCTGGAAAGAAACGGGATTTTTTATTTTAAACCAAGAGCAAATGAAAAAGATAGCAATACAAGGTGTTCCGGGCTCATATCACGACATTGCCGCCCACAAATATTTCAAGGATGAAGAAATAGAGTTAATCTGTTGCAATACATTCGAAGAAGTATTCGAGAACATGCGCAAGGACAGCAATGTAATCGGAACAGTTGCCATAGAAAATACAATTGCCGGAAGCCTGCTTCATAACTACGAATTACTCCGCGAAAGTGGAGCTACTATCATCGGAGAACACAAGCTTCGTATCAGCCACAGTATCATGTGTCTGCCCGATGAAAGCTGGGAGGACCTGACAGAAGTAAACTCTCATCCGGTAGCCCTGGCACAATGCCGCGAATTTCTCCAGCATCATCAGGAACTGAAAGTTGTAGAAACCGATGATACTGCCGGAAGTGCCAAAAACATCCACGAAAAACAACTGAAAGGACATGCAGCCATCTGCTCCAAATATGCAGCAAGCATGTATGGAATGAAAATACTTCAGGAAGGAATTGAAACCAACAAGCACAATTTCACACGCTTTCTTATAGTATGCGACCCGTGGATTGCCGACGACCTGAAAGACCGTTCGAAGGTAAACAAGGCAAACATCGTTTTCTCACTTCCACACAATGAAGGAAGTCTTTCGAAAGTTCTTTCCATTTTTTCATTCTACAACATAAACCTGACTAAAATACAATCATTGCCCATCATCGGACGCGAATGGGAATATATGTTCTACGTAGACGTGATGTTCAATGATTACCTGAGATATAAACAATCTATCGATGCGGTAACCCCGCTCACTAAAGCACTTAAAATTTTAGGAGAATATGCAGAAGGAGAATCAACATTATAATATACAGCCCGCCGACAGACTGGCTAGTGTCAGCGAATATTATTTCAGCCGTAAACTGAAAGAAGTGGCAAAGATGAACGCCGAAGGTAAGGATGTCATCAGCCTGGGTATAGGAAGTCCGGACATGCCGCCATCGAAAGAAACCATCAATGTATTATGCGAAAATGCCCGCAAGGCAGATGCACATGGTTACCAGCCCACAGTAGGTATACCTGAACTGCGCAAGGCGATGGCTGACTGGTACAAACGCTGGTACAATGTCGACCTTGATCCTGCTACGGAAATACAGCCGCTCATCGGATCAAAGGAAGGTATCCTGCATGTCACACTGGCTCTCGTCAATCCGGGAGATCAGGTTCTGGTTCCTAATCCGGGATATCCTACCTACACTTCACTAAATAAAATATTAGGAAGTGAGATCGTCAATTATAACCTGAGGGAAGACAATCACTGGCAACCCGATTTTGATGAACTGGAGAAAATGGATTTGAGCCGGGTAAAAATTATGTGGACTAACTATCCCAACATGCCGACAGGAGCAAATGCCACTATGGAGTTGTACGAAAAGCTGGTCGACTTTGCCCGCCGCCACAACATCGTCATTGTAAACGACAACCCATACAGCTTCATTCTGAACCATAAGCCTATCAGTATCCTCAATGTTCCGGGAGCTAAAGAATGCTGTATCGAGTTCAACTCCATGAGTAAGAGCCACAACATGCCGGGCTGGCGTGTAGGTATGCTTGCCACCAACGCGACTTTTGTACAGTGGATTCTGAAAATAAAAAGTAATATCGATTCGGGAACTTTCCGTCCCATGCAGCTCGCTGCCGCACAGGCATACCGCAACAGTGCAGAATGGCACGAAGAAGCAAACATCAACGTATACAGCCGCCGTCGTAAACTGGCGGAGGAAATCATGACTACACTGGGATGTACATTCGATTCTGATCAGGTAGGTATGTTCCTTTGGGGAAAAATTCCCGAGAGCTATACTGATGTAGAAGACCTGACAGAGAAAGTATTACACGAAGCACGGGTATTTATTACTCCGGGATTCATCTTCGGAAGCAACGGAAAACGGTATATTCGCATTTCTCTCTGTGCCAAGGAAGAAAAACTGGCTGAAGCCCTTAAACGCATCAAAGCAATTTTCTAAAGAATAATAAATTAAAAAGATAAGATAATATGGAACTAAATTTGCAACCCATCGAACTGGAAGGTGTATCAAAAGAACGCCCTCTTATCATAGCAGGTCCTTGTAGTGCCGAAACAGAAGAGCAAGTCATCTCAACTGCTACCCAACTGGCCAATAAAGGTATCAAGATTTTCCGTGCCGGAATATGGAAACCACGTACCAAACCCGGAGGTTTCGAAGGTATCGGTGTGGATGGTCTTGCATGGATGAAACGAGTTAAACAAGAAACAGGCATGTACGTAGCAACCGAGGTTGCAACGGCAAAGCACGTATACGAATGTCTGAAAGCAGGTATCGATATCTTGTGGATCGGAGCACGTACCACTGCCAATCCGTTTGCCGTACAGGAAATAGCTGACGCACTGAAAGGAGTAGATATTCCTGTTTACGTAAAGAACCCTGTCAATCCGGATCTGGAATTATGGATCGGAGCTTTGGAACGCATCAACAACGCAGGATTGAAGCGTCTGGGAGCTATCCACCGCGGATTCTCGTCATACGATAAAAAGATTTACCGTAACTTGCCACAGTGGCATATTCCAATCGAACTGCGCCGCCGTATTCCTAACCTGCCTATCTTGTGCGACCCAAGCCATATCGGTGGAAAGCGTGAACTCATTGCACCGCTCTGCCAGCAGGCAATGGACCTGGGACTGGATGGATTGATTGTTGAATCTCACTGCAATCCAGATTGTGCATGGAGTGATGCGGCACAGCAAGTTACTCCAGATGTACTCGACTACATCCTGAATCTGCTGGTTATTCGTAAAGAGCATCAGTCAACAGAAAGCTTGCACGAACTTCGTCTGCAAATCGATGCGTGCGACAACGAACTGATGGAAATCTTAGCCAAACGTATGCGTGTATGCCGTGAAATAGGTACATTCAAGAAAGAGCATAACATGACTGTCCTTCAGACCGGACGTTACAACGAGATACTCGACAAGCGTGGTGCGCAAGGTACATTATGCGGAATGGATGCCGATTTTGTCAAACAAGTATTCGAAGCTATCCACGAAGAAAGCGTACGCCAGCAATTGGAAATCATTAATAAGTAAGTAAGTAAATAACAGACTTTTATAAGAATCTATGAGAATATTAATTTTGGGAGCCGGAAAAATGGGTTCCTTCTTTACCGATGTATTGAGTTTCGACCACGAAGTGGCAGTATTCGATGTGAACCCAAAGAAACTGCGCTTTATGTACAACTGCTGTCGGTTTACCAATACTCAAGAAATAGAAGAATTCAAACCCGAACTGGTTATTAATGCAGCAACGGTAAAATATACTCTTGATGCATTCAATCAGGTTTTGCCCATTCTCCCGAAAGATTGTATCATAAGCGATATAGCTTCTGTAAAAACCGGACTGAAAGAATTTTACGAAAATTGTGGATTCCGCTATGTATCTACTCACCCGATGTTTGGTCCTACGTTTGCCAACCTTGACAAGCTAAGTACGGAGAATGCCATCATCATCAAGGAAGGCGACCATCTGGGAAAAATTTTCTTCAAAGATCTGTATCAAAGACTGGGACTTAACATCTTCGAATATACATTCGAGGAACACGATGAAACAGTAGCTTACTCGCTGTCTATCCCCTTTGTTTCTACGTTTGCCTTCGCTGCGGTAATGAAACATCAGGATGCTCCGGGAACAACATTCAAACGGCATATGGCAATAGCCAAAGGAGTGATGGGCGAAGATGATTTTCTGTTGCAGGAAATCTTGTTCAACCCACGTACTCCGGCACATGTAGAAGGTATTCGTACAGAACTCAACGAGCTGTTGGATATCATCAACAAAAAAGATGCTGAAAGAATGCGTGCCTATCTTACAAAGATTCGCGAGCATATCAAATAATATAGATGATTTCCAAACGGAAACATGGGATGACTTTACTTACAGTTTATAAGTTGACATTCTAAAAGTCCCTCTGTTTTCAGCCTGATATTGTAACAAATTAAGGCTGAAAACAGAGGGACTTTTCTTTTAAGGTTTCGATTTATCAGATTTTCCAGGCCTAAACCTTACGTTTACAACGACCTGTTTTCTTCATAAAATCAATACCAGCTTTCACAAAAAACATCAGCATATTATCAGCAATTCTTCCTGATATTTTTTTTAAATTTGTACAAAAAAGCAGATAAACATCAGCTAGATTTAAAACAAAGAAATACGGAAACAGCTGCACAATCCATAAAAAAAGCGGTCAGACCATTTGTCACAGTCCGACCGCTCTATACTTAGAAAGAATTTAATACGCTATCAGAAGCGATAACCCACAGTTATCATAAAAGCCAGGTTTTTATTATTTTCCTGTGTCAGGCTTTTCTTAAACATGTTAGTAAAACCATACTGGCCTGTCAGATTCAGCAAATATTTATATCCCAGTTCAAAACCTACTCCATACTGCAAACCTACAGCACAACGGTTCATCAATGCTTCGTCAGCTCCATCTATCTTCTTAAACAGTTTAGTTCCAACTTCAGCACCTCCTGATTCCACAGTCGCTTTTCCGCCCAAACCAAATCCTACATAAGGACCGGCATTTACAACAAACGTATTACCTTCGCTGATAGGTAATTTTATAGCAGCCAATAAAGGAATATCCAGATAAACAGGATTAATTTTCGCATCAACACCTTTCTCAGATCCTTTACAACCTTTGCTTGTAAAATTCAAACCGGTCTGGAAGGCCCACATATCAGTAATGGCATAATCCATTCCTACTCCTACCGAATAGCCAATCTTCAAGTCTGCATCACTATTGGTGATGTTTGCCATAGACATACCTGCATGTACATCAAATTTCGCCTGAGAAAAACCGGCAAGTGTACACAATCCTAAAACAACAGTTAATAATAACTTCTTCATAACTGATATTGTTTTTATAAGGTTCTCGTCCCCAAAGAATCTTAGTTTTTGTTTCCGAAGTGCAGGGACTGCTCTTTACAGGCACACTTCTGTTTGTTTTGTATCTATTAGCAAAGATAATCAATTCTTTCAATATAACAAATTTAAAGGAGAAGAACACAATATTGAACACATCAGTCTGTTCATAAAAAAATCCGTCCGGATTCCTCCGAACGGATTTCTTAACTTAATAAATATTTTACAACTTAATTTTTTTCTTAACAGCCTTCGATTCATTATGCAGACGGTCGAGTGCAGTCACTACATAGCGGTACTTAGTCTTTCCGTTTTCATAAGGAAGTTTATAGAAAGTATTAGTAGTGATTTCAACAATATGAGAAGGATCATTCAGATTAACCTTTTCATCGTTATTGAAGCGATATACTACATAACGCACAGCCTTGTCCATTTCATCTTTCGCCTTAGGAGCTGTCCAGAACAAAATATATCCGTCGGCAGTCCACACCGGTTTCAGTTTTTTCACTTTACCCGGAGCCTCTTTATCGATAAAAGGAGAAGCCGGAATCAAAGCTGGATATTTGTGGTAGACATTTGCCAGAACCTCACGATAGTTGCCTTTATTTTCTACCACTGCAGCAGCATACCACTGACAGCTTCCCTGTACGGTTGGAAGCATACGCTGCAAGTTATATTTGGCAAGCATCTGGTGCTGTCCCGGATTTTTCAGATCTGGCTTTGTTACAGTACGAACTACGTCTTGTCCGATAAACAGTGGACGTGCGGCAGAATGACGCGCCCACCAGCGGATCAGTTTATCATAATCTGCTGCCGGATGACCGATTTCCCAATAGATCTGAGGGATATTATAATCTACCCAGCCATTGTTGACCCAAAGCAGTACATCGGCATACAAGTCATCGTAATTCTGAAGTCCGTTTGTATCGCTGCCATTCGGATCTGATTTTCTGTTACGATAGATACCGAAGGGAGAAACACCAAACTTAACCCATGGCTTACAACTGCGTACAGTTTCGTGAATTTCTTTTATCAAGACATTGACATTATCTCTACGCCAGTCGGCCTTGTTGGTAAATCCGCGACCATAAGCAGCAAAGCTGATGTTGTCTGGAAATTCTTCTTCCGGATTCGGATACGGATAAAAATAATCATCCATGTGAATAGCGTCAATATCGTAACGAGAAACGATATCTCTTACAATCTTGCAGATATAAGCTCTCGATTCAGGATATCCGGGATCGAAATACAGCTGTCCGCCGTAACGTACAAACAAATTAGGGTATTTATTATAAGGATGCATAGGCGACAATGCCGTAGTTCCCTTGGTCTGTGCACGATAAGGATTTATCCATGCATGAAGTTCCATGCCACGCTTATGACATTCTTCCACCATGAAACGAAGCGGATCCCAGCCTGGCTGAGGAGCTTTTCCCTGCAATCCGGTAAGGAAACGGCTCCAGGGTTCATAGGTCGACGCATAAAGAGCATCACATTCGGCACGAACCTGAAATATAATCGCATTGATACCCGCACCTTTCAGGTTATCCAACTGACGGATCAGAGTCGCTTTCATCTGTTCTGTGGGCATACCTTGAAACTGACCGTTCACACATTGTATCCACGCACCGCGGAATTCACGCTTTGGATGCATTGTCTGTGCCTTAACACTTCCGGCAACAAATAAAAGCATTGCCAGCCAAATCAATAAAACTTTTGATTTCATATTTTTTATACATTATAATCGAGAGGGCAAAGATAAGGAAAAAATAATCAATAACTTACTTTTTCCTCGAATCGATAAAAGAATAAAGCAATGAGGACCTGTTTTACACATGTGAAAGCAATAAGCAGAGTTTTTTCCAAAATTGAAGCTATTAACACTCCTTATTTATCTTTTGTTTCACGATATGCATAAAATTCACTATTTTTGTCTATCAAAAACCAAACGAATCCAAGCATGTCTGACAGTAAATATATATCTATAAAAGGCGCGAAGGTAAACAACCTGAAAAATATAGACGTTGATATTCCACGTAATAAACTAGTAGTCATTACGGGGTTGTCCGGTTCCGGAAAATCCTCACTGGCATTCGACACATTGTATGCCGAAGGACAGCGTCGCTATGTGGAAAGCCTTTCATCGTATGCACGCCAGTTCCTGGGACGAATGAGCAAACCTGAATGTGATTTCATCAAAGGTATTCCTCCTGCCATTGCTATCGAACCGAAAGTAATCAGCCGGAATCCGCGTTCTACTGTAGGTACATCGACTGAGATATACGAATATCTGCGTCTGCTGTTTGCACGTGTCGGCAAAACTTATTCGCCGATAAGCGGTCAGCTTGTAAAAAAAGACAGCCCCGAAGATATTGTAAACTGCATGCTCTCATATCCGAAAGGTACACGCTATACGGTACAGACTCCTATCATTCCCCGAGAAGGACGCAGTGAAGCCGAACAGATAGAAATGGATATGAAACAAGGATTCACCCGTCTGGAAGTAAACGGTGAAATGGTTCGTATGGAGGATTATCAATATAATCCTGCCGATACGATATACCTGCTGGTGGACCGTATGAGCTGCGATGATACAAAAGATGCAATCAGCCGCTTGACCGATTCAGCAGAAACAGCTATGTACGAGGGTGACGGAGCTTGTCTGCTGCGCTTTTACCTGCCCGACGGAAGTACCAAACTACATGCCTTCAGTACAAAATTCGAGGCAGACGGTATTAAGTTTGAAGAGCCCAGCGACCAGATGTTTTCGTTCAACTCTCCTATCGGCGCATGCCCTACGTGTGAAGGTTTCGGAAAGATTATCGGTATAGACGAGCATCTTGTCGTACCCAACCGTGCATTGAGTGTTTACGACGGTGCTGTGATGTGCTGGAGAGGAGAAAAAATGAGCGAATGGCTCACCGAATTCCTGCGCGAAGCTCCGGCGCACGATTTTCCTATATTCGAGCCTTACTATAACCTGACTCAGGCACAGAAGGATTATTTATGGCACGGACCGCGTGACAAAGTCTGCATCGATTCGTTCTTCAAGATGCTGGAAGAAAATCAGTATAAGATACAGTACCGCGTAATGTTAGCCCGTTACCGTGGTAAGACAACTTGTCCGGAGTGTCATGGCAGCCGTTTGAAGAAAGAAGCGCTTTATGTCAAAGTGGGAGGACGCACCATTGCAGAACTGGTAGAGATGCCGGTTTATCAGTTGAAAGAATTTTTCCGTACCTTGCAGCTCGACGAACATGACAAGATGATAGCCCAACGCTTGCTGAATGAAATCAATAACCGATTGACCTTCCTGCTCGACGTCGAACTTGGATATCTTACATTAAACCGACTCAGCAACTCACTTTCCGGGGGAGAAAGTCAGCGAATCAATCTAGCAACCTCACTGGGAAGCAGTCTGGTAGGTTCACTTTATATTTTGGACGAACCTAGTATCGGACTTCACAGCCGAGATACAGACAAGCTTATCAAAGTACTCCGCCAGTTGCAACAGCTGGGCAATACAGTGGTAGTGGTAGAGCATGATGAAGAAATCATCCGTGCTGCCGACTATATTATAGATATCGGCCCTAAAGCCGGACGTCTGGGAGGAGAAATTGTTTATCAAGGAGATATGAAAGACCTGCATCCCGGAAGCAACAGCTATACTGTAAAATATCTGCTGGGAGAAGAAATCATCGAACGACCACAGACACATCGTTCGTGGAATAATTATATAGAAATAAAAGGAGCCAGAGAAAACAACCTGAAGGGAATCGATGTACGCTTCCCACTTAACGTAATGACGGTAGTGACCGGAGTTAGTGGTTCAGGAAAAAGTACGTTAGTGCGCGACATCTTTTATAAGGCACTGAAGCGTGAGTATAGTGAAGGCAGCGACCGTCCGGGAGAATTTATTTCACTGGAAGGTGATATCCAGATGATAAAGGACATAGAGTTTGTCGACCAAAACCCGATAGGCAAATCCTCACGCAGTAATCCTGTCACCTACATCAAGGCATACGACGAAATAAGAAAACTGTTTGCCGACCAGCCTTTGGCCAAACAAATGGGGTACTCGGCAGGGTATTTCTCGTTCAATACCGAAGGAGGACGTTGTGAAGAATGTAAAGGAGAAGGTACTGTAACGGTAGAAATGCAATTCATGGCCGATCTGGTACTGGAATGTGAATCATGTCATGGAAAACGTTTTAAGAGTGATACCCTGGAAGTACGTTACGAAGGGAAAAACATCTATGACATACTGGAAATGACAGTCAACCAGGCTATCGAATTTTTCGATGAACACAAGCAGAAGAAAATAGTAAAAAAACTGCTGCCGCTACAAGAAGTTGGACTCGGATACATCAAACTGGGACAATCATCCTCTACTCTTTCGGGAGGAGAAAACCAGCGTGTCAAACTGGCATATTTCCTGAGTATCGAAAAATCTCAGCCAACTATTTTTGTATTCGACGAACCGACAACAGGATTACATTTCCACGACATAAAGAAACTGCTAGAGGCATTCAACTCCTTAATAGCACGAGGACATACGGTTGTCATAATCGAACATAACATGGACGTTATCAAATGCGCCGATTATGTCATAGACCTCGGTCCGGAAGGTGGAGATATGGGCGGTAATCTCGTAGTATGCGGCACCCCCGAAGAAGTAGCTCATTGCGGAGCATCATATACAGGGCAGTATCTGTTAGAAAAGATACAAATTTAGCCCATACACATACAGAAAGAAAGTATATAGAGTAATTTTGATGTTTTTTTGTTAAGGTTCAGTAAACAATATTCCTCACTATATTGTTTAATTAATTATTTATTTTAATCAAAAAAAGAGAGATTTTATGAAAAAAAGTTGTTTTTACTCTGTACTTGCTTCTTCGCCTACATCAGCATAGCGATGGCACAGGTATCGAAGGTGACAGGTGTTGTCATCTCAGAAGAAGACAATCTTCCTATCGTAGGAGCTTCTGTCCTAATAAAAGGGACTAATACAGGAACCGTGACCGATATCGATGGGAAATTTACACTTGGCAACATTCCGGCAAATGCAAAGAAAGTGATAATTTCTTTCATCGGTATGCAAAGTCGCGAATTAGACATTAAACCGGAATTAAATGTAATCCTAAAATCGGATACAGAAGTTCTGGATGAAGTGGTGGTTACCGGTTATGGAGTAACAAAGAAAAGTACATTTACGGGAGCAGCCAATGTAGCAGGTTCTACTACACTTGAATCACGCACCGATGCAAACTTCATGAAAGCGCTCGAAGGAAGTATGCCGGGTGTGCAAATGAATAATTCAACAAGTATGCCGGGTGCTCAAGCTAACGTGTATATCCGAGGAGAAAGTTCTGTTAATTCGGGTACACAACCGTTGTATATCATAGACGGTATGCCTATGAACTCGGATACTGATGCTGAAACAGCAAGTTACAACCGTGCATTCAATCCACTGGCAAACATTAACACGGCAGATATCGAATCGGTAACTGTTCTGAAAGATGCCAATGCTACTGCTATCTACGGTTCGCGTGCCGCCAATGGTGTAATCGTAATCACAACCAAAAAAGGACAGGAAGGAGCTATGCATATAGACTTGGATATCAAACAAGGCTTTACAAACATTGCTCCAAATAATTTTTCTTTCTGTAATGCACAACAGACAGCCGACTTGTTTGCACGTGGTCTGGTAAACAGTGATCCGGAAAAGTACACCTACGAATCGGCTATGGCAAAAATAAAATCAGACTATAACTGGGACGGTACACAAAACTACGATTGGCTGGATGCTATTACCCGTACCGGTTATTATCAGGATTATAACATCAGCTTCAGCGGAGGAAATGGCAAGACTCGCTATTATGCCAGTCTGGGATACCTGAATCAGGAAGGTGTTGCCATCAACAGCGATATGAAACGTTACTCTGCCCGCCTCAACCTGGAAACATCTTACAAATGGTTCAACTTCGGATTTAACACATCATTTGCTCTGGCAGATATGGATGCATTCTCTCAATCTACCGGAGGATCTTATTCGAACCCGTTTGTCAGTGCTACACTGAAAGCAACTCCACTCGATCCTTTTTACAACGAAGATGGAAGTTATAATACAAGCATTTCATACAACCCATTGGCTGTTTACGATAAAGAGGCCGGAGATATTTATAATACCAAAACTACCACAATCAATTTAAATCCCTATTTCGCCATTAATTTTGGAAAAGGTTTTATTCTAAAAACCTCATTAGGTATCAACTCTTACGGCACACGCCAATATGACTTCTGGAGCTGGTACAACAATCAGGGAGCAAGCGACAATGGTCGTGGTACGCAGTATAATTCGAATACCACAACGATAACATGGACAAACACATTGAACTGGCTTTATACGTTCAATGAAAAACATAATGTTTCTGTCATGCTGGGACAAGAAGCACAATGGAAAAACTACTGGAACGAAGAGTATGCCGGTATCAACTTTCCATTGATGGGCTACCGTGAACTGAATATGGCAGGTTCTTCTTATGGAATTCCTTCATACAAAACACGTAAAGCACGTCTGGCTTCCTTCTTCCTCAATACAAGCTACGACTATCAAGGCAAGTACTACGGACAGGTCAGCTACCGCCGCGACGGTTCTTCTGTATTCGGAAACAACAACCGATGGGGTAATTTCTGGTCTGTAGGAGGAAAATGGAGAATCTCGGAAGAAGAATTCCTCAAAGACAACGACGTATTTACCAACTTAGCAATCAGAGCCAGCTACGGAACTGTAGGAAATCAGGATATAGACTGGTATGCATCACGCGGATTCTATAAGGCTGGATACAATTATAACAACGAACCCGGTATCGCTCCTGAGTCGTTAAATCTTCCTGACTTGGGATGGGAAACAAGCAAGAAGCTGAACATCGGTCTTGATATTACACTGATCAGAAAATGGAATCTGACTGTTGACTTCTATAATGAAGCTACATCAGACATGTTGTTTGAACTTCCTATATCTAAAGTTACAGGACTGGATAAAGTATACCAGAATATCGGTTCTATGCGCAACAGAGGTGTGGAAATCGGCTTAAACGGTACTATCTTACAGACAAAGGGATGGACATGGACTGCTTATGCCAATGTTACATTCAACCAAAACCGTGTCACAGAACTGTCAGACGGAAAACCTGTTGAAGATACTTATACTATCATACAGGAGGGATATCCTCTACGACAATTCTATATGGTAGAATATGCTGGTGTAGATCCAGATACAGGCAATCCGTTATGGTATAAAAATGCTACTGGAGATGAAACAACAACCAACTGGAATGAATGTGCCAAAAGATATCTTGGATCGGCTGATCCGAAAGCTTATGGTGGTTTCGGTACACGTCTTCAGTGGAAGAACTTCGACTTCTCTGCTGACTTCAATTACCGACTGGGAGGAAAAGTTTATGCATCATCAAACCGTTTCTACCTTTCGGCCGGAAGTCAGGGTAATATAACTCCTGCAACTTATTTATATGAAAATGCATGGACAGAAGAAAACCGGTATACAGATGTACCTAAGTATGTATACGGAAACACATCGGGAGAAAACAACCATTCTTCACGATTCCTTTACAGCGGCAATTTCCTCCGTGTAAAGAACCTGCAATTAGGATATACTTTGCCGAAACATCTTTTGAAGAAAATACTGATAGACAATATGCGTATCTATATATCAGCAGACAATATCTATACTTTCAAGGCAAAAGATTTTGTAGGATATGATCCTGAAACATACACCAACGGATTGATAGCCTTCCAGTATCCTTCCACACGGACATTCCTGGCAGGTATTACACTTGGTTTCTAACAATTATGTTTAACGCATCAATATTGAAAATTAAATATGAAGAAATTTATATCTCGACTACTTATTTGTACAGCCTTGACAGGTTGTCTTGCTTCCTGCAATAATTTCTTCGATACAGAATATAATGAAGGAATAGATGTAGACAACGGACTTACCAGCGTAGACAATATAAAATATGCCCTAAATGGAACTTATTATCAGTTATTCAGATTCTATTTTGCCGGAAACTATTCACTGACTATTGGCGATATGGCTGGTGACATGGCATACCTGAATGGCTCGGCTAATCACTGGACCACCATCAACCATTATAGCGTAACTGCAGATGATTCTTACCTCAGCAGCATATGGGAATACGGATATAAGGTTGTAGACAACTCTGCACGTATCATTAAAGCCGGAAAAGAACTTGAAAGTACTACCGCCGATTCGGACAAGGCAGCACTTAAACAATATCTGGCAGAAGCATACGGATTAAGAGGATATGCAATGCTGGCTATGACCAACATCTTCGGCAAGCAGATCAAAGTCAACGAAACAACAGACAACAGCGATGCACCGGGTATCGTTATCATTGATGAACCGATTCAAGCTTTCGAAGAAGTCAGCCGTTCTACAGTTGGAGCATGCTATAAAGCCATACTGGAAGATTTCAACAATGCACTGACTTGCTATAAAGAAAGCGGAACCGACGGCAGAGAAACAAATTCATATTTATCGGTTGCTGCGATAGAAGGCTTAATGGCACGTACATATTTATATCTGGAAGATTTCGAAAATGCAGCAAAGTATGCCCAATATGCTCTTGAACACTCGAACAAGAAAGTTGAAGCCTACACCGAAGACAGTTACAAAAAATTGTACACAGGAGGCGACAGTAATACAGAAAGTATCTTCCGTCTGGCAATTGACGTAAACAACAGCTGGTCGGCCAACTCTTGTGGTAACGTATGGACTACGTATGGAGGACTTCCCAGCCAGCGTATGAGAAACTTAATAGCTGATACAGACTGTAGAGGCAGCCTCTACCTGCCGACAATCAAAAAAGGCTCGTACACACAAATGCAATATGGAGGAAAGTTCTGGTATGGAGGAGGAAATACTGCATATGCAACCAACTATATCGTTAATGCTCCCGAAATGGAACTAATCATTGCAGAAGCAAAGTTACGAGCAGCACAACCAGACTTAAACGGTGCTAAAGAAGCTCTGCTGACTGTAGCCAAGAGAAATTCAAACATTACCAGTACCGACGATTTAGGAAATACCAAAGAAGAAGTATTTGCATTCCTGAAAGACGAACGTGCACGTGAATTGTTCCAAGAAGGTTTTCGTTTTTATGACTTGCGACGCTGGGGTGAAAAAGCCGATGTATATGCCAACGTCGAAGATCAAGTATCGTATAAATACACAAACTACGATATATCTCAGTTCTGTTATCCAATTCCAAATGATGAAATCAATGCAGGATTTGGTATAGAACAAACTCCAAACTGGAACAATTATCTGCCTAAATAAATCTAATTTCGGCAAAGCCTTATAGGTCAGCCCACAAATACAATCCGTTTTAATGAACAAACTGAGTTTCAATCCCCAAACTCTCCCGTTCATTAAAACGGATTTTTATTTTTAGCCTCAACAGAAATTGAGTCAATTTTTCCCAGATTTTTTATCCCCTTATTATAAATTCTTTTACCTTTGCAATCAAAGGGTTAGTCAACACACAAATAATACTATAAAAACATGAACAAAAAAATTAAAGCACTTGTGGGGTTAGGTATGCTTTTATTTACCGCTCCTGTTATGGGACAACAATTTCCTTATCAAAACACCAGTCTTACTCCTGAACAACGGGCATCCGATTTACTTGAACGGTTGACCCTGGAAGAAAAAGTTTCTCTTATGCAAAATGCTTCTCCTGCTATTCCACGACTAGGTATCAAAGCCTACGACTGGTGGAACGAAGCTCTTCATGGAGTAGGCCGAGCTGGAATTGCCACTGTATTTCCTCAAACAATCGGTATGGCTGCATCGTTCGATGATGAATTGATTTACAAAGTCTTTACAGCCGTTTCCGATGAAGCCAGAGCCAAATATACAGAATTCAGTAAATCGGGTAACCTGAAACGCTATCAGGGACTGACATTCTGGACTCCCAATATCAACATATTCCGCGATCCTCGCTGGGGAAGAGGACAGGAAACTTACGGAGAAGATCCTTATCTCACTTCACGAATGGGGGTTGCCGTAGTTCAAGGTCTGCAAGGTCCGGATAATATGAAATATGACAAACTTCATGCATGCGCCAAGCATTATGCCGTTCATTCAGGCCCCGAATGGAACCGACACAGTTTCAATGCCGAAAACATTGCTCCACGTGACTTGTGGGAAACTTACCTGCCGGCTTTCAAAGCACTGGTTCAGGAAGCTGATGTAAAAGAAGTGATGTGTGCCTACAATCGTTTCGAAGGTGAACCTTGCTGCGGAAGCAACCGTTTGCTGATGCAAATCCTGCGTGATGAATGGAAATACAAAGGTATAGTAGTATCCGACTGCGGTGCTATCAGTGACTTCTGGCGCAAAGGCGATCATGAAACGCATCCCGATAAAGAAACGGCCAGTGCAGGAGCTGTATTGAGTGGTACAGATCTGGAATGTGGAAATAATTACAAATCACTTCCGGAAGCTGTACAAAAAGGACTGATAGACGAAAAACAAATTGACATTTCTGTAAAACGTCTGCTGACAGCTCGTTTCGAATTAGGCGAAATGGACGAACATGTCTGCTGGGACAGTATTCCATATTCTGTAGTCGACAGCAAAGCACATAAAGACTTAGCACTGGAAATTGCACGAAAAAGCATTGTCCTCCTGCAAAATCGGAATAATATCCTGCCGTTGAAAGAAGACATGAAAATCGCTTTGATCGGTCCTAATGCCAACGACTCTGTCATGCAATGGGGTAACTACAATGGTTTTCCTTCCCATACCTCTACCTTGTACGAAGCTTTGAAAGAACGTATTCCGGCAAATCAGCTGATTTACGACTTCGGATGTGACCGTACTTCTGGTATCAGTTTGGAAAGTGTATTCAGCCAATGTAGCATCGATGGGAAACCTGGATTCCGCTCTACCTATTGGAACAACATCAAGATGGAAGGCAAACCTGCTACCGTCACCCATACCAGTACTCCTTTCAAGTTTACCACATTAGGAGCAACAGTATTTGCAGCAGGAGTAAATATTCAAGATTTCTCTGCAAGCTACGAATCGGTATTTACCGCACCCGAAACAGAGGATATCAATTTCCACTTCGAGGCAGCAGGCATAATCCGCCTGAGCATAGATGGAAAAGAAGTAGCCAGCGGAAAATATCTGAAAAACAATATGAATCTGTATACGCTGAAAGCTGAAAAAGGAAAAACATACAACATTAAAATAGACTTTATCTTCTACAGCAAAGACAGAGCAGCCCAACTGAATTTTGATATGGGACGCAATGTTCCTGTAAACCTGCAAGCTTCCATCGACAAAGTAAAAGCAGCCGATGTCATTGTCTTTGCAGGAGGTATTTCACCTTCTCTTGAAGGAGAAGAAATGCCAGTAAATGCAGAAGGTTTCAAAGGCGGCGACCGCACAACAATCGAACTTCCTGCTATTCAGCGACGATTGATAAGTGAATTGAAAAAATTAGGCAAGCCGATTATCTTTGTCAACTATTCAGGCTCGGCTGTCGGACTGGAACCCGAAAGCAAGATTTGCGATGCCATTCTTCAGGCATGGTATCCTGGTCAGGCTGGAGGAACAGCTGTTGCCGACGTTTTATTTGGCGACTACAATCCTTCGGGTAAACTTCCGGTCACTTTTTATAAGCATACCGACCAGCTTCCTGACTTTCAAGACTACTCGATGAAGGGACGTACCTACCGTTATATGACAGAAAGTCCTTTATACAACTTCGGTCACGGATTGAGTTACACCAACTTTACATACGGTACAGCTACATTAAGTCAGCAAACAATCAGCCAAGGTAAAGAAGTAACACTCACAATCCCCGTACAAAATACCGGAAATTATGACGGAGAAGAAGTGGTGCAAGTATATTTAAGTTGCCCGGGAGATAAAGAAGGCCCTTCACATACACTCCGCGCCTTCAAACGCGTCCACATTGCAAAAGGACAGCGCGCAAATGTTTCTTTCACCCTCGACAGTGAAACATTCCAATGGTTTGATACAAACACCAACACCATGCGTATGGTAGAAGGTAATTATGAACTGCTTTACGGAGGAACTTCACGTATAGATCAATTACAGAAAATATCTATTAGCGTAACAGACTAAAAGACATATCATTTGAGTAAAAATCATCTCGAAGGGTAATATCCGGATACGTTAAATCATTTTACTAGAAATAACTGAGTAAATGATTTAATATATCCGGATATATACTGATTATATGAAGAAAATACCAATTCATGAGTAGTGGAAAATAGAACATTTTCTATCTTTGTAGAAACAAAAACATCATGCAAATCAATAGAATACTAACAAAAACATTCCTTATCTGTCTGATTTATTGCTTGTCTATACTTCCGGCAAGTGCCCAGACTAGTGTCTTATTTTCTACCGACAATCAAATATCAAACAGCCTGATAAATGATATTTATCAAGACCAGAAAGGTTTTATCTGGATTGCTACAGAATATGGATTGAATTTATTTGACGGAAATAAGTTTGTAACTTTCCACCACATAGAAAATGATTCTACCTCACTTCGTAACGATTATGTATTTTCAGTCTTCGAGGATAGCAAAAACAATCTTTGGGTAGCTTCATTGGGCGGGCTGATGAAGTACAATCATAATACCAATTCATTTACAGAAGTACCACTATACATAAATTCTACCCAGGTTACTACCATACACACTGTTCAAATTATCGAACGCAAGAATGGAGAAATATGGGTTGCATCTTCTGGAGGAGGTATATTCAAAGCCAACGCAGAAGCAGAACGTTGCGACTGTGTAATGGATTTCTATAAAATGGGTATGCTGCATCTGACTTCTATGTTGGAAGATAACGAAGGGAACTTATGGATGGGAGCAGAAAATGACGGATTGATTTGCTATAACCCTGAAACAAAAGCTGTCCAAACTTTCCGTACTCCTTTTATCAGTGAAAACAACATATCCGATCTGGCTAAAGGAAACAGTGGAAACATTTATATCGGCACATTGACTGGAGGTCTTAATATATACAATGCAAGTAGCAAAAGTTTTACACAAGTTCCTTACAAAGGAAGAAACAACTTGCAAATCAAGACACTGAAATTTATAAATAATCAACTATATATTGGAACCGACGGAGAAGGACTAAAAGTGTATTCATTGAAAGACAAAGAGATTCAAGACCACCCTCTTGAAAACGCTCCGATAAATATTAACGACGGTAAGGTACACTCTATCCTAATGGATCGGGACAAAAATCTTTGGCTTGGTCTGTTCCAGCGGGGAATTGCTTTCATCCCCACCAAACGTAACCCTTTTCTTTACCACGGGCAAAAACAAATACACGATAACCCCATCGGTCATAACTGTGTTATGTCTGTATTCCAAAACAGCAAGAAAGAACTGTTTGTCGGAACAGACAATGACGGATTGTATGTCTTGGATAAAAATTTCAATCAGATAAACCACTTTACTCCCGAAGGAAGTCCAAATAGCGTTGCCAATACGATACTAAGTATCTTCGAAGATTCAAACAATGAACTTTGGCTTGGTTCATATACAAAAGGAGTTGCACGGTGTAACCCTGCAACCGGATTCTGTGAATTTATTCCAGAACTGATAAATGAACGTATCTTTTCTATCACCGAAGATCATAATCACAACTTATACTTCAGCACTTATGGTTCTGGATTTTATGTATATAATAAGACCAACAAACTATTGAAGCGTTATAACAGTACAGAAGAAAGTACCGGAATAAAGACTAAGGATGAACTTCCCAATAACTGGATAAATTCTTTGTATTGTGATAAGGAAGGTATGATCTGGATCGGACATTTTAAGGGTATCAGTTGTTTTGATCCACAAACAGAAAGCTTCATCAACTACACATCCAATAACTATATTATAACAAGATGCATCGGTTATGCCATAACTGAAAGCCACGACGGAACGATATGGGCAGGAACATCAAATGGTTTATATTCGTTTGACCGGAAAACTAAAACAATAAAACGCTATACACAACAAGATGGACTGAGTAACAACATTATTTGTGGTGTATGCGAAGATAATAATCATAATATCTGGGTAAGCACATTCAACGGAATCAGTTGTCTGAATAGAAAAGAACAAAGTTTTACCACTTACTTTTCAGGCGACGGACTACAAGGAAATGAATTTACAAGAGGAGCTTTCTATCGTTCAGTAAGCGGTGAAATTTTCTTCGGAGGAGTAAATGGAATCACCAGCTTTATGCCGGAAAAAATAGCAAACAATACTCCTACTCCCTCTATTACAATTACTGAATTTATCGTTGCTGGAAAATCAGTAAATACCAATACACTGTCAGGAGGAGAACCTATTACCCAAAAAGCTGTGATAGAATCGGACAAGTTCCGGCTAAACTATAAAGATAATACATTCAGTATATCGTTTTCTACATTACAGTTTGACAACGTACGTCAGGTTATCTATAAATATCGTATCAAGGAGCTGGATGAAGAATGGCTGTCAACAGCACCCGGAGTCAATACAGTGACATACAACAACCTGCCTCACGGGAAATATACATTCCAGGTATATGCTATCAATCATGGTTACAATTCACCTACCCGCAGTATCGAAATCATCATCACTCCGCCTTGGTTCCAATCATGGTGGGCATATATTATATATGCCATACTGACTATTTTCATCATACTGGCTATCATCGGAAACTTGCGTACACGCTTCGAACGCCGTAAAGAAATGGTAGAACGTAAGCATGCCGAAGAAATAAGCGAGGCTAAACTACAGTTTTTTATCAATATATCACATGAAATTCGTACTCCTCTCACGTTGATTATAAATCCGCTTGAAAAGCTGATAGCCAACTGTCATGACTCAGAACTAGAAAAGAGTTATATGATGATTTACCGTAACTCACAGCGTATTCTTCGATTAATCAACCAATTGATGGATATTCGTAAAATAGATAAAGGACAGATGAATCTGAAGCTAAGAGAAACAGACCTGGTCGGATTCATTGATGATGTAGTAACTACATTCAGTTACCTTGCACAAAACAAACATATCACACTTACTTTCCAACATCAGGACAATCGGTTAAGTGCATGGCTTGACCTGCATAACTTCGACAAAGTACTGATGAATCTGCTTTCGAATGCCTTCAAGTATACTCCCGAAGGAGGAAATGTTACGATTTCACTCACTACAGGAGAAGATGAAGAAGCACATCTTCCGCTTAAGAAATATATAGAAATTAAAGTAAGCGACACAGGAATAGGCCTGGATGACCAGCAGATAGAACGCATATTCGACCGATTTTACCAAATCAACAATGATATTACACGCAATCAGGCCGGAACCGGAGTAGGACTCCACTTAACCCGGTCACTGGTAGAGCTTCATCATGGTACAATCATTGCCCGTAACCGTACAGATGTACAAGGCAGCGAATTTATTATCCGCATTCCACAAGGTAGTGACCATTTGAAAATGGAAGAACTGGAACAACCAGATACAACTACCTCAGAGAATAATCCAACGATTACTACTACCACAACATCTGAACAGCCAGTTAAAACAACAGAAGAAACAGAAACTGAAAAGAAAATCAAATCAAAAAGCAACTTCCACATTCTGATAGCTGATGATGAAAAAGAGATTCTGAACTATCTGAAAAATGAATTGTCGGCAGACTATAAAATTCATACTTGCAACAATGGACGTGAAGCCTACGAATATCTGCTAAACAATCCAACGGACTTGCTCATAAGTGATGTAATGATGCCTGAAATGGATGGTATGACATTATGCAAAAAGATCAAGCAAAATGCCAATATCAACCATATCCCTGTGATTTTACTGACAGCTAAAGGACGTCCGGAAGAACAGGTAGAAGGTATCGAAATCGGAGCTGACAGTTATCTGATCAAACCGTTCAATATAGAAGTATTGAAGAGTACGATTGGCAATCTGCTTTCGAACCGACGACTGTTGAAGAATAAGTTCAGCGGAGCTCAGGAGCAAAGCGACAAAGTTCAGAATATCCAACTGAAATCGGCAGATGAAGTATTGATGAACAAAATAATGAAAGTCATCAATGAAAATCTGTCAGAGCCTACCCTGAACGTAGAAATGCTAGCGAACAGTGTAGGATTAAGCCGCGTGCACCTGCATCGTAAGCTGAAGGAACTCACCAATTTATCTTCAAGAGATTTCATACGCAACATACGTATGCAACAGGCAGCCAAGCTACTGAAAGAGAAGAAACTGACGATTTCTGAAGTAGCCTATGCTGTAGGCTATAACAACCTGTCGCATTTTTCGAATACATTCAAAGAATATTTTGGATTATCCCCTAAAGAATACATGCAAAACGCTCATGAAGAAAATGCTACAGAGAATGACATAATAGAAGAATAAATCATCAGCCACATCGAAAATCAGATAATATTACAAAAAAGAAAACTCCAGCATATCGTTCTAAAAACATGCTGGAGTTTTCTTTTTTTCTGTACAAACTTCTTTATTCTTCGTACAAACCTTTTTACCTTTTCGTACAAACTATTTCAACTTTTGTACAAAAAACAGACCTAATCCGCTGTTATTATCAGGAAAAGCAGAAGGACTATATTTCAGCTCATTCCTTTCTTGGCAATATATCTGCCCCTGGACATTCAAAATTCGTAATAGGCAAATGTACCTTTTTCAGTTCTTTCAGCCGGAAAGTTGCCTTTTCTATATCTTTGGGAAATTTCATTTTCGAAAAGCTCTGAAAATACAACAAGCAGGCATCTTTCCACCAGACGGCATCATTTACCTGAATATCCAAGCGTTTTGCAACTGCTTCATAACGCTCTGTATCAATATACGGACGCATCTGATTCCATGTATCGCGAAAACGCCGTACCTCTTTCAGCCCCGTATCATACTTATAACACAGTTCTTCCCACAGCGTATATCCGTCTTTCAATTTATATGTCCACGGAACATGGTGAAACCAAAGCAAAAATTCTTCGGGGCATGTATCCAGCGTTCCCCATATATTCGCCAACGAATCGGGATATTGCGAAACAGCATTACTACCTGTACCACTTCTGTCAAAGCCAAGTCCTTCACTATCTGCCCGATGATAATACGAAGGAAGCCAGTCGGGACGTGCCCCTTCTATCTCACACCACGGTTCTGGTCCGTAATGATGTCCCCACGCAAATATATGGTGTAACCCCAATGGCATCATATAGTTAACCACCGCTTCACGACTTTCCAGCATAACTTCACGCATTGGAACAAGAAAATCTTTGTTCGATGTAAAGGTCTGTTTCAACCATTCATCGGCAATTTCTTCCGACGACAGACGAGGATTCCAGGCAAGTCTGCCAAAAGTATACCAGTTAGCCTGTGCAAAATCGTGTCCGCACCAATTCACATCATCACCAATATTAGTCACACCTGCTACGGCACGTAACATATCTGGATCAACATATCTGAAAAATTCTTTCCACATCGGAGCCAGATAAGCCAAATGATTGGAATGCCCAAGGTATTCTTGTGTAACCTGAAATTCTGCCATTAATGGTGTATGTTTCATCGCCCCAAACAAAGGACTATACGGTTCACGCGGCTGAAAATCAATAGGACCATTCTTTACTTGCACGATAACGTTGTCGAGGAACTTTCCATCCAGTGGCTGAAACTCCAGATAAGCCTGTTTCGCACGGTCATTGTCGGAAGGACTATATACAAAAGCTCTCCACATTACGATTCCTCCATACGGTTTCAATGCCTCTGCAAGCATATTTGCTCCTTCAGCATGTGTACGATGATAATCACATGGACCAGGCTGCCCCTCGGAGTTAGCTTTCACCAAAAAACCGCCAAAATCAGGAATCTGCGAATATATTTCGTATACTTTTTTCTTCCACCATTCTGAAACCTCGGTATTTAAAGGATCTGCTGTAGCAAGTTTTCCTAAAACCATAGGAGAGGCAAAATTTACAGACAAGTAGACTTTTAAACCGTATGGCCTGAAAACATCAGCCAGCGCTTTTACTTTCAACAGATAAGCATCCGACAATATTTCCGGAGAAGCATTGACATTATTTAATACCGTACCATTGATTCCAATCGAAGCATTGGCACGTGCATATGCTTCATAACGAGGAGATAACACATCAGGCAGTTCTTCCCATTTCCAAAGCGAATGCCCAGCATAACCGCGTTCTATTGTTCCATCCAGATTATCCCAATGATTCAGTATTCGGTATTCATATGCCGGCTTTTCCTTTATATCCAGATGGCCTAAATCAATATCCGTTTCCTGTAAACGAATCAGATGATAAGCAGCATAAAGCAGTCCGGTTTCCGACAATGAACCGATAACTATATGATTTTTATCCGTACGGATAGTATAACCATCTTTTCCTAAAGCAAGGTGTTCCTTATCTGCACAGAGTTGTAAAGTGACAGGAACACCTTTCCACGACCTATTCAGTTCACGCTGTGCAATATTCAACGTCTGCGAGTGCAACAAACAATCAATTGTTGCACTCGCAGTAGTATCTTGACGCAGCCATAAACGACTGCCGTCTT